>CALXDC010000030.1 GCA_944386975.1 uncultured Oscillospiraceae bacterium | reverse complement strand
GAGGGACGAAGTCCCCGTATCAGAAAAGCAACAGGAGGACCGGGAGCAGCGCTCCCGGTCCTCTTCTTGTTGTGTATAGAAATTTGGCAGTCAGGCAGCGGCGTTGTCGGCGATGGAGGGAAATAAAGTTCTGTACTTTTTGGAAAAATCAAGGTACACTAAATAATATGGAAATACCGGAAAAAGACAGATTTATGCCCGGGATGCACAGACAGCTGGATTTTCCCGACAGACCGAGGGGGGCAAAATGGGAATCAACACCATTGGCGCCACAGTGTTTGGCAGCTGGACGATTGTACGACAACTTGGAAAAGGTGGATTTGGCACAGTCTATGAGATCCAGCGGACGGATTTTGGACAGGTCTACCGGGCGGCGCTGAAGGTGATCACTGTGCCCCAAAGTCAGGAGGAGGTTCGGGCCGTTCTGGAGGAGGGAATGACCAAATCCCAGGCGGAGCGGTATTTTTACGGCATGGTGGAGGATATTGTCCGGGAGTTTGCCATCATGGCCCGCCTGAAGGGAACGGCCAATGTAGTGGGCTATGAGGACCATATGGTGATCCGGCGTCAGGGGGAGATCGGATGGGAGATCCTGATTCGGATGGAGTTGCTGCACCCCCTGCTGCCCTACGCCTACCAACATCCCTTTGCCCGGCGGGATATCATCCGCCTGGGCATTGATCTGTGCCGTGCTCTGGAGCTGTGCCAGAAGTACAATGTCATTCACCGGGACATCAAGCCGGAAAATATTTTTGTGTCCGACAACGGAGATTTCAAACTGGGGGATTTCGGCATAGCAAGAACCATTGAGCGGACCGCCTCCGGCCTCTCCCGAAAAGGCACCTATCACTACATGGCGCCGGAGGTGTACCGGGGAACGGAGTACGGCTTCAGCGTGGACATTTACTCCCTGGGGATCGTGCTCTACCGGCTGTTGAATAAGAACCGGACGCCCTTTCTGCCTCCTGCGCCGCAGCCCATTACGCCGCAAAGCCGGGAGGAGGCGCTGGCCAGAAGACTGGGGGGCGAAACGATTCCGCCGCCGTTTTATGGGGAGGGCCGTCTGGGAGAGATTGTCCTCAAGGCCTGCGCTTACGATCCGAAGGAGCGCTACTCCAGCCCGGCACAGATGCGGCGGGAATTGGAGGCCATCTGCTATGATCAGGAGGATGCGGCACTCATCTATCCGGATGGAGACGAATTGATCCTGGCGGAAAATCGCTATGTGGTGGCGTCCGCTTCCCCGGATGGGGAAGGGGCTGGAGCGGAGGAGATGGGGGGAGGTTCCTTTGACGCCGGCCCGGAGACGGAGGGCGTTCTTGAACGGAAAGACCCGCTGTCCGAGGCACAGACCGTGTGGACGGAGAGGGAAGAGGAGAAGAGGCAGGACGGAGGGAGGCCCCGAAAAAAACGGGCCCTGTGGCAGCGGTGCGCAGCAGCGCTGCTCTGTTGTGTGGCGGCCGCCGCCGGAGCGGCATTTTATTGGCAGCACCGGCAGAGGGCGGCGGAGACCTACCAGCAGCTGGTGCAGGAGGGGAAGGAACTCTGCGAAACAGACGCAGAGCGGGCAAAAGCCCTGCTGCTGGAGGCGCAGGAGCTGTTTCCGGAGGACCCGGCGGCCTGCACGGCCTATGCCTACGCCCTCTATTGCGGCGGAGACTATGAGGGCTGTACCGCCTATATTGAAGATGAGCTGGCCATGGGAAAGGCTTACGACCTGTCTGTGCAGAATCAGCTCAGCGAAATTCTGGGAGCCGCCTACTTTGAAACCGGGGAATATGCCGCGGCCGCCTCGTTTTTCCGGTTGAGTACGGCAGGGGGCGACATCACGGCCTCTGCTATGCGGGATTATGCGGTTTGCCTGGGACGGTTGGGAGATCTCGACGGGGCGGATGAGGTGTTGGAGCGGATGACAGAGGCGGGGGCGGAAGGCGATGTGCTGGAGTATGTCCAAGCGGAGGTGTCTTTCGCCAAAGGGGACTATCTGGAGGCGGAGGATGGGTTTCAATCTGTTTTGGATCGGACGGAGGATCCCGCCTTGCAGAAACGGGCGCTGCGCTCTCTGGCGGAGGTCTACCGGGAATGCTCCGGTTTGGCCCGAACTGGCTCCTCGCCCATTGCGACGCCTGCCACAAAAGAGGCGGCGCTGCTGGCCGGCGGCATCACTGCCTACGGCCTTCGCTATGACAGCACCCTCTGGGAGATGCTGGCCCTGGCGTACTTTGAGGCCTACCATACGGACCCCGGCGTTCCCGACGATTATCTGGAAAAAGCCGCCGAATGCTTTGCGTTGGTGATCGAGCAGGGGGTGGTCAAAGACTACCTCTACACCAATCTCTACTCCGTCTATTACGAACAAGGCGACTACCAGGCGGCGGAGCAGGCGCTTGCGGCGTATGAGGCTGCCTTTCCCCGGGACTATGTGCCCCATGCGCTGCGCTCTGTGCTCCTGATTGCGGTGGAGGACCGCAAGGACCCGTCGGAGCGGGAGTATCAGCGGGCTCTGGAGGAGTTTGAGACCGCAGGAAAGAAAATGACCGGCGCTGACGATTCGTCCTACTACCAACAGGCTGCCAGCCTGATCCGTCAGCTGGAGGAGGGCGGATGGCTGTGAGGCCGCCGCCTGACGCGGCTGACCCGGTATGGGGCCGGGGGCGCACAATGCGGACGATCTGCGGGGCTTTTTGCGGAAGTGGAAACCGGCTCCTTTTAACTGGGCTTAAGGCGGGGCGGATATGCTGATTGCAGGACAAAGACACGGAAGAGAGAAGGTATGCCCATGCGTATTTTACTGGCCGAGGACGAGCGCTCCCTGTCCCGGGCTGTGGTAGCCCTGCTGGAAAAGAACAACTATGCCGCCGACGCGGTATACGACGGGGAGGAGGCCCTGGCCTACCTGGAGACGGGAAACTACGACGGCGTGATTCTGGACATCATGATGCCGAAGCTGGACGGCCTGGAGGTGCTGCGGCGGCTGCGGGAGCGGGGGGACCCCGTGCCGGTGCTGCTGCTCACCGCCAGGTCGGAGGTGGAGGACAAGGTGGCCGGTCTGGACATGGGGGCCAACGACTACCTTACCAAGCCTTTTTCCACGGCGGAGCTCATGGCCCGCATCCGCGCCATGACCCGCAGCCAGGCCGGGGGCCAGGTCACCAGCCGCCTCACCTTCGGTAATATCGCACTGGATCAGGCCACCTTTGAGCTCTCCTCCCCCCAGGGCAGCTACCGCCTGGCCAACAAGGAGTATCAGATGATGGAGCTGCTGCTGCGCAATCCCCGGCAGATCATTCCCGCCGAGCGGTTTCTGGAGCGGATCTGGGGCTATGACAGCGACGTGGAGCTGAACGTGGTGTGGGTGTATATCTCCTACCTGAGAAAGAAACTGGCGGCTCTTCAGGCGGACATTCAGATCAGGGCCACCCGGAACGTAGGGTACTCCCTGGAGGAGCGGGTATGATCAAGCGGCTGCGTCGCAAGCTTATCGCCGTGTGCATGGCGTCCCTGACGGCGGTGCTGCTGGTGATCCTGGGCGGAGTCAACTGCATGAGCTATCAGAAGGTGGTGTCCGACGCCGACGCCATCCTCTCCCTCCTCAGTGAAAACCGGGGCGTCTTTCCCCAGGGGCAGCCCCTTCCCAAGGAGGAGGCGCCGCCGCCCTGGACGTGGGAGACAGACCAGACCCACCGGCGGATCTTCTCCCCGGAGACCCCCTATGAGTCCCGGTTTTTCTCGGTGCAGATGGATGCCGACGGCCGGGTGACCGCCACCGACACCCGCCAGATCGCCGCCGTGGACGAGACGGTGGCTGCGGAGTACGGCCGGAGCGTGGCCGCCTCCGGGAAGCGCAGCGGCTTTTGGGAGGGCTATCGCTTCCTCCGCACCGACAGCGAAGACGCCGTGCAGATCGTGTTTCTGGATTGCAGCCGCGCCCTCTCCAATTTCCGCACCACCCTGCTGGCCAGCCTCCTCCTGGCCGCGGTGGGGCTGGGGGCGGTATTGGTGCTGCTGCTTGTTCTGTCCAGCCGGATTGTTCGCCCTGTGGCGGAGAGCTATGAAAAGCAGAAGCGGTTCATCACCGACGCCGGCCATGAGCTGAAAACGCCCATGACTATTATCAGCGCCGACGCGGATCTTGCGGAGATGGAGTGCGGAGAGAATCAATGGCTGGCCGACATCCGCCGCCAGACCCAGCGGCTGACGGGGCTCACCAACGACCTCATCTACCTCTCCCGGATGGAGGAGGACCAGCCCAAGCTCCAGCGGATTGCGTTTCCCCTCTCCGATGTGGTGGAGGAGATGGCCGCCGCCTTCCGGGCGCCGGTCAAGCAGCAGGAAAAGGAGCTTGTTTTCCGCATCCAGCCCATGCTCTCCTTTACCGGAGACGAGAAGGCCATCCGCCAGCTGGTGTCCATCCTGCTGGACAACGCCCTGAAGTATTCCCCCGCCGGAGGACGGCTGTCCCTGGGGCTGGAGAAGCAGGGGAGGAACGCGGCGCTGACCGTGTCCAACACCACAGACCGGCCGGTGGAGCAGGAGAAGCTCAGTCACCTCTTCGACCGGTTCTACCGGGGGGACCAGTCCCGCAGCAGCCAGACCGGCGGCTACGGACTGGGCCTCTCCATTGCGCGCAGCATTGTAAAGACCCACCGGGGGAAGATCCGGGCGGAGTGCCCTGACGGTGCGGTCCTCACCATCACCGTCACGCTGCCCCTCTGACAAGGCCGCCGGAGGGGCGGCGGCCCCTCCCTGCAATTTCGACAGAAACCGGCAAAAGAGGCAAAATGCGCGGGCTGTTTTTGGGGAACTTACCGGTTGACAAGCCGCGGGGGTTGTCTGTAAAATAAATTGATTTGAGTCACCGACCAGGAAAGGAGGACCACCATGGGCGCGCGATATGAGCGGCAGATTTTGAATGCGCGGATGCTTGGTGGCATTGGTATTTCCTTTTTCCCTATGGTATCGGTGAGTGTCAGGGATTCCGGCTGTTCAGACAATGCAGTTTGAACAGGGCCGGAATTTTTTTGCGCTGAAACGGACATACAAGTAGGATACGAAGGAATATGGAAGGAGTTATGCATGGGTAAGGATGTTATCATCGCCTGCGATTTCGCAAGCAAGGAGGAAGCGCTGACCTTCCTGGACAAGTTCACCGAGGAGAAGCCCTATGTGAAGATCGGCATGGAGCTGTTCTACGCCGAGGGCCCCGCCATCGTGCGGGAGATCAAGGCCCGGGGGCATCAGATCTTTCTGGATCTGAAGCTCCACGACATTCCCAACACTGTCAAGAGCGCCATGGCCGTGCTCAGCCGCCTGGATGTGGACATGTGCAACCTCCACACCGCCGGCACCGCCGCCATGATGACCGCCGCGCTGGAGGGCCTCACCCGGCCCGACGGCAGCCGTCCCCTCCTCATCGGCGTCACCCAGCTGACCTCCACCAGCGAGGAGCGGATGCAAAAGGAACTGCTCATCGACCAGCCCCTGGACAAGGTGGTGATGTCTTACGCCAAGAACGCCGCCGACTCCGGCCTGGACGGAGTGGTCTGCTCCCCCCTGGAGGCCGCCAAGGTCCACGAGGTCTGCGGCAAGTCCTTCCTCACCGTCACCCCCGGCGTCCGCTTTGCCGACGGGGACGTGGGGGACCAGGTCCGGGTCACCACCCCCGCCAGGGCCAAGGAGATCGGCTCCGACTATATCGTGGTGGGCCGCCCCATCACCCGGGCGGAGGACCCTGTGGCCGCCTACCGCCGCTGCGTCAGCGAGTTTGTGGGTTAATTCACCGAAGGAGGAATTTGGAATATGAAGACCGAAGAGATCGTCGCGAAAGCGCTGCTGGACATCAAGGCCGTGTTTTTGCGGCCGGAGGAGCCCTTCACCTGGGCCAGCGGCATCAAAAGTCCCATCTACTGTGACAACCGCCTGATCCTCACCGCCCCGGAGGCCCGGAACACCGTGGAGAACGCTCTGGCGGAGACCATCCGCCAGGAGTACCCCGACGTGGAGGTCCTCATGGGCACCTCCACCGCCGGCATCGCCCACGCTGCCATCGTGGGCCACATCATGGGCCTGCCCATGGGCTATGTCCGCTCCGGCAACAAGGACCACGGCCGCCAGAACCGCATCGAGGGCAAGCTGGAGCGCGGCCAGAAGGTGGTCGTGGTGGAGGACCTCATCTCCACCGGCGGCAGCTGCATCGAGGTGGTGGAGGCCCTGCGGGAGGCCGGCGCTGAGGTGCTGGGCATCGTCAGCATCTACACCTACGGCATGCAGAAGGGACTGGACCGGCTGGCCGCAGCCAACGTCCGCAATGTGAGCCTCACCAACTTTGACGTCACCGTGGAGGTGGCCGCGGAGGAGGGCTACATCCGCCCCGAGGACAAGGAGCGGCTGATCGCTTTCCGCAACAACCCCTCCGACGAGAGCTGGATCCACTGAAAAGAAAGGAAGGAACCTGTCATGCGCCATTTGATCGACATCACCGACCTCACCGTGGAGGAGATCGACCAGCTGATCGCCACCGCTGAGGACATCATGGAGAACCCCGCCAAATACCAGGACGTGGCCGCCCACAAGCAGCTGGCCACCCTGTTCTTCGAGCCCTCCACCCGGACCCGGCTGAGCTTTGAGTCCGCCATGCTGGGTCTCGGGGGCAGCGTGCTGGGCTTCTCCTCCGCCGCCTCCAGCTCCACCGCCAAGGGCGAGACCGTCACCGACACCGTCCGCACCGTCAGCTGCTACGCCGACATCATCGCCATGCGTCACCCCAAGGAGGGCGCCCCCTTCGCCGCCAGCCGGCGCTCCCAGGTGCCCATCATCAACGCCGGCGACGGCGGCCACAACCACCCCACCCAGACCCTCACCGATCTGCTTACCATTCACCGGGAGCGGGGCAGCCTCAACAACTTCACCATCGGCTTCTGCGGCGATCTGAAGTTCGGACGCACCGTCCACTCCCTGGTCAACGCCCTGTCCCGGTACACCGGCATCCACTTCGTGTTCATCGCCCCGGAGGAGCTGAAGATGCCTGCCTATATCAATGAAGCCCTCCGCCGCAAGGGCCTGCCCTATGAGGAGACGGAGAGCCTGGAGGACGCCATGCCCAGGCTGGATATCCTCTACATGACCCGGGTCCAGAAGGAGCGGTTCTTCAACGAGGCCGACTATATCCGCCTGAAGGACACCTATGTGCTGGATCCCGCCAAGCTCCAGAGCGCCAAGGCGGACCTGTGCATTCTCCACCCCCTGCCCCGCGTCAACGAGATTGCCGTGTCTGTGGACGACGATCCCAGAGCCCGGTATTTTGAGCAGGTGCGCTGCGGCAAATTCATCCGCATGGCGCTTATCATGAAGCTGCTGGATTTGAAGGCGTAAGAGAAAGGAAGGGTTCCGCAATGAATATTGACAGCGTGCGCAACGGCATCGTGCTGGACCACATCAAGGCCGGCGCCTGCATGGAGATCTATAAATACCTGAAGCTGGACCAGCTGGACTGCCAGGTGGCCATCATCAAAAACGCCAAGAGCAGCAAGATGGGGAAAAAGGACATCATCAAGATCGACTCCCCCATCGACATCGACCTGGATGTGCTGGGTTACATCGACCCGGATATCACCGTGGACATCATCAAGGACGGCCATCTGGTGGAGAAGAAGCACCTGGCTCTGCCCCAGAAGCTGGTGAACGTGATCCACTGCAAGAACCCCCGGTGCATCACCACCGACGAGAAGCAGCTGGACGCCATCTTCCTCCTCAGCGATCCGGAGAAGCGGACCTACCGCTGCGCCTACTGCGAGGCCGAGCGGAAGAGCCACCGGTAACCACTGCAAAAAAAGCAGCGCCCCTCGGGCGCTGCTTTTTGCTGTTTTGGTCGGTTTCGCTGTTCACAGCAGCTCCTCCATCCGGCTCTCCCCCCAGATGGCCACCCCCTCCGCCGCCAGGGCCTGGGCGGCTACCCCGTCCCCCGGTACCACCGTGCCGGTGAAGGTGCCGTCGTAGATGGCCCCGAAGCCGCAGGAGGGGCTCCGCTCCTTCAATACCGCCTTTCTGGCTCCGGCCTTTCGGGCGGCCTCCACCGTCTTTTCCGCGCCCTTCTGAAAGGCGGCGGTGACGTCGGCCCCGGATCTGGAGAGAACCCTGTCCCCCACCCGCTCCGAGGGGTCGTGGGGAATGGGGAGGCCGCCGAAGCACTCCGGACACACCGGCACCAGGTCGTACCGCTCCCGGAGCTTTTCGGTGAGGGGGTGGTAGTTGTTGCCGCCGTTATACTTGCAGTTGCGCCCCAGAAGGCAGGCGCTGATGAGCAGTTTCTCCTTCATAGGGCCATCTCCTCCCCGTCCAGCACCGCCCGGATCAGCTCGTCTCCCCGATAGACCAGCTTCAGGGAGAAGAAGGGCCGGTCCTCCCGGAGCAGGCGGAAGAAAATCTTGTCCCCCTCCCAGATGGGAAGCTCCTCCATCCGGTCCTTGGACACCCACTGGAGATCCCCCTCGCTGCACTCCCGCTGGCTCCCCTCGTAGCCGTCGGCAGTGTAGAGAAACATGTACTCCCCGGGCCAGGGGTCCGCCTGGAAGGTGACGATCCCCCGGAGGCGGTAGCGGGTGAGAGTGTAGCCTGTCTCCTCCCACACCTCCCGGAGCAGGCACTCCTCGGGGCTCTCCCCCTCCTCGAATTTGCCTCCCACACCGATCCACTTGTCCTGATTGACGTCGTTTTTCTTCTTCACCCGGTGGAGCATCAGGTACTCGTCCCGGTCGTTTTCCAGATAGCACAGTGTGCAGTTGAAATAGTCGTGCGGCATCCAAGGGCCTCCTGTTCCGCCGGTACGGCGTGTTTGGGCCTATTGTACCCCAGGGCGGCGCTCTTGTAAAGACGGCGCCGGTGTGGTATCCTGTGGGGGACGAAAGGGGGGAGGGCCATGACGGGCGGCACCATCACCATTGATCTCCACGGGATGAACTGCGCCCAGGCCCGGGCGGCGGTGGACGCGGCCCTCCGCCGGGCGGGAAGGAGCGTCTACCGCCTGGAGGTGATCCACGGCTACCACGCCGGCAATGCCCTGCGGGACATGGTGCGGACGGTCTACGCCCGGCACCCCAGGGTGAAGCGGGTGGAGATCGGATTGAACCCGGGGGCCACGGAGCTGGTTTTGCGGGAATACTGAGGAGGATGGACCCATGCTGTTATTGTGCTATCCCAAGTGCGGCACCTGCCGCAAGGCGGAGCGATGGCTGGCGGACCGGGGAATTGTCCCGGAGTACCGGGACATCAAGGAGCAGAACCCCACCTATGAGGAGCTGCGGGGGTGGGTGGAGAGAAGCGGCCTGCCGCTGAAGAAATTCTTCAACACCAGCGGGCTGCAGTACAAAGCCCTGGGACTGAAGGACAAGCTGCCGGAGATGAGCGAGGAGGAGCAGCTGCGGCTGCTCAGCACCGATGGGATGCTGGTCAAGCGGCCCATCCTGGTGGGGGAGAGCTTTGTGGCCGTCGGGTTCCGGGAGGAGCAGTGGAGCGCGCTGCCGGGCCTGGAGGACGGCTGTGCCCGGTAGCGGGAAGGGCACCATTGGAGAAGGCGGAAAGGATCCGGCGGGGAGGCGGTCTCCCTGCCGGATCCTTTCTTGCTTTATAAAGACGGCGGGCTGAAGAAGAGCGCGGCGCCGTAGGCGGCCCCCTGGGCCAGGGCTTTCTGGTGCTCCGGCTGGAGCAGGAGGGCCAGCTCCTCCGGAGTGCTCATAAATCCGCACTCCAGCAGGACTGCCGGCATGTCCGTCAGCCGCAGCACCGCCAGATCACTGCGGTCGTGGGCCCCCATGTCCGGTACCCCGGCAAAGGACACCATGGCGTTTTTCAACAGCTCCGCCGCCCGGCGGCTCTGGGCGCTGCCGCCGTGGTAGGCGGTGTAGACCCCCTTGGCGGAGGGATTGGTGGGGCTGACGTTGCAGTGGACGCTGAGGAACAGATCCGCCTTCAGACGGTTGGCCATGGCCGCCCGGTCGGCAAGGGAGATGTCCTTGTCGGAGCTGCGGGTCATTACTACGCTGGCTCCCAGGGACCGCAGCTCCTCCGCCAGCGCCTGGGCAATGGACAGATTCAGTGCGCTCTCCCTGACCCCGCCGTAGGACGCCCCGGTGGAGGCGCCGCCGTGGCCCGGGTCCACCACGATGGTGCGGCCCCGGAGAGAGGGGGACCAGCTTCCGTCGGACAGCCAGGCGGTGGCGCTGGTCTGGTCCCAGGTCACCTCCAGCCCCAGGGCCTCCGCCACCGCCCGGAGAGGCACCATGGTGCGGTTGTTTTCGATGTACGCCGGGGTGTCAAAGGTTACGGTCTCCCCTTTGAGCACCACCGTCACAACCCTGCGGCCACCGCTGCCGGATACGCTGAGCATCAGCAGCATGGTGATTGCCAGGGCCATGGCAAGGGAAAATAGTCGTTTCATAGAGGGCCTCCTTTCCGGCGGTATTGTACCGTGGGAAACAGGGCGGGAGCAAGACAAAGTATCTGGAGAAATCCCCGAAATTTGGCAAAAAGTACGCTTGACAGGGAGGGGCTGTTTGCCTATGCTAATTCTATGAGATTGTGAGAGAGCCGGCAGGGCCGGCAGGGGAGACTTGGTATGAAGGAAGACAACATGACATTGAATGCCCTGGCGGTGGGCGAGTGCTGCATGATCCGCCAGGTGGGCAACCAGCGGGGGGCGGTGAAGCGGCGGCTGGTGGACATGGGACTTACCCCCGGCACCGCCGTGAAGCTGGTGAAGGTGGCCCCCATGGGAGACCCCCTGGAGGTGTCCCTCCGGGGCTATGAGCTGTCCCTGAGGCGGGAGGACGCGGCCCAGATTCTGGTGGAGCCCGCTCCGGACGGGGAGCGGCCGGAGGCGGTGCCGGAGACGGCCTACCACTTGGGGGGCAAGTGCCACGGGGACTGCGGCAAGTGCGCCATGGCCTGTGAGCAGAAGGACGCTCTGGAGGCCATGCGCCGCTCCCACATCCACGAGCAGCGCCAGCACCCCCGGCAGTACGACGCCACCGAGCACGACAAGCACCAGTGGAAGGTGGCCCTGGTGGGCAACCCCAACGCGGGGAAGACCACCCTCTTCAACGCCCTCACCGGCTCCAACCAGTACGTGGGCAACTGGCCCGGCGTGACGGTGGAAAAGAAGGAGGGCATCGCCAAGGTGGGGGAGCTGAGCTTCACCCTGGTGGATCTGCCGGGGATCTACTCCCTCTCCCCCTACTCCATGGAGGAGATTGTGGCCCGGCGGTTCATTCTGGATGAAAAGCCCGACGCCATCATCAACATTGTAGACGCCACCAACCTGGAGCGGAACCTCTATCTCACCATCCAGCTTCTGGAGCTGGAGCGGCCCACGGTGCTGGCTCTCAATTTCATGGACGAGGTGGAGAAGCAGGGGGTGACCATCGACTGTGACCGGCTGTCGGCACGGCTGGGGATTCCGGTGATTCCCATCTCCGCCCGGGACAACTACAACATCGACGAGCTGGTCCGCCGGGCCCACCACATGATGCACACCGGACTCACCCTGGAGCCCGACGACCTCTACGACGACTTCACCCACGCCATCCACCACCGGATCACCGAGATCATCCACGACCGGTGCTATAGCGTCGGGATTCCCTCCCACTGGGCTTCCATCAAGCTGCTGGAGGGGGATGAGGATGTGGCAAAGACCCTGGGGCTGGGGGAGACCACCCGCCAGCGCATTGAGCAGATCGCCCAGGAGTACGAGTCGGCGGCTCCTCTGGGGGACCGGGAGACCATGATCGCCGACAGCCGCTACCGGTTTGTGGAGGCGGCGGTGCGCTACGCCGTCCAGAAGCCCAACCGGGAGGGGAAGAAGACGGTCACTGAGCGGATCGACGACGTGGTGACCCACAAGATCTTTGCCATCCCCGTATTCCTTCTCATGATGCTGGTGATGTTCCTCTTCACCTTCTCCGGCCCCGGCAAGTGGCTGGGGGATGGAATGGCCTGGTTCATTGACGGCGTGCTGACGCCGGGGGTGGCCGGGTGGCTCTCCGCCATATCGGCCCCCGCCTGGGTCCAGGGGCTGGTGGTGGACGGCATCATCGCCGGGGTGGGGGGCGTGCTGGTGTTTCTGCCCCAGATCGCCGTGCTGTTCCTCTTCCTCAGCATGCTGGAGGACACGGGCTACATGGCCCGGGCCGCCTTCGTCATGGACCGGACGCTGCGCCACTTCGGCCTCTCCGGCAAGGCCTTCATCCCCATGCTCATGGGCTTTGGCTGCACGGTGCCCGCGGTGATGGGGGCCCGGACCATGGAGAATGAGAAGGACCGGCGGATGACCATTCTGCTGGTGCCCTTCATGTCCTGCGGGGCCCGGCTGCCCATCTATGCCCTGATGACCGCCGCCTTCTTCCCCGCCTACAGCGGCCTTATCGTCTTCTCCATCTATGTGCTGTGTCTGGTGATGGCCGTCATCAGCGGCATCGTCATGAAGAATACCCTCTTCAAAGGGGAACCCGCTCCCTTCCTTCTGGAGCTGCCCCCCTACCGGATGCCCACGCTGAAGAACATCTGGCTCCATGTGTGGGAGCGGGTCCGGGACTTCCTCACCCGGGCGGGTACCATCATCCTGGCTATGAGCGTGGTGCTGTGGTTCCTGCAGAACTTTGACACCGGCCTGCGGATGGTGGAGAGCATCGATCAGAGCATTCTGGCCTCCATCGGCGGGGTGATCGCCCCTGTTTTTGCCCCCATGGGCTACGGCTTCTGGCAGGCGGCGGTGGCCCTTCTCACCGGTCTCATTGCCAAGGAGGCGGTGGTCAGCTCCATGAGCCTCTTCTACGGTTTCTCCCTGACGGATTACGCGGGAGCAGGCGTGGCCATGGCGGCGACATTCTCTCCGGCTGCGGCCCTGGCCTTCATTGCCTTCTGTGCCCTGTATACCCCCTGTGTGGCGGCCATCGCCACCATCCGCCGGGAGATGAACAGCAAGCGGTGGACGGCGGTGTGCCTGGGATGGCAGCTGGCGGTGGCCTATGTGGTCAGCGTCATCGTCTACCACCTGGCGGTGCTGCTGGGGGCTTGACAAGGGCGGAGGCCCGTGGTATGCTCATGAAGTAAGAATGTGACCTCTCCACCGGAGAAGCCCGGCGGATGGGAACAAATCCACCGAATATTGGGAGATGTTCAATATGGAAAGAATCAAGACCATCGAGACCCGCAACCTCTGCGAGAGCGCCAAGAAGGGCGGCTGCGGCGAGTGCCAGACCTCCTGCCAGTCCGCCTGCAAGACCTCCTGCGGCGTGGCCAACCAGAAGTGCGAGAACGCCAACAAGTAAAACCAGCAAAAAAGCGAAAGGCCGCCGGAATGAGGCGGCCTTTTCTTTGGACCACATACCGGGCCCCAGGGGCCCATACCTTTTTGGGAGGACGGCATGGTACATCAATTCAAACTCAACGGCTATAACATCGTCCTGGACGCCAACTCCGGCTCCATTCACGTGGTGGACGAGGTGGCCTATGACCTGATCGCCGGGTACAAAACGACCGATGAGGAGACCCTGATCGCCGACGCGCTCCAACGCTGGGGCCATCTGGAGGGGGTCGATGAGGCGGAGCTCCGGGCCTGTCTCGATGATATCCGCACCCTGGAGGCCCAGGGCAAGCTCTTCAGCGAGGATCAGTTTGCCCAGCTTGCGGGCCGGTTCAAGGAGAAAAACGAGCAGGTCATCAAGGCCATGTGTCTCCATGTGGCCCACACCTGCAACTTAAACTGCTCCTACTGCTTCGCCAGCCAGGGCAAATACCACGGGGAGCGGGCCATCATGTCCTATGAGGTGGGCAAGCGGGCCTTCGACTTCCTTATCGAACACTCCGGCACCAGGCGGAATCTGGAGGTGGACTTCTTCGGCGGCGAGCCCCTCATGAACTGGCAGGTGGTGAAGGACCTGGTGGCCTACGCCCGGGAGCGGGAGAAGGACACGGGAAAACACTTCCGCTTCACCCTCACCACCAACGGTATGCTCATTGACGACGACGTCATCGACTTTTGCAACCGGGAGATGCACAACGTGGTGCTGAGCCTGGACGGCCGGAAGGAGATCCACGACCGGCTGCGGGTGGATTTTGCCGGCAACGGCAGCTACGACCGGATCGTGCCCAAGTTCCAGGAGTTTGTCCGCCGCCGGGGGGACAAGGAGTACTATATGCGGGGTACCTTCACCCACGCCAACCCGGACTTTACCAAGGACGTGTTCCACATGGCGGACCTGGGCTTCGACCGGCTGAGCATGGAGCCGGTGGTCTGCGCCCCCGACGACCCTGCCGCTCTCACCGAGGAGGACGTGAAGATCGTGCTGGAGCAGTATGAGATTCTGGCCCAGGAGATGCTCAAGCGGAAAAAGGAGGGCCGCCCCTTCACCTTCTACCACTACATGCTGGACCTCACCGGCGGCCCCTGCATCCACAAGCGGCTGTCCGGCTGCGGCAGCGGCACGGAGTACGTGGCGGTGACCCCCTGGGGCGATCTCTACCCCTGTCACCAGTTCGTGGGAGAGGAGCAGTACAAGCTGGGAGACATCTGGACCGGCGTTACCAACGAGGCGGTCCGCAGCGAATTCCGGTCCTGCAATGCCTACTCCCGGCCCGAGTGCCGGGACTGCTGGGCCCGGCTTTACTGCTCCGGCGGCTGCGCCGCCAACGCCTACCATGCCACCGGCTCCATCGGCGGCGTGTACCGCCAGGGCTGCGAGCTGTTCAAAAAACGCATCGAGTGCGCCATTATGCTCCAGATTGCGGAAAAGGACCTGTGATGGATACCCCTGTCTTCGACTTTGCCCGCTCCTATGCCGACAGCGGTACCGTGCGGTTCCACATGCCCGGCCACAAGGGAAGAGGTCCTATGGGCTGGGAGAGCCTGGATCTGACGGAAATCCACGGGGCCGACTCCCTCTATGAAGCCGACGGCATCATTGCCCGGAGCGAGGAGAACGCCGCCGCCCTCTTCGGTGCGGGGCGTACCTTCTACTCCGCCGGAGGCTCCTCCCAGTGCCTGAAGGCCATGCTGGCGCTCATCCGCCGCCCGAAGGGCCGGACCACCATTCTGGCCGCCCGGAACGCCCATAAGGCCTTCCTCCAGGGGGCGGGGCTGCTGGACCTGGATGTGAGATGGCTGTGGCCCGAGGGGGACTACCAGCTCCTCCGCTGCCCGGTCAGCCCGGAGGGGCTGGAGAAGGCGCTCCGGACCATGGACCCCCTCCCGGCGGCGGTGTTTCTCACCTCCCCGGACTATCTGGGCCATCTCCAGCCCGTGGGCGGGCTGGCGGCGGTGTGCCGCGCTTACGGCGTGCCTCTGCTGGTGGACAACGCCCACGGGGCCTATCTCCATTTTCTGGAGGAGCCGATGCACCCCATGGACCTGGGGGCGGATCTCTGCTGTGACTCCGGCCACAAGACGCTGCCGGTGCTCACCGGCGGGGCCTGCCTCCACCTGTCCCAGACCGCGGCGGAGCGGTACGCCCCTTACGCCCGGGAGGCCATGGGTCTCTTCGGCTCCACCAGCCCTTCCTATTTAATATTGGAATCTCTGGATCGCTGCAATGCTTTTTTGGCGGGGAAGGGCCCGGAAAAGCTCCAGCGGGCGGCGGCACGGACGGCGGAGACAAAGGCGCGGCTGCGCCGCCTGGGCTGGCGGGTGCCGGAGGGGGAGCCCCTGAAGATCGTGGTGGAGGCGGCGGAGGGCCTGCCGGGAACGGCCCTGGCGGACCTTCTGCGGAAGGCGGGGATCGAGTGCGAGTACGCCGACGCGGATTACCTGGTGCTGATGACCGGCCCGGGGAACACCGAGGCGGACTTTGCCCGCCTGGAGGCGGCCTTCCTGCCCTGCCCGGGCCCCGCCGCTCCCGGTCCCCTGACCCTTACGCCGCCGAAACAGGTCCTTTCCATCCGGGAGGCTCTGCTGTCCCCTTGGGAGGCGGTCCCACTGGAGAGAGCTCTGGGGCGGATCTGCGCCGTCCCCGCCGTATCCTGTCCCCCCGCCGTGGCGGCGGTGGTCTGCGGCGAGAGGATAGCGGAGGACGCTCTGGCTGTTCTGGAGCGCTGCGGCGTATCGGAGATACCGGTGGTCCTGGAATAAAAACTGCTCCCGCTGTTTTTGGCGGGAGCAGTTTTTTGAAAAAGGGGGGAGGGGTTGCACGGATCCGTGCAACAGACGGCCCGCTTCCAATCGGTAATAGTGCAATATGTTCTGAAACTCCCCCAAACACCCCTGTTTCCCCAGGTTCTGGCCCTTCTGGAAAGCTCTGAGCCCTTTGTTACAAGTATGTTACAAAGGCGGAAAACCTCTTGCAATTCTTTTGACGTGCGTGTATATTAAGCATGCGGAACCAAGTGCGGGGGAGAGATACCCCCGGGACAGATACGGGACCGGCATGCCACGGTATGTGCTCCGGTGAAGTATCCCTCCGAAGTGCGGACGTTCCGACAAAAAGATAAGGGGAGATAATACTCCGCTGATGGCGAACTTTTTGTGCGCAAATCGCTATTGTTTCGCTTCTTTTGTGGAAAAAATCGAACTTTATCGCAGAATTCAAAAGGAGGAAAATCCAACCATGAGAAACTTGAAAAAGGTTCTCGCGCTGGTGCTGGCCCTGGTCATGAGCCTGAGCCTTGTCACCATCGCAAACGCGGCTGATTTCACTGACAGCAATGATATCAGCTACGAGGAAGCTGTTGACGTGATGAACGCCATCGGCGTCCTGGAGGGCTTCGAGGACGGTTCCTTCCAGCCCAGCGCTACCCTGACCCGTGAGCAGGCTGCCAAGATCATCTGCACCATGCTCCTGGGCGACAACGCCGAGAAGCTGGCCGGTACGACCAGCGCCTTCTCCGACGTGGCTTCCACCCGCTGGAGCGCTCCCTACATCGCTTACTGCGCTTCTCTGGGCATCGTTGCCGGTAACGGTGACGGCACCTTCAACCCCACCGGCACCCTGACCGGCTATGCCTTCGCCAAGATGCTGCTGGGCGCTGTGGGCTATGACTCCACCATCGAGGGCTTCGTGGGCGCCGGCTGGAACCTGAAGGTTGCCTCCATGGCTTCCAAGGCCGGCCTGCTGAACAACCTGCAGAGCTTCGTGGGCTCCGAGTCCATCACTCGTGAGGCTGCCGCTCAGATGGCTCTGAACACCATCAAGGCCACCCTGGTTGAGTACGACGGCACCACCATCGACGTCTCCACCGGCGACGCCAGCGTGTCCATCGGCAACACCAAGTATAGCTATGTCACCTCCAACAACGGCGACATCAACAAGAACATCGATGCTACCACCCAGGGCAACAGCGCTGCCTACTACACCCTGGAGTTCGGTGAGCAGTACTTCCCCAAGCTGAAGCTGACCACCACCGACACTACCACCGATGATTTCGGCCGTCCCGCCAACAGCTGGAGCCTGTCCAACGTGACCATCGGCAAGTATGCCAAGACTCCCGCCTTCTCCTACACCGCTGCTGCCTCCGGCGACACCACCGCCGACAAGGTCAAGGCTATGGGCCTGAAGGACTTTGATGTTGCCGACAACGTGAATGTTTCCGTGAACGGCAAGCCCGGCGCCGCCATTGACAAAGTCAATGACATTCCTCAGTACACCGGTAACGGCACCCAGGTCCTGGTGTACACCTCTGAGAAGACTGCCGATCTGATCATCGCCGTTGTGGTCATCAAGACCCAGCTGATGCAGATCAACTCCGTGAAGAGTGATTCCGTCACCCTGAAGACCGTGGACGATGTTCAGGATAAGGCTTCCATCACCTTCATGAACATGGCTGCTGTCGAGGACGACAACGACTGCTACGAGGCTCTGTCCGCCATGAAGGCCGACGACTATGTCCTGGTCACTCCTCTGTACAACGGCACCAACTACAGCGTGGCTGCCATTGCTGAGCCCACCGTTGTCTCCGGCGCTCTGACCAAGATCAACACCAAGAGCAGCGACCGGAATGTGAAGTCCATCGTTGTGGACGGCACCACCTATAGCATGTCCGCTATGTGGACCTCCAAGGACGGCGAGCTGAACCGCGACACCGTTCTGAGCAGCACCGCCATCACCAACGTGTACCTGGATAGCTTCGGCTACGCCATCTACGCCACCGACGTTACCTCCTCCAACAGCGTGGTTATCATTGACGAGATCTACAGCTCCCTGGTGAACGGCAAGATCGTCAAGTACGCTCAGGGCTGGGATGTCAACGGCAACGAGGTCAGCCTGAACCTGGGTACCAACCCCAACTACCTGGGCTACAATGAGAGCACCATCCAGGGCAAGACCTTCGAGTACACCAGCAAGAACGTGTCCAACGGCGCTGATTACAAGCTGGTTGCCCAGGCCGACACCTTCGCCGCGGGCGATATGGTCTACACCGAGGAGAACCAGTACATCGTCGCCGGTGCTGCCAGCGCTACCGTGGGCGGCCAGACCAAGTACTTCGACTCCGATGTGAAGTTCATCTTCCTGAGCAGAGGCAATGACAACGTCGACGTGACCGGCATCACTGTCAACGACGGTGTGAAGGCGGTTGGCTCCACCACCACCAAGTATGACCTGGTTTACGTCCTCAACAAGGATGGCGATAAGATCGTGGCCGTTGTGATCCCCAACGATAACGACGCCGCCAACACCGCCAACCTGCTGTACGTCTCCGCCGTGACCGGCTATGTGAACAACGCCAGCGGTACCCGCGTGCCCGTGTTCACTGCTTACATCAACGGCGAGAAGGTCGAGGATTGCGTGTACAACAAGAGCATCGGCAGCCCCAACGAGCTGGCCAACAAGTTCTACACCTACAGTGAGAACGAAGGCGTGTACGCTCTGAATGAGTACACCAAGATCGACAACGCCACCTCCGTGGCCTCCGGTGCGATCTACACCATCACCAACGACACCTACTTCAGCGACTATGTCAGCAACGGCCACAACAGTGACCTGAACGGCAAGAACGCTGTGGTGATCGACCTGTACACCGACGACGGTATCTCCTACAACTCCCTGAAGGAGATGGCTGACGGCATCAAGAACAACGAGGTGAAGGGCTTCGAGGTGTCCTACATCTACAACGGTTCCGACAACGCCGGCGCCAAGACTGTTTCCTACATCTTCATCACTGGAAACAAGTATTAATTTGAGCTTGTCTTTGCGATAGGTTTCAAACGAAAAGAGATCCCGGGTTTATCCCGGGATCTCTTTTTATATATTTTCGGAAACCTACTTCATTCCCCAGAAGGTAAGCTTGGAGCCTGCAGAAATATAGTATCTGTCATAGGATACCACAAGCTGCAGGGTGGCGATGTCCTGATAGGCAGGACCTTCATTGCTATAGCAGAGATATTTCCCCATACTGACGGATTGGGCGGGAAGGGAGGCGTCTTTCCCAACGAAAAACCGGCACCACAGATGGCCGGGCATGAACATGAGAGCAAAGCCGCTTCCGGACCCGGAGGAATCCGACAGGCGGACATAGGAATACTGGGTGGAACCGTTCAGCCGCAGCTCGCAGTCGCCGTAGCCGTTCAGCGCCGCGTCCAACAGCACATACCGGTAGGCCCCCCAGTCAATACCGCTGATATCCAATGTCACATCTTCGCTCTGAGCAGGTACCGTGACCTCCTTCAATTTGGTGAACAGAGATTTTTCCTCCAGACCCAGAAGGGCCTGATCGGTCTTGGACATGGCGTCGTTGAAGTCTGCCATCAAGACCCGGTCCGAAGCCACCCACTGGGGCAGCTGATAATTTTCCGTATAATTCAACAGAAATTCTCCTTTTTGTTTTAAATTATACCAGCTTCGTCTCCCCTCATCCGGCGTTTCGCGCCACCTTTCCCCAAAGAGGAAAGGCCTCTCTCCTCAGCGGGCCTGACAAAAAGCCGGTACACCTGTCATGGTGTACCGGCTTTCCGTTGCACGCCGCTGTGCAACCTTTTTTCAGAATCCCGTTAAAAAACGGGCGGCCTCCGGACATCGGAGGCCGCCGCAAAAGAAATAGGGAAACCGGAGCGAGAAGAATTTCCGCTCCCCATGCGATCACACGCCTCCCAGGCGGAACACAATTCCCACCACCGCCGCGAAGGCAATGAACAAAATGGGGTGGAGCCCCTTGGTCTTCTTTACAAAGTTGGTGAGCACATAAATCACCACCGCCAGCGCCACTGCAGGCCACTTGATCATCCCCGCCGTCATGCCGCCGCTGAGGAGGGCATAGAGGCTGTCCACCGTCAGCAGAGAGGTGATCAGTACCGGAATACCCGCTGCGGCGATCAGCCCTGTGGAGGCGGGCCGCAGGCCGTAGAAGGCGGCGTCTACCAGGCGGCTGTCCCGGAAGGCCTTCAGAAAATAGGCGATGATCAGGATGATAATGATGGACGGCGCTACCAGCCCAAGGGTGGCCACAATGGCCCCCGGCAGTCCCTTTACCGTAAAGCCCACATAGGTGGCTGTGTTGATGCCGATGGGGCCTGGGGTAGACTCGCTGACGGCGATCATGTTGGTGAGATCCGTGTGGCTGAACCACCCCGTCTTGTCCGAGAGGTTGTAGAGGAAGGGCAGAGTGGCCAGGCCGCCGCCGATGGCAAAGAGTCCGGTTTTAAAAAATTCGTAGAACAGTTGTAAGTAAATCATGCCTTCTTCGCCCCCCAGTTCTTCAGCAAAATCCCCGCCAGAGCGGATATCAGCACGAACACCACCGGCGACAGGTTCACATTGGGCAGGGTGTTGGCGGTAAGCGCCCCAATCGTTACCACTAGGAAAATCACCAGGGTGCCCTTCCCCACCACCGCCTTTTTGAACAGCTTCACCACAGAGTTGAGGATCAGAATGCCTACGCACACGTTAATCCCGGCGAAGGCGTTTTGCACCACTGCCAGATGGCTGATCTTTTCAATGATACTGGCCAGAGCGGTGATGATCACCAGGGAGGGGAAGACGATGCCCAAGGTGGCCACGATGCCGCCTACCGTCCCCGCCTGCTTCTGGCCCACAAAGGTGGCCGTGTTCACAGCGATGATACCGGGCGTACACTGACCGATGGCGAAGTAGTCCGTCAGGTCCTCCTCCGAGCACCAGCCCCGGTTTTCCACCACCTCCCGCTGGAGAATGGGCAGCATGGCGTAGCCGCCTCCGAAGGTCATCACCCCCACCTTGGCAAAGGTGATGAACAGCTGCAGCAACAATTTCATCATGTTCGATTTTCTCTCCTTTTTCTACTCGATATATCCGTACATGCCCCGTACCGACACCTCGCCGGAGCGGATCACCTCGGTGCGGCCATCGGCATGCCGGACCACCAGACCAAACTGATCGTCCACATCCAGGGCCTCCACCACCTCCCGGCGGTCCTCCTGCCAGAGAAGCTGCACCTGCTTGCCCAGGGTGACGCAGTCCCGACGGTAGGCCGCCAGATACCGGCTGTGGTCGCCCCCAATGTCCTCCCCCAGCCGTTGGAAGGCCCGGATCATCTCCGCGGCCAGCAGAGGGCGGGACACAGGCCGCCCCAGCTCCTGGAGCAGGGACGTGGCCATGGCCGCCACCTCCGGGGAAAAGTCCTCCCGGGTGTGGAGCACGTTGATGCCGGTGCCGCTGATAAGGTACTGTACCAGCCCGGTCTCTCCCTCCAGGGCCATTTCCGTCAAAATACCGCCCAGCTTCCGTTTCCCCACCACCAGATCGTTGGTCCACTTGATTCCCGGTCGGAGGCCGCAGGCGGCCTCCACGGCGTCACACATGGCCACCGCTGTCATAGCCGTCACCGGCATCAGTTCCGCCGGAGGCAGAGCCGGACGCAGCAGAATAGACAGGTATACCCCTCGGTCCGGAGGGGATTGAAAGGTGCGGGACATCCGTCCCCGGCCGCCGGTCTGGCAGTTGGCCACTGCCACCGCGTTGTGGGGAGCGCCCTCCAGGGCCGCCCGTTTCAGGAAGGAGTTGGTGGAGTCCACCTTATCAAAGCAATAGAGGCGGGTACAGGGGATTTCCCGCTCCTCCATGCACCGCCGCACCTCCCGCTCCGTCAGTGCGTCCGGCGTCTCCACCAGGGCGTAGCCCAGGCCGCTGCGAGCGTCAATGGTATATCCCGCTTTCCGAAGAGCGTCCACCGCCTTCCACACCGCCGCCCGGGAGATGCCCAGACGTCGGCTGATCTCCTCGCCGGACAGGTGCTGTCCCCCGCTTTGGCGCAGCAGCGTGTATACCTGATCCTTGCTCATATTCACTCCTCCTCCCGACTTCCTTTGGCATTGTACCACGATGCCGCGACATTGTAAACCGCGACAAAGCAGAAAGTCAACAGTCCGGCGGAGCGGAACGGATGGCCTGGCCCACCAGATCCACCACATCCTGATGGGTGTCGTCAAAAAGATGCATATAGATCTGGCTGGTGATGACGGTGTTGCTGTGTCCCAGGGCCTTACAGATGCTGAACATGGGCACCTTCTGCTGATTGGCAATGCTTGCAAAGCTGTGGCGCAGGCCGTGAAGGGTACAGGGCGGCAGCTGGCACTGACGGACAAACTTGGTGAAGTGGCCGGAGAGATAGTCGGGTGCATAGGGCTGTCCCCGGCCGTGGGTCACCACGAAGCCGTGGGGATTGTAGTCCTCTCCCAACCGCTCTCGCCGGGAGCGGTTGGTGCTGTCCATCCGCCGCAGCAGCTCCCGCAGATCCTCATTGCCGGCAAAGGACAGCCGCCGAACGGAGGATACGCTCTTGGGTCCCTTGTCCACCGCCACACCGTTGGCGGCGGTGCGCGCCTCACAGATATAGAGAACGTCCTGCTGAAAATCCACATTGTCCCACTTGAGGCCACAGATTTCGCTGCGGCGCATCCCCAGGTATCCCGCCAGCTTTACCACCGGCTCCAGGGCGCTGCCCTCCGCCAGGGTAAAAAGGGTCTGGAGCTGCTCAGCGGTATAAAAGCTGTGGTGGGGAGAGATCTTGGGGGGCGGTGTTACTGCCTGAGCCACGTTGCGGGAGAGCATTTCCTGCTTCACCGCCAGATGCAGGGCGGAACTGATGAGGGTGTAGTGCTTACGCACCGTATTGTTGCTGAGCCCGTCCGCCAGCTTCCGGGACAGGTACTGCTGCAGTTGTACGGCGGAAAATTCGCAGAGAAGGATGTTGCCCAGGGCAGGACGGATATGATTTTCAATCATTTTTTCGTAGCCGTAGGTTGTGGTAACAGCCCGATGAGGCCGGACCACATACTCCAGCCAGTAGTGCAGCCAACTGCCCAGAGTCGTACCGGCAGGGAGAATCTGGCCCTGCATGCTTTTTTCACGAAGAAAGGAATCACGCATGATGAGAGCCTGTTCCAAGGTGGGAAAGCACCGGGATTGGCGCATGCGGTTTCCAGCCTGGTCGATGCCGCAGCTGACGGTCACATAATAGCGCTTTTTCTTGTCGTCATAGGAGATATTGGGTGCAACAGTTTTCCTTGACATGGTAGTTTCTTCCTTTCTTATCCGAATGTTGCAGGGAGATTAAGATAAGAGTAGCGAATTATTCACAATTTTGCAATTTCTCAAAATAATCATGCGATAGTTGAATAAAAACCGCTATAAAAAATTTTACCGCATAAGCATAAAGACTTCCTTATATTTCCTCCTGACGCAAAAGGTATACCGTCGGAAGAAAAAAAGGGAGCGGCCGGTCCATGCCGGCCGCTCCAAAAGAGAGGGAAGAGAGGAAAACTTATTCCTCTTCAGGGGAAAGCTCAGTGGTCTTCTCCTTGGGCGGGAAGAGCAGCGAGAACAACAGGAAAAACACCAGCCCAACCACCAGACCCGGAATAATCGGCTGGCTCAGCTTCATGCCGAACAGCACCCCGCCGGAAATTTTCTCCAGATACACCACCACAATAGACCCGGAAATCAGGGAGGCAATGGTACCCGCCAGGGAGGAGCCCTTCCAGTAGTGTCCCAGCACGTAGGGGAAGAAGGCTCCGGCCGCCCGGAGAGTGAAGCAGAACATCAGCAGATTGACAATGCTGGAGGTGTTGAACAGGGCAATAAACATGGAGGCGACGCCCACCAGACCCATCACCAGCTTGGTCATCCGCATGACCTGGGCGCTGGTAGCGTCCGGCTTCAGGATGGCATGGTAAATATCGTTGGCGAAAATGGAACCGGCCCCCAGCAGGTCGGAGTCGGAGGAGGACATGGTGGCGGAAATAATACCGGCGAAAAGCAGGCCGCAGATCACCGCAGGCATGGCCTCCATGGCCAGCACCGGCAGAGCATAACGGGCGCCCACGCTCTCAAAGTCGGCGGCGCTGAAGCGGCCCATGTTGATGAGAGCCAGCACAATGACGCCCAGCACGGCGGGGACGAAGGCATAGATGAAGTTCAGAAGAGCGGCCAGCACAGAGCCCTGGCGGGCAGCCTTGCCGTCCCTGGCGGCGTAGTACCGAGAGACCGCCTCCTGCCCCACGGTGAAGGTGGCGATATACATAACCGTCAAGGAGAGAATGCCGCTGAGACTATAGCCGGAGAAGAGGTCGAAGGTCTCGGCGGGTACGTTGGAGGTGACCGCCTCCCAGCCTCCGGCCAGCTGAATGGCGAAGGGAATGGCGATGATCATACCGATGATGATGAGAAACACCTGCACAAAGTCCGTCAGCGTGACGCTCCACAGGCCGCCCATAATCGAGTAGATGGTAACCACCATCGCCACCACAATCACAGCGGCTTGATAGTTGATGCCCAGCATGGTGGAGAGAATGACGGCGGAGGCGATGAACTGTCCGGCGGTGAGTCCCACCAGAGGCAGCAGCATAATGATGGCGGTGACGAGACCGGCGCTCTTTCCATAGCGGCGGCGGAAATACTCCGGAACGGTTTTCACTGTGGCGGCCCGGAACTTGGGTGCCAGGAAGGTGAGGACCACGAAGGCGAGGCCCATGGTAATGATGTACCAGGCGGCGCTGATGCCGTAGCCGGACATGCCGTTTTGCACCACGCCCAGAGAGCTGCCGCCGCCAATCTCCGTGGCGGCCAGAGTGCCGGCCATGAGGAAGGGCCCCAGGCGGCGGCCGGCCACCATGAAATCGGTGTTGGAGCTGATTTTTGTGGAGGAGTACCAGCCGATAAAGAGCATGATCAGCAGGTAGACCACCACAATGGCGGTGACGGTTAGATTAAATTTCATACGATTCTCCCTTCTTTCCAGTTCGGAATAGTTCCTGTGACAGGTATGGCGGGGGATGGCACTATTATACAGGAAAAATCAGACGGATGTAAAGATTTCGTTAAGAATTCTTAAGGGAAGAATTTTGGTTGCACAACGATGTGCAACAGAAAGCCGGTACACCATGACAGGTGTACCGGCTTTTTGTCAGGCTCCGAAAAATCTTCTTCCCGAAAGAGATAGGCAAGCGGCCCTGCAAAGACGGTATAATTCAAAACAAAAAGGAGAATTTCTGTTGAATTATACGGAAAATTATCAGCTGCCTCAGTGGGTGGCCACAGACCGGGTGCTGATGGCGGACTTCAACGATCTGAGCAGCAAGGTGGATCAGGCCCTACAGGGCCTGGCGGAGAAATCCCTGTTCATCAAATTGAAGGAGGTCACGGTATCGGCCCAGAGCGGGAATGTGACGCTGGATATCAGCGGCATCGACTGGGGGGCCTACCGGTATGTGCTGATGGACGCGGAGCTGAACGGCTACGGGGACTGCGACCTGCGGTTCAATGGGTCTACAGAGTATTCCTATATCCGCCTGTCGAGTTCCTCCGGATCGGGGGACGGATTTGCCAATATGTTTATGTCCGGCTATCTGTGGTGCTGGTTCTTTGTGGGGAAAAACGCCGCCCTCCCCGCCCAATCCGTCAGCATGGGCAGTCAGCTCTGCTACAGCAATAAGGGTCCCGCTTATCAGGATATCTCCACCCTCCAGCTTGTGGCCACCATGGACCGCTACTACATCTCCGCAGGCTCCAAGTTCACCTTCTGGGGAATGAAGTAGATTTCCGAAATGATGCAAAAAGAGATCCCGGGATAACCCCGGGATCTCTTTTCGTTTGAAACCTATCGCAAAGATAAGCTCAGATTAATACTTGTTACCGGTGATGAAGATGTAGGAGACGGTGTTGGCACCGGCGTTGTCGGAGCCGTTGTAGATGTAGGACACGGTGAAGCCCTGAACAGGGTTGGTCTTATCCTTGATGCCGTCAGCCATATCCTTCAGGGAGTAATAAGTGATACCATCATCGGTCACCAGGTCGATCACCACAGCGTTCTTGGCGTTGTAGTCGGGACCCTGATTGTTGTCCTCGTAGATCTTGAAGTAGGTGTCGTTGGTGATGGTGTAGATCGTGCCGCTGGAAACGGAAGTGGCATTATCGGTCTTGGTGTACTTATTCAGAGCATACACACCGTCGCTCTCGCTGTAGGTGTAGAACTGGTTGGCCAGCTCGTTGGGGTTGGTGATACTCTTGTTGTACACGCAGTTCTCCACCTTCTCACCGTTGATGTAAGCGGTGAACTCGGGCACGCGGGCGCCGTTGGCGTTGATCACGTAGCCGGTGACAGCGGAGACATACAACAGGTTGGCGGTGTTGGCGGCGTCGTTATCGTTGGGGATCACAACAGCCATGATCTTCGTGCCATCGCCGTTGAGGACGTAGGTCAGAGATTCCTCCTCAATGGCGGTGACTTCCTTCGCACCGTCGTTCACGGTGATACCGGTCACATCGTTACCGTTCTTGCTCAGGAAGATGAACTTCACGTTGGCGTCGAAGTACACATCGGCACCCTTCACCTGGGCCTTGCCGGCGCCGGCGGCAACACCGGTGTCGACGGCGGTCACATAGACCAGATCGCCAGCCTCCCAATCGGCGGTAGTCTTCTGGGCAACCAACTGATAGTCAGCGCCGTTGGCGGTGTAGCTCTCATACTCGAAGACCATACCCTGGACCTTGGTCTCATCATTATTCACACCAGGATACTTGGGGCTGGTGCCCAGGTTCAGGCTGACCTCGTTGCCGTTGGCATCCCAGCCCTGGGCGTACTTGACGATCTTGCCGTTCACCAGGGAGCTGTAGATCTCGTCAATGATGATCACGCTGTTGGAGGAGATGACGTCGGTGGCGTAGATGGCGTAGCCGAAGCTATCCACATACACGTTGGTGATAGCGGTGCTGCTCAGAACGGTCTTACGGTTCAGCTCGCCGTCCTTGGAGGACCACAGAGCGGACATAGCATAGGTGGTACCGTCCACAACGATGGACTTCACCTTCAGGTCGGTGCTCTTGGTGTTGATCTTGGTCAGAGCGCCGGAGACAACGGTGGGCTCAGCAACGGCGGCCACGTTGTAGTTGGTGCCGTTCCACAGAGGAGTCACCAGGACGTAATCGTCAGCCTTCATGGCGGCCAGGGTCTCATAGCAGTCGTCGTCATCCTCGACAGCGGCCACGTTCATGAAGCCAGCGTAGAGACGCTCGTCGTTGGCAACCACATCCTGCTCCTTATCCACCTGCTTCAGGGTGACAGACTCGCTCTTCACGGAGTTGATCTGCATCAGCTGGGTCTTGATGACCACAACAGCGATGATCAGATCAGCAGTCTGCTCGGAGGTATACACCAGCACCTGGGTGCCGTTGGCGGTATACTGAGGAATGTCGCTGACAGTCTTGATCGTCTTGGTCCTGTCATCAGCGCCGTTGATCATGGCACGCACGTAGGTATTGGTCTCAGTCTCAGCGTCATAGCTGCTGGCGACCTTGAAGTCCTTCAGACCCATGGCCTTGACCTTCTCGGCAGTGGTGTTGCCGGAGGCCTCAGCGGTGTAAACGAAAGCGGGGGCCTTGGCATACTTGCCGATGGTCACGTTGGACAGGCTCCACTGGTTGGCGGGACGGCCGAAGTCGTCAGTGGTGTTGGTGGAGACCAGCTTCAGGTTGGGGAAGTACTGCTCGCCGAACTCCAGGGTGTAGTAGGCAGCGGTGTTGCCCTGGGTGGTAGCATCGATGTTCTTGTTGATGTCGCCGTTGTTGGAGGTGACATAGCTATACTTGGTGTTGCCGATGGACACGCTGGCGTCGCCGGTGGAGACGTCGATGGTGGTGCCGTCGTACTCAACCAGGGTGGCCTTGATGGTGTTCAGAGCCATCTGAGCGGCAGCCTCACGAGTGATGGACTCGGAGCCCACGAAGCTCTGCAGGTTGTTCAGCAGGCCGGCCTTGGAAGCCATGGAGGCAACCTTCAGGTTCCAGCCGGCGCCCACGAAGCCCTCGATGGTGGAGTCATAGCCCACAGCGCCCAGCAGCATCTTGGCGAAGGCATAGCCGGTCAGGGTGCCGGTGGGGTTGAAGGTGCCGTCACCGTTACCGGCAACGATGCCCAGAGAAGCGCAGTAAGCGATGTAGGGAGCGCTCCAGCGGGTGGAAGCCACGTCGGAGAAGGCGCTGGTCGTACCGGCCAGCTTCTCGGCGTTGTCGCCCAGGAGCATGGTGCAGATGATCTTGGCAGCCTGCTCACGGGTCAGGGTAGCGCTGGGCTGGAAGGAACCGTCCTCGAAGCCCTCCAGGACGCCGATGGCGTTCATCACGTCAACAGCTTCCTCGTAGCTGATATCATTGCTGTCAGTGAAATCAGCCGCGTTTGCGATGGTGACAAGGCTCAGGCTCATGACCAGGGCCAGCACCAGCGCGAGAACCTTTTTCAAGTTTCTCATGGTTGGATTTTCCTCCTTTTGAATTTGCGATAAAGTTCGATTTTTTGCCGTATTTTGTGAAAAATGTCGATTTTTGCATTCGAAAAATTCACCAAAAGAGGCGTATTATCGCCCCTTAGGTTTAGGAGGAGAGATTACGCAATCCCCTGGGGCGCAATGAATTGCGGCGCTTCAAAATCACGAAGGGTAGCCATTTGGGTAGCCAATTGAGAAAAAAGAAAAAGAAAAAAACCCGGAACCCCTTGCAGCGCAAGGGCTCCGGGTGGGTAGCCATTGGGTAGCCATCGATAAACATAAGAGGTAAAGCGGTGGAAATATCTGGAAAAAAATCAGCGCCCAAGCCAGTACCAGATTCCTCCCGCCGCCGCCAGCTGCAAGATCAGAATGGCGGGCAGGCCGTAGCGGAAATACCAGTGGCGGGTCTTGTGGTGAAAGTGAAACATGCCCGCAATGGCCCCCACGCTGCCCCCCAGAAAAGCCGCCAGAAAGAGCCGCTTCTCCGGCGTCCGCCGGGCGCCCGCCCGCTTGGACTGCCGCTTGTCCCACCCCATCATGCAGAAGGCGATGAGATTGATGACCAGGAGATAGCATATAGCCAGCCCCAATGGCGTGAGCAAAACGTCCCGCATATCCGACCCTCCTTTGTATCCCGCCTCATTATGGGGAATTTCTCCGCCGTTGTCAAGGCCGCCGGGGAGGATTCCCGGTTGCCTTTTATGAAGGTTATGATATAATCGAAGCACCAGACCAAACTACGAACGGAGGACGTCCTATGTATAAAGCAATCGTATTGGCGGCGGGGAAGGGCACCCGGCTGCAGACCGAGGGGATCACCCTGCCTAAAGTGATGCGGGAGGCCAACGGCAAGCCCCTCCTCCACTATGTGCTCCAGAATCTCAGCTTTCTGCCTAAGGAGGACACGGTCCTGGTGGTGGGCTATCACCGTGAGGACGTGCTGAAGGTCTTCGGCGACTACCCCCATGCCGTCCAGGAGCCGCAGCTGGGCACCGGCCACGCCGTGGCGGTAGCCAAGGAGGCGGTGGGAGACTACGAAGGCCCCATCCTCATCTGCTACGGCGATATGCCCCTCCTCCGCCGCAGCACCTACGAGAGCCTCCTGGATGCCCATGTCCGCCAGGGCAACGCCTGCACCTTCCTCACCGGCACCTGCGACTGGGACCTGCCCTATGGCCGGATCCTCCGGGACGCTGCGGGCAATTTCCAGGGCGTGGTGGAGGACCGGGACTGCACCCCTGAGCAGAAGGCCATCCGGGAGCTGAACGTGGGCGTCTATGTCTTTGACTGCAAGAAGCTCTTTGCCGCCCTGGGCCAGCTGAAAAACGACAACGCCCAGAAGGAGTACTACCTTACCGACGTACCCGCCATCCTCCGCCGGGAGGGCGGCCGGGTGGACGCCTGCTGCGCCTGTGAGGGGGCGGAGCTCATCGGCGTGAACACCGTGGAGCAGCTGAAGATGGTGGAGGAGGAGCTTCTCCGCCAGGGCTGACAGCCGCTGCTTTCTCAGGAAGGACCAGAGGGCCCTCCGGGAAAATCCCGGAGGGCCCTCTGGCGTTGAAAGAGAAAGAAAGGAAAGAGAAAAGAGAGATAGTAAAGTCAAGGGGCCTTATGCCGCAGTCTGATAACTGCTGCCGAAATAGCGGCCGCCGAAGAAATCGTTGAAGAAGTCGTAGGGATCATAGTATTGATCCTGGGAGGGGGTCTGCTGCTGGGCGTTGCTGCTGGTTTCCGTGGTCTCATCCTGCTCCGGCATGCTGCCGAAGGTGAGCTCTGTGGTCATCTTCTCGTTGCTGCGGTAGAACTCCACCGTCACCGTGTCGCCGGACACGTAGCTCTTGCGCAACGTGGTGATATCGTCCATGGTAGCGATGTCCTCATCGCCGATCTTGGTGATCACATCTCCGGCCCGGATGCCCGCCTGGTCGGCGGCGCCGCCCTCCTCCACGGAGTAGACGTACACGCCCTCAGTGACGACGCTGTTGGGGATATAGCTCTGCTTGAAATCGGAGCCGTAGATGCCCAGATAGGGCTTGTTGGTGACATAGCCGTTGGTGATGATGTCGGTGATCATGGACTGAACGTCATCCATGGGGATGGCGAAGCCCAGACCCTCCACGGAGGCCTCGGAGGAGGAGCTGCTGGACAGCTTGGCGGACACGATGCCCACCACCTCGCCGTACATGTTGAAGAGGGGACCGCCGGAGTTGCCGGAGTTCACCGCGGCGGTGATCTGGATCATGTTGAAGGGGGTGCCGTCCACGTTGATCAGCCGGTCGGTGGTGGACACAATGCCCTCGCTCATGGAGAAGGTCAGCTCACCCAGAGGGTTGCCGATGACGGCGATGTCGTCGCCCACCTGCAGCTCATCGGAGCTGCCGATGACTACGGGGGTCAGCTCCTCGTCGGCATTGATCTTCAAAACGGCGATATCGAAGTCCTCATCGCCGCCGATGACCTCTGCGTCGTAGGTGGTGCCGTCGTACAGGGTCACCTTTACATCGGTGGAAACGCCGCTGGTGCCGCTGCCGGCGATGACGTGGTAGTTGGTGACGATGTAGCCGTCCGTGGTGATGATGAAGCCGCTGCCGGAGGAGGCCATCACCTGGGCCTGCTGGCCGAAGATGTTGGTAGTCTCAGACACGTTGATGCTGACACAGCTGTTGACATTGGAGGCGTAGAGCTCCGTGTAGCTCATGAGAGTCTTGCCGTCCACCGCCACCGGGTTTACCTCCACCGGTTCCCGGTTGCTGACGTAGATGTTGGTCTCTCCACCCCTTACGGACCGGATCAGATCCTGCGCCGCGTAGCCCAAGCCGAAAACGCCGCCGAATACCAGCACGCCGCACAGAGCAAAGGCGAGTACCTTCACACCCCGGCGGGACTTCCGTTTGCCGGGGCCGCCCTGAGGCTGGCTGTCAATCACCTGTCCGGTGAGGGGTTGACTGTCGTCATGGAAGGGGTCCTGCCGGTCCTGGTTGCGAGTGGGACGATAGAAGGAATCGTAATCATTGTTGAAGCTCATATTATCAACCTCCTGTGAGAGTTCCTGTTTGCTATGGTTGCATTATACGGAAGGATTATGTCCAAAGTATGAAGAAATTTTGCAGATCTCATTAACATTTGGTTGCCCTTCCTGAAAAACACCTTTATAATAATAGAAAAGATCTGCGAGAAAATCCGGCGGAATTCCCTCCCCGCCGGGAGAAAAGGAGACGCCGTCATGCTGAAGATCGAGAAGCTGAGACTGCCTCCCGGCGTGCCGGAGGAGCAGCTGCTGCCCTTGGCCGCCAGGGCCCTCCACGTGCCTGAGGCGGCCGTCCGCTCCCTCCATCCGGTCCGCCGGTCCCTGGATGCCCGGGGGGAGGAGGCGGTGTGGGAGTACACCGTCCACGCCGTGGTGGAGGACGAGGGGCGGGTGCTGAAAAAGTGCCGCTCCCGCTGGGTGACCAAGGCGGTCAAGGAGAAGTACCATCCGCCGAAGGGGGCCAAATCCCCCGCTCTCCGGCCGGTGGTGGTGGGGGCGGGGCCCGCAGGCCTTTTCTGCGCGCTGATTCTGGCCCAGGCCGGGGTGCCTCCCATTCTCCTGGAGCGGGGGGCGCCTGTGGAGGAGCGGCAGCGGGATGTGGAGGCCTTCTGGCGCAGCGGGAAGCTGAACCCCGCCTCCAACGTCCAGTTCGGGGAGGGGGGCGCCGGGGCCTTCTCCGATGGGAAGCTGAACACCGGCACCCGGGACCTCCGCCACCGGTACATTCTGGGCAAGCTGGTGGAGTTCGGGGCTCCCGCCTCCATCTTGATCGACGCCAAGCCACATGCGGGTACCGATATGCTCCATATCGCCCTGCAGAACATGCGGCGGGCGCTGCTGGAGCTGGGGACGGACATCCGCTTCCACCATCAGATGACGGATGTGACCATCGAGGGCGGTCGTGTGAAGGAGATCACCGTCCGGGGGCCCGAAGGCCTTTCCGCCCTGCCTGTGGAGCACTTAGTGCTGGCTCTCGGGCACAGCGCCCGGGATACGGTGGAAATGCTTTACCATCGCGGAGTGCCCATGGAGGCCAAGCCCTTCGCTGTGGGGGTGCGGATCGAGCATCTCCAGCGGGACATGGACGCCGCCCGGTACGGCAGATGTGCTGGACGGCCCGGCCTCCCCGCCTCCAGCTACACCATCTCCCGCCATGTGGACGATGGACGTACGGTGTTCGGGTTCTGTGTCTGCCCGGGAGGGACGGTGGTGGCCTCCGCCTCGGAGGAGGGGCGGCTGGTGACCAACGGCATGAGCCTCTACGCCCGGGACGGGGAGAACATCAACGGGGGGCTGCTGGTGAACGTTACCCCGGCGGACTTCGGCTCCACCCACCCCCTGGCGGGCATCGCCTTCCAGCGGCGGCTGGAGGAGACGGCCTACCGCCTGGGGGGCGGTGGATTCATCGCGCCGGCCCAGCGGGTGGGGGATTTCCTGGCAGGCCGTCCCTCAGAGGGACCGGGAAAGGTGAAGCCCACCTACCGCCCCGGCGTCCGCTTCACGGACCTCCGCCAGTGCCTGCCGGAGTTTGTGGCCCGGGCAATCGCCCAGGCCCTGCCGGAGATCGACGCCGGGCCCATTCCCGGCTACGGCCAGAGCGACGCGGTGCTGACGGCGGTGGAGAGCCGCAGCAGCGCCCCGGTGCGGATTCTGCGGGACAGGGAGCGGTACTGCTCTGCCATTGAAGGACTCTACCCCTGCGGCGAGGGGGCTGGCTACGCTGGGGGCATCATGTCCGCCGCCAGCGACGGCATCCACGTGGCGGAACAAATCTTGGAGGAGTTGCGATGAGACGGATTGCGGTCATGGATGATTTTCTCACCTCGGAGCACAAGGAGCGCATCGGGGAGACCGCCGCCCGGCTGGGGTTTCTGGTGGATTACTTCCCCCGGGCGGAGGAGGTCTTGCCGGTATTGGACGACTATGAGATCTTTTTCGGCCACCACGCGGAGGAGGTGACCCGCCGGGGGCGGAATCTCAAGTGGTTTGCCTGCTCCTATGCGGGCATTGACCCCTATCTCTCCGACGGGGCCTGGGCCAACCCCAACTGTCTGTTCACCAACGCCGCCGGGGCCTACGGGGTGGCCATTTCCGAGCATGTGATCATGGTGCTGCTGATGCTGCTGCGGCAGATGCCGGAGGTGCAGCGGCGGATGCGCCGCCGGGACTGGCGGCGGGTGGAGCACATCCGGTCCGTCCACGGTCTGCGGCTGACCATTCTGGGCACCGGGGATGTGGGGACCCATGTGGCCCGGCTGGCCCGGTCCATGGGGGCCTTTGTCACGGGTGTGCGGCGGGACGTGGGGAAGCCTGCGGACCCGGCCTTTGACCGCATCTGTGCCATCCGGCAGCTGGAGGAGCTGCTGCCGGATACCGACGCCCTGGTGTTGTGTCTGCCGGAGACCCTGGAGACGGAGGGAATTCTGAACCGTGCCCGGATTGAGCTGCTGCCCGACGACGGGGTGGTGGTGAACGTGGGCCGTGGTTCGGCGGTGGACCAGGAGGCCCTGGTGGACGCCCTGCGGGGGGGCCGCCTGGGAGGCGCGGCCCTGGACGTGGCGACGCCGGAGCCTCTGCCGCCGGAGCATCCTCTCTGGCAGACGCCCCGGCTGATTCTGACCCCCCACTGCGCCGGGGATATGGCCCTTGCCTACACCTGCGACCGGGTGGTGGACATGTTCCTGGAGAATCTGGAGCGGTATGCCGCCGGCGCGCCCCTGCGGTATACCCCCAACCGGCGCCGGGGGTACTGATCTCTTCGACATTGAAAAGCAGGGCCCCTTGTGCTATAATGTACTATCACGCGGAACGCGCCTTTTGCGGCTTTTGAGGCCGCCGCGCCGGGTCCCTCCGATTCGGGACGGAGCGGACGGGCGCGCCCTTTGCCGGAAATAAAAGGAGATGTAAAGATATATGAAATTAGGTATCGGCGTTCACACGCCGGATTCCATATCTCCATACTACTCCACAAACGCCGCTGAAGCCTGATACAGCGCGGTTTTACGCAAAACCAACCAAATTATAACTTCATATTTCTCTATGCAGTCCCACGCGGAAATGGCGTAAAAATGGCGTAGAGGAATCGGCTAATTTGCAGATGGAGAAAGAGCACTACTACGTTGG
>CALXDC010000029.1 GCA_944386975.1 uncultured Oscillospiraceae bacterium | reverse complement strand
GGTTGCGGCGGCAGGACTCGAACCTGCGACCTCCGGGTTATGAGCCCGACAAGCTACCAACTGCTCTACGCCGCGATATCTACTTGTTCTTAAAATCCCGATGGTGCCGGTGACCGGGCTCGAACCGGTACGGTATTGCTACCGAGGGATTTTAAGTCCCTTGTGTCTACCAATTCCACCACACCGGCAGATATCGGCAGAAGTTAGAATACCACACCTCTTACGGATTGTCAACCCCCTTGCCACAAAAAATATAAAAAATGTTTCGCCGCAAGACCAGGAGCGCGCCATCTGATGAAATCCTCCTGAAACAGGGCGGCGCAGATGGCCCCTCTGCGCCGCCCTCCCAATATACCTTGCCAAAGTATCTGAGGTTTAAGGCTCTCCCGAGGTCTCGGGCCGAATCGCGTAAGCGTCCAAAGGAATTTGGCCGAATAGATTGCTCTCCTGGCCATCCACCAACAGACGCAACTCATCTACTCCCTCCATGGAGTAGATGCTCCATGCGATGGAGGCCAGTATCTGTTCCTGATCCTCGGCGGACTCGGGCAGCCGCTCCAAGGTCCTGGCGGAAAGACTGAGATAACAGGTTCGCCCCTCCACCCACACGCCGTTGATGACAAAATTTTCCGGTAGAAGAGCGGTCAGCTCATCCTCTCTGGGCCCTTCCAACAGGGCGGCCATGAGGCTCTCGGCCACGCTCTGCCCCTCATAGAGCTCCAGAGTCCGCGCCTCCGGCACAAGAGCGCCGTCTTCCCCGGAGAAATAGAGGGTTACCTCCACCGTCTCGATGATGTCGGTCATACCGCTGAGCAGTACGTCCTGTTCCATCAGCACCTGAGTGGCCCGGTAAGGAAGCTCCCGCCCGGCAGCGGTGATGGATACCGCCGTGATCTCCTCAATTTGAGTCAGTGTCAGGGTGACACAATAATCCGCCAGACTCAGGTCAATGCCGGTGAGGGCGGCGTAACGGACGCTGAAATCCACATAGGCACGCCGCCCCTGGATGCGGATGCTGTTGAGGGTCACATTTTCCGGCAAGGGACTCGATACCTCCCCTGCGCCCTGACACAGCCGCTCCATCAGCGCCTGGGCCACCTCCGTGACGGAGGCGTCCTCCGGCAGGCTGAGATCCACCGGTACCGCCTGGATGGCGTCCCCTCCTGCGGCCTCCTTCTCTCCGGCCAGACCGTAGAGCAGGTAGTCTCCCTCCTCTCCCGCCGGCTCCCGCCGGGTGCAGGCGGCGGCAGGCAGCGCCAGCAGCGCTGCCAGCAGCAGGGCGATCCATTTTCTCACGGCTCGTCCCTCCTCTCCCTGGGCAGGCGTACGGTAAACACCGTGCCGCCCCCCGGACGGGGACCGGCGTCAATGGTGCCGCCCCGGCGGCGCACGGTGTCGCGGACAATGGAGAGTCCCAGCCCGGTTCCTCCGGCGGCCCGGGACCGGGCCTTGTCCACCCGGTAGAACCGCTCAAACACGTGGTCCAGGTCCTCCTCTGGAATGCCGATGCCGTTGTCCTCCACAGTGATGTAGGCCCAGGTCTCTCCCGCAGACAGCAGCACCCGGACAAAGCCTCCATCGTGGTTGTACTTGATGGCGTTGTCCACCAGATTGTAGATCATCTGGTGGACCTCCCCCTTGGTGGCCACCACCCAGCAGGGGTTTTCCACCAACACCTCCAGGGTGATCCGCCGTCCGGCGGCAGGCATCTGGAGGGAGTGGCATACCCGGCGGATCACCGGCTCCACCTCCACGCTCTCTGCTGCCTCCATCACCCCGCTGTCCAGGCGGGTGAGGCGGAGGAGATCTTCGGTGATGTTGGTCAGCCGCTCCGCCTCAAGGCCGATGTCCATAACAAACTCCCGGACCATGTCCCCGTCCATATCCTCCGCCTGCAAAATAGAGTCGGTGAGCAGGCGGATGGTGGCCAGGGGGGTCTTCAGCTCGTGGGAGGCGTCGGAGACAAACCGGCGGCGGGATTCCTCCGTTACCTGGAGACGGCCGGCGAGGTCGTTGAACTCATCGGCGATCTGGGCAATTTCGTCGTGGCCCCCCACGTCGGCCCGGTGGTTGTAGGACCCCTCCCGGACGCCCCGGATGGCGGAGAGCAGCTGTTCGATGCGGCTGGTGAGGAGCTTGCTCAAAAGGGTGCTGAGGGTCAGCACCACCGCGCCCACGGCAATGGAGATGGTGAGCAGGCTCTTCTGCAGCCCCTCCAGCACCTCCCCCTGGGTGCGGTCGTACTCGTAGACGTACACCGCCCCGATGGTCTCGCTGCGGTAGATCACCGGCACGGCGGCGCAGGTGCGGAAAGCGCCGTCCTGATAGGCGAAGAAGAAGGCGTCGTTGCCGTGGAGGGCCTCCACCAGCTCCGTGTAGAACACCTGGTAGCCGGTGGCGTTGCCCACCTCCCGGGTGTCGTAGAGAATTTTCCCGGCGCTGTCGGTGACGATGGCCCGGGACACGCCGGTGATCTCCATCACCGCCAGGGCCTGGGCCACATTCTCCTCCGTCAGCTGGCTGAGACCGGCCATGGCGCTGGTCATGGTTTCCATGCTGCTTCTGAGACTGCTCTCCTTGGAGGAGAAGATCATATCCCGGGACACCGACAGGGGGTAGGTGTTCATGAACACCAGCACCGCCGCGATGACCAGGATGTAGCTCAGCCCGATCTTGTACTGCAGGCTGGTCTTACCCTTTAAAATAGTAGCCCACTCCCCACTTGGTCAGAATATACTCCGGCTGGGCGGGATTGGCCTCCAGCTTTTCCCGCAGACGCCGGATGTGGACGTCCACCGTCCGGTAGTCCCCGGCGTAGGAGTAGCCCCACACCACGTTCATCAGGCTCTCCCGGCTGTAGACCCGCCGGGGGTTTTTCATGAGAAGCTCAATAAGGTCGTACTCCTTGGCCGTCAGCTCCACGGTCTTCCCGTCCCGCAGGGCCACCCGCTGCTCCGTGTCCAAAGTGATGTCCCCCACGGTGATGGCGGAGGAGGCTTTGGTTCCGGTCCCCGCCCCCGCCCGGCGGAGCATGGCCCGGATGCGGGCCTTCAGCTCCAGAATGTTGAAGGGTTTGGTGACATAGTCGTCCGCCCCGCACTCAAAGCCGATGATCTTGTCCGTGTCCTCGCTGCGGGCGGTGAGCATGATGATGGGCACGTTGGAGAACTGCCGGATCTGGACGCAGGCCTCCAGCCCGTCGATCTCCGGCATCATCAGGTCCAAAATGATCAGATCATAGTCGTTGTTTTTGGCTAGCTCCACGGCGGTGCGGCCGTCGTAGGCCGTCTCCACCTGGTAGCCTTCGTTCTCAAGGTTGAACTTGATGCCCTTCACCAGAAGACGCTCGTCGTCCACCACTAAAATTTTCATTCCGGTTCCTCCTGTGTCTGCGATTCCTCCACGGTGACCAGGCCCTGGAGGTCCGTCAGGGTGGCTTCGCCGATGCCGCTGACCTCCAATAGCTGCCCGATCTCCGTGAAGGGGCCGAATTCTTCCCGCCAGGCAATGATCCGCTCCGCCAGCACCGGTCCGATACCGGGCAGAGTGTCCAGCTCCTCCGCGTCCGCGGTGTTGAGATTGACCGGCGGCGCCTCCTCCGGGGTGACGTCCGTCCGGGAAGCGCTGGAAAGAATGCGGTAATCCCAGCTGCCTCTGTGGTCTCCGGCCCGGGCGGCGGTTACCAGCAGGCAGAGAAAAATGGCGGTCAAAACCAGAAGGCCCCATTCACTTTTTGTAAAAAATCTCCTGGCCTTCACGGTTGAACTCCTACATAGAATTTGATATACTACTTATGTTTACTGTCGCATTTTGTCAGAAATTCGTACTGCTATCTGGTAGTATATCATAAGGAACCGGAGTATGCCATGAAAAATCGTCGTCTTCTCTCTGTTTTTTTCCTGTGTATCCTGACGTTCGTCACCGTGCTGACCCCCTTCGCCGCCGCGGAGGAGACGGAGGAGGACGGGGTGGTGGTCATGCCCACCATTGAAATCCCGGCCAAGGCATCCCTCCTCATCGACCCGGAGACAGAGGAGATTCTCCATCAGGACAACATCCATGAGCGGCTCTATCCCGCCAGCCTTACCAAAATCATGTCCACTCTCCTGGTGCTGGAGGCGGTGGACAGCGGCAAGCTGACCATGGACCAGGAGATCACCGCCACGGCCTCGGCCCTGGACCCGGTGCCGGACAACGCCAGTACCGCAGATCTGAAGGTGGGGGAGACCCTCACCGTCCAGGACCTTCTTTACTGCGTGATGGTGGTGTCGGCCAACGAGGCCTGCAACATTCTGGCAGAGGCTGTGTCCGGCAGCATCGACGCTTTTGTAGCGGCCATGAACGCCAAAGCCCAGGCGCTGGGCTGTGAGGACACCCATTTCGTCAATACCAGCGGCCTCCACGACGACGACCACTACACCACCGCCTGGGACATGTACCTCATCACCAAGGCGGCCATGGCCCATGAAAATTTCATGCCCATCGCCGATACTGCCTATTTCACCCTCCCGGCCACCACCGCCGCCGACGGCACCCAGTATCACGGGGAGCGGACCCTCTATACCACCAATCTGCTCCTGAGCCCCTACCGGGGCCGGGGCTATGTCTACTCCGCTGCCCAGGGCATCAAGACCGGCACCACCACCCCCGCCGGCAACTGCCTCATCTCCACCGCCACCAAGGACGGGCGGTCCCTCCTGGGGGTTATCCTGGGGGCGGATACCGTTACCGATGAAAACGGAAACAGCGATAATCAGAGCTTTTCCGGCATGATCAAGCTCTTTGACTGGGGCTTTGACAACTTCAGCCGCAAGACCATCCTCACCACCAAGAGCTTCATGGGGGAGGTGAAGGTCTCCCTGTCGGAGATTGACCATGTGGTGGTTCAGCCTGCCAAGGATGTGGAACGGCTGCTGCCCAAGGATCTGGACGTGGAGGACCTGACGCTGACGGAGTTCTACCCCAGCGAGGAGGTGGAGGCCCCGGTGTCCAAGGGCGACGTGCTGGGGCAGCTGACGGTGAGCTACGGAGAGGTGGAATACGCCACCGTGGATCTGCTGGCCCAGGACGATGTAGCCGCCTCCCGGCTGCTGGTGTTCCGCCGGGATGTGACGGAGTTTGTCTCCCGCCGGGAGGTCCAGCTGGGGGCCATCGCCGTGGTGGCGGTGATTCTGGTCATTCTGATTCTGGTAAAAACCTCCGGACGGCGCCGCCGCCGCTACGGCCGGGGCGGCGGATACGGCGGGTATCGCAGCAATTACCGGGGCCGCAAGCGCCGGTGAGACAAAGAACCGCTGCAGAGCAATCGCTCTGCAGCGGTCTTTTTTTCTTAAAAATGCTCCAGACCATCCAGGTGCTCCAGACAGACTCCCTCCTTACCGGGACCGATGATCAGGGCCCCGTCCTGGGTGCTCAAAAGCAGCGAGCTGTGCTGCAGCAGGCCGTTGACCTGACCGGCGAAGGCGCGCAGCTCCTCCTGAACCTCCTGGACCTGATCGAAGGAAAAGGACACGCCGCCCTCCTCCAGCACCGTCTCCTTCCCGCCCTCCAGAGAAAAGAGCGTGTAGGAGTAGGCGGCCAGGCCGGTGGAGGCGTAGGGGCTGTAGCGCAGCAGGGACTGCGCACCGCTGAGGGGATCTGTGTAGAGATAGACCGTGTTCCAGCCGGTATGGGACTGACTGAACGCCGTCTGCAGCAGCACGGCGCCGTCCTGCTTGCGGATCTCCAGCAGCCAGAGGCCGTCCTCCATCTCCAGCACGACCGCCTGTTCCGCCTCCCCGTCCCGGTCCAGGTCGGCAGAAGCGACGGTTTGAACGGAGAGAGGGGCGTCATACTTTTTGACGAAGGCGTGGAGGGCCGGATACGCCACCCGCCAGAAATCGCCCTCAAACTCCAGCCAGGTGTCTTCCGATTCCTCTGTCAGATGGAAGGCGTACTGGGCGCCCCGGTCGTTTACCACCAGGATACAGGCGCCGCCGGAAAAGGACGGGTCCGGCGTAAAATCCGCCTCCTCCAGATCGCTGAGAATCCGCGCCAATTGTTCCGTGTCGAAGCCCTTGTTCTCCTCCGCCAGTCTCTCCGCCGTCATGTCCTGCGCCCATTCCCAGGGGGCGGCGTTCTCCTGCCTGGCCCCGGTGAAGGTGCAGCCCACCGCCGCGGCGGCAATGAGAAGCACCGCCGCAAGCGTGCAGGATGCCGTCCGGGGGCGTTTGGCCAGCAGGACAATGTGCTGCCGGATATCCCTGCCGCCTGTCATGCTGGTGGCGATCAGCAGCGGGCCGGCGGGGTTTCGGCAGGTGACGGCCAGCAGGGTGCGGCCGTAGGCCGCCCGCTCCCTCTCGCCGAGACGCTTCACCACGGCCTCGTCGCAGCACAGCTCCCCGTCCCGGGGGGAATGTCCGCTCTCTCCACGAGGTTGAGAACGCTGATTGCCGTGCCGCCGAAACTCAACGGTACCAGCAGCCGCAGCAAAACCAGCGCCCACAGGCCGTATTGCAGCCGCAGGCTGATGTTTCCCATCAGGCACCGGCGCAGGACCAGCACCACCAGAATCAATACGCTGGAGGCCGCCGCCCATTCAATCATGTCCCTCTTCCTCCAATCCCTTCAGCAGCGCGTAGAGCTGATCCAATTCCTCCCGGGGCAGCGCCTGCTTCCTGGTCAGAGCGCTGACCATCAGACTCAGACTCCCCTGATATACCCGGCTGAGAAAATCCTCTGTCTCCCGCAGGGCGGCGGCCTCCCTCTGCAGAAGAGGCGAAAATACCTTGGGCCCCCGCTCCGCAGGGGCGCTCTTCACCGCTCCCTTGGCCTCCAGACGGCCCAGCAGGGTGAGGGTGGTGCTCCGGCTCCACCCGCAGCGCCGGGCCATCCGCTCCGTTATCTCCCGGCCTGTCCGGGGTCCCTCATCCCACAAGTACTCCATCACGCTCCACTCCGCCTGTGTCAGACGGATGCCGTCCTCGGTCATGCCCGTTCCCCCTCCCTTGTGATGACATCTGTAAACATATTGTAGCAGGAGAGTCTACACTTGTCAACAGAAAGGATGCTCCCGTTTCCCCTGCACCAGCGGCGGCGGCACGCCATACTATGGGCTAAGGGAGGGATGGAAGTGAAGCGAAGCGTGTCTGTGCTGGGGGGCGATCCCCGGCAGTTGTATCTGGCGGAGCTGTTCCGGGAGGAGGGGCACCGCGTACATACCTGGGGGCTGGCGCCGCCGGAGGCGGAACCACCGCTGGCTGAGGCAGCCTCCGGCGAGATCGTGGTGCTGCCTCAGCCGGTGAGCCGGGACGGGGTGCATCTGAACCTCTGCCGGGGAGAACTCCGGCTGGAGGAGCTGTGGCCGCTGGTGAGCGGCGGCGGTCGGGTGGTGCTGGGCGGTCGGGTGGATCCGGCTGTGGAGCGGTCCGCCCGGACGGCGGGAGTGGAGCTGTTGGACTATTTTCTCCGGGAGGAGCTGCAGGTGGCCAATGCAGTCCCCACTGCATAGCCCAAGGGACCGGCGCATAGGATTCCTTACCTTTATTATGATATCCGGCAGATGGGGAGGGAAGAGACAATGGGGGAGAGCGGCCTGCTGGTGGCGGCCTACTGCAGAGTGTCCACGGACAAGGAGGATCAGCTCCACTCGCTGGAGGCCCAGCGGCGATTTTTTGAGGAGTACATCGAGGGCCGGGAGGGGTGGCGGCTGGAGGGCATCTACGCTGATGAGGGGCTGTCCGGCACGGCGGCGGACCGGCGGCCCCGGTTTATGGAGATGGTGGAGCGGGCGCTGTGGGGCGGAATTGACCTCATTGTCACGAAGGAGGTGTCCCGGTTTGCCCGCAATACGGTGGACGCCCTGGAAATTACCCGCCGCCTGCGGCGGCGGGGGGTGGGAGTGGTGTTCCTCACCGACGGCATCGACACCCGGGACAGCGACGGGGAGTTCCGCCTTGCCATTATGGCCAGCGTGGCCCAGGAGGAGAGCCGGAAGATTTCCCAGAGGACCCGGTGGGGGCAGCTCCAGGCCATGCGGCGGGGGGTGGTGTTCGGAGAGGCGCCCTATGGCTACGCGCTCCGGTCGGGGCGCCTGGTCCTTCAGCTCCATCAGGCGGAGGTGGTGGAGGAGATTTACCGGATGTGCCTGGAGGAAGGGCTGGGGGCGGGGACCATCGCCCGCAGGCTGACAACGGCGGAAATTTCCCCGCCCCGGCAAGCCTGGACGTCTCAGACGGTGCTGGCCATCCTCCACAATGAGAAATACTGCGGGGACCTGGTGCAGAAAAAGTCCCGCACCACGGACTATCTTACGCACCACCGGGCGGTCAACCGGGGGGAGGAGGAGCGGGTCTGCCTGACGGCCCACCATCCGCCGGTTGTCAGCCGTGAGACATTTTTGGCGGTGCAGGCGGAGCTGCGCCGCCGGGCGGGGCTGGGCGCGGAGGGCCGCCGCCACGCCGGGGGACACTGGTACTCCGGCAAGCTCCGCTGCGGGCTCTGCGGCCGTAGTCTGGCGGCCAAGAGCACCCGGCGGGCCGACGGAACGGCCTATGTCCGTTTTGTCTGCCGGGGCAGGCGGGACGGATGCACGCTGCCGGGAATCAACGGGGCGGTGATTCTGGCCTGCGCCCGGTATGCGGTGGACTGCCTGCCCCTCAGCCGGGAGCGGATTCTGGCGGCAGCCCTGGGAGAACCGGCCCGGGATCCGCTGATGCGGCAGCGGGCCTTGGCGCGGCAGGAGGAACGCCGCCGCCGGGCGGTGGAGGCGTATCTGGAGGGACGCTTGTCCCTGGAGGAGCTGGAGCGGACGACGGCGGACTGCCGCTGCCCGCCTGTGTCCGACCGGAGAGAACCGGCAGACCCGGATGCTGCAAAGGCCGCAGAGGCGGCGCTGGAGAAAATTGCGCTGGCGGAGGCGGTGGAGGAGATCACCGCGGTGCCGGGAGCTTTTTTGGTGCGGCTGCGGGAACTGTCCGGGGTGCTGCGGCTGGAGGCGCGGGTTCTGGGAACCGGGGCGGGCAGCCGCGGGGAGGTGCTATCCTGCCGCCTGTCGGAAGAGGTGACAAAAAAGTTTCATATTAGCTGAAAGGATGCTTTGAAAGAAAGGAACAGTAACCTGTATAACAGGAAAAAGGTATATTATAAGCATAATATGCGAATATAATCCGGGCGATATTAGCGAAGAATACAGGATAAAAAATTTTTATCATACAAATATTGTGAGATAATATCTAAAATTTTAAGAATTAATAGGAATTTTCCATATATTTTGATACGTTTGAGGTAATATACATTTATTGAAAGTAACCGAGCGAGTGTATACTGTGACCGTAACAAGCGAGATGTCACCGGCAGACGACCGGTGGAAAGACGGTGTGAAACAGGGCAGACCGAGGGGAAACCCCGGGACGCAAAGCTCGGAGGCTATAGCGAAAACGCCAGGCCGGTCCGGCCGCCACAGAGTCCATTCTATAGAAGAAGGAGAATGTATGATGTTGGTAACAAAGGGAAACGCATATTAGCCATGCTCCTTGCGCTGATTATGAGCATGGGCACCATGGCCGTGGGTACGGCCGCAGCGGACAAAGGAACGGTGGATGACTTTCATAAGGTTGAGAACTTGTCCGATCTTACGTACACCATTGAAGCGGACACCAATTTTGTCATTGTGAAGCAGGCGACCACCGCCGTGGTTTTCCTGCGCGACAATCTGAGCGAGGACGGGCAGAGTGAGCTGAAAGAGCTGGCTGCGGAAGAGGATGCCTCCCTGAACAACGGGGTTGACACCTGGTTATTCTTCGCCGCGGATGAGAACGGTGCGGCGTCCTACCAGGGCGAGGGGAACCTCGGCGAATATTCTGTTGACTTTAGCGCCGGTACGGTCACCATTTCTGCTCTTGATAAGATCAGCCACCTGGATTACGGCGTCTATACCCCTGGGGAGGGGAGCGATTCTCAGGAGCCTGGGCAGCCCCAGGAGCCTACCCCTGTGGAGCCTCCCGAGGCTGTGGAGTGGGAGCTGTCCAAGTCCAAGGAAGCCGCCGGGCTGGATGAGAACTTTGAGTCCAAGGTGACGCTGTCTCTTCCGGCGGCGGACTATCAGGACGACCTGGACGTGGTGTTTGTTCTGGACGGCTCCACCAGCAGTGATAAGGTGGATTTGACAAAGACAGCTGCGGGACTTCTGAATACTCTCGCTGGCTATCATAATCTGACGGTGAAGGTAGGAGTTGTTATCTTCGGCGGCTATGAGCCGGTTCTCTCTACCACTGAATTGACTGTCCTCGACAGCACGACAATTGAGACGCTGCGAGATGATGTTCTGACCACAGATTACAACGATATGAAGGATGAAACCGATTCCTACAAGCTTCGCTCCGGCAGCAACCTGCAGGCCGGTGTGGAGGCTGCCCGGGAGATCCTGAATGGAGATCCCAACGTGGCTGCTGAGAATAAGTATATGATTATCCTCTCCGACGGCGCTGCCCGTGTGTGGATCAATGAGGACGGCGAATCTGTGGCGCAGCTGCACGTGGCCAACAACTGGAATACCACTTCGATTTTGTCAACGACATGGAGAAGCTGACCCTCACTGTAGACGGCGTGGCGCTGGAGAAGTATGCCATCAGCGAGACCTCCTACGGCTTCGGCGGCGACGGCAGCGGCAGCTACGACTTTGTGGTGACGTACTACAAGGACGGCGCCACCATCAATGGGAAGACTTATGTGGTCCGGCCGCTTTTTTGCACGGGAACGAAAAGTGACAGAGCGGTTTCTTTTTAAAAAAATAATAAAACAGGAGGCGGGAAAAGTAACTTCTCCGTAGAAAATGTAACGGTAGAAGTGAATAAAAATCTATAATCATTGAAGTTAATGAAATAATATTCAAAAAATTAAAAAGAAAAAACAGTGGAGCGTAAAATTAATCTTATTAATATATCAAAAAAATTTTAGATTTCAATAAAAAAATAAGACAAATATATAAGTTGAAAGGGCAGGCTTTCAATACGCAAAATATCCATTTTCCCGGTGTAACCAAAAAGTAACTCTTACAGTGTATACTTAGACCATAACAAGCGAGAGGAAGGAGGGAGAGGATGAGAGAGACCTTCGTAGTCCAGGTCCGAAGCACGGAGAATGCCACCTGGCAGGGCACGGTGACCTGGGCAGAAGGGAAGCGGCAGGAACCCTTTCGCAGCGCGTTGGAGCTGCTCCGGCTCATCGACAGCTCCCTTCCCCGGGAGGAAGAGGAAGAGAAGGAGGAGGGAACGTGACCCAGGGCGTCGGAGGATGTCGAGACCCGGCGGGACGGAGGTCCCGCGAAGCATTGTGAAACAGGGCAAACCGAGGGGAAACCCCGGGACGCAAAGCTCAGGAGGCTACAGCGGAAACGCCAGGCCAGTCCGGCCGCCACAGAATCCATTCTACATTTTTTAGAAAAAGGAGAATGAATGATGTTGGCAACAAGAAGCAAACGATTTTTAGCCATGCTGCTGGCACTGATCATGTGCCTGAGCACGCTGCCCGTCGGCGTGTTCGCGCAGGGTGGCCTTACGGCGGAACAGCAGCAGAACAGAAATAATCAGATTGTGTCTTCTGGTGGGACTATTTTGCCGGAAGATGGAAAAGGCAACGTTCAGATGACCAAGACAGCGGAGCTTACCGAAGAAGAAGGAAAGTTTCTGATGACGCTGCAGGTCAAAACCAAAGATGAAATCAAACAGACCACCACAGAGGTTGCCCCCACCATTGATGTAGTGCTGGTCATTGATAACTCCAGCAGCATGAATAATGGTGACCGATTGGATTCTGCCAAGCAGGCGGCTACGCAGTTTATAAACTCCTTCCTGGGTGATGAGCCCGACGGCAACCGTAAGGTGGCGGTGGTGACCTATGGAAAAACCGCCGATACCAAGAGCGAGCTCAGCTATGATTTGGAAGGCCTTCGGGGAAAGCCGAAAGAGGGCGAGTGGAAGACTGAGTGGGTCTGGGTAGAGGGCCATTGGGAAGATTGGTACTGGATTCCTGGGCATTATGAGGAAAAGCAGGTCTGGGTGCCTGCTACTGAAAATGCATATGAAGGCGGCGCCATCAACAATATCAAAAATCTCTATAATACAGGTACCAACATTCAGGCTGGTCTCAAGAAAGCCCGGGATATCCTGAGTGGTTCCAGTGCGGAATATAAGTATGTGCTGCTCCTCTCTGATGGCGAGCCGACGTATTATTATGACGGCTCGGGATGGCAAACGAACGTGGATAAGAGCCAGTTTATAGCTGTAGATGAGTATGACGGGCGGGGATACTATGAGACCACCTACCAGCAGGACTACATTTATACCAGATTTGACTATAGTGATATTAAAGGCACCGGCAGCAGCACGGGGAAAAATCATGCCTATAACACGGTTTCTGAGGCCCTTTTGCTGAAAAATGCTGGAATTGAGATTTACGGCGTGGGCATCAGCCTTCAGAACAGTGCAGCCGCTAAATATACCATGTACAACAGCGTTACCAGCGACGAGGGCGGCTATGAGAGTCACTACATCAATTGTGAAGCAGGTTCTGGTACTGAGCTGGCAGAGCAGCTGAACAAGGCTTTTGAAATTATTGAGACCAACATTACGGTCAAGACCAACGCCTGGATTGTGTCTGATACCATGGGCCAGGATGTTACCTTTGCCGGCTTTGTGAGTGGCAAGCAGGCCGGCGCTAAGATGGATGGAACTGGAAAGCAGCTTACCTGGAACCTGAAGAGCCTAGCTGCTTACGACAAAAAAGAGGGCGAATGGTATGTTTACACCTGCCAGTATTATGTGACCCTGGACAATGGCGCCCGTGATGGTAGTGCGTATGACACGAACCAGGTCGCCACGCTGACCTATTCCTTTGAGGATGATTTGTATGAGGAGGACTTCACTGACCAGAACGGTGTGCAGCATTACGCAGGAGAGCAGAAGCTTTATACCAGCGAATTTACCAAGCCTCAGGTCAAGGGCTATCGGGTCGACCTGACCTTTGACAAAGAGGACCCCGCAGAGAATGCTATTAACGGCGTGCAGTTTACATTGACTTGTAAGGATTGCGGCCTTACCGTTGGGCCGGCAACCGCTGTGGCCGGCAAGGTTTCCTTCGCTGCTAATCAGGGCAAGGGGATTCCCTCCGGACACACTTATACCCTGAGAGAGACGGAGCACGACGGTTATCAGCCCCTGGAAGATACCTATGAGGTCTCTGTTGTCTATGGTGTAGCGGCGGTGACCAAGAACGGCGAACCCGTTAACATCGACGGTATGGTCATCACCAACAAGCACAATCCTGAAAATCGGGACCTCACGATCACCAAGGCGTGGCTGCCTGCCACAATTGCACCCTCCACCGGCTCCGTTACTGTGGATCTGTACTGTGGCGAGGATTTAGTTAAGCAGAATATACAGATTTCTTCCAGCAACAATTGGACAGTGACCATTGCTATTCCCACTGTGGATGAGGACACTGGCCTTTCTCTGACAGATTCGTATACCGTGAAGGAAACGGATCATCCCAGCGGGAGCACACCCAGCAGTCAGGCATTTAAGGTTAACTACGACGAGGAAAGTGGAACTTATACATGTACAGTGACCAATGTCCGCAGCGGGCAGGATGATATTACCGTGACCAAGACATGGGTGGGTGGTGAAAATCATCCCTCTGTTACGCTGGGCCTGGTTGCTATGGGAGAGACCACGCCGGCTGCTGGCTTGACCGTTGAGCTGTCTGAGAACAACCTCTCTCATACTTTCCCCTCAGTTGAGTTGTATGACGATAATGGTGATCCTTACAACTACCGCGTGATGGAGAAAGTAACCGTTGAAGAGAACGGCGCAATGGTTACGAAGTGGGTTTCCACTGGTGCCTATGACATCGGCGGTGTGAAGTACGTTGTCTCCACCAGCGGGTATACCGTGACCAACACCATTGCGCAGGAAACCAGCGTTACCGTCAGCGGTCACAAGGAGTGGGTGGACGGCAACAACACCGGAGCTATTCGCCCTGATAGCGTTGTGGTCAATCTGTACGCCGACGGCAAGGATACCGGCCTGACTGCCACCGCGACGGGTACTACTTGGACCTTCGACTTTGGCAGCAGCCTTCCCAAGTACGCTATTCCCGAAACTCAGGTTGGTAGTCTGACCTACGGCACGACAGAGGGCCTGACCGCCGACGGCCATGAGATCGAATACACGGTCAAGGACAGTGTGGACGGTTACGCCATGACCAGCGAGGGTACCGCTGACAACGGGTATACCGTGACCAATACCCGGGAGGATATCGCGGATACCGATGAGGTCACCATCACCAAGAAGTGGGAGGACGATAAGAACGCTGACGACACCCGGCCTGACAGCGTGACGCTCATCCTCCAGCGCAGCTCCAATGGTACTGCGGATGATACTTTCAACAGCGCGAATCACACCTATACCTTCCTTCAGGATACGGAAGTCTATGAGGTCACGCAGACCTACACCTTCGAAAATCTGCCTGTCTACGATGAGGCTGGTTACGAGTATCGGTACACCGTGAAGGAGGAGGGCGAGCAGGGTAACCTGCTGGCTGGCAAGGATGGTGTGAAGTATGCTGTGCGCTATGAAGACACCACCGCGATCAACTCCCTGAATACCGGCAGCGCCACTACTTCCGTCACGGTTCATAAGAATTGGGTTGCTCCCAGCACGGAGGGCCTGTCTGTAACGGTTTATGTCATGAACGGCGATCAGCAGGCAGCTTCTAAGACCCTTGACGGCACGGAGACAACTCCCTGGACCTATGAGTTTACCGATCTGCCCATGTACGGCAGCGACGGGAAGAAGATCAACTACACCGTGAAGGAAGATCCTGTTGCGGGCTATACTCCCAGCGCGCCCGTTCTGGAGAATGGCGTGTGGAACATCACCAACACCATTGAGCAGGATAACACCATGGAAGTGTCTGTCCAGAAGACCTGGGACAACGGCACGGCCACCGTCCCCGCCGATCTGGAGGTTACCCTGTACGCCGATGACATCAAGGTCGGCAGCTACAACCTGACCGCTGAGGAGAGCTGGGGCTATACCTTTAAGAACCTGCCCCGGTATGCCATCCCCGGCACCACCACCATCAACGGCACCAGCGTGAGCCTGGATCTGGACGGTCATGCCATCCGCTATACCGTGGAAGAGGAGAAGGCGGCCGGTTATACCATGACCCACAGCTCCCGCACAGAGAGCGTAAATGTCAGCTATCAGTTCACCAACAGCTTTGACGCGGGAACCACCCATATTCAGGTCAACAAGCTGTGGAAGGATCCCGGCAACAGCGGTACCCGCCCCGACAGCATCTGGGTTGGTCTGTTCGCTGACGGCGTGTACAAGGATCACATGGAGCTGACTGCGGCCAACAATTGGAGCGGTGAGTTCCCCTATCAGCCCATGTACAGCGACGTCAACAAGACGATTGCTTATACCGTCCGTGAGATGGCCGACGCAGGCGATACCGAGGGCGTCGTGTCCGGCGAAAAGATTACCCTTGGCGACAATACCTATACTGTGACCATTTTGAGCGGCACCATCACCAACACCATGGAGGGTGACGTGGACGGCAGCCAGGTGGTCTACTCCGTGAACAAGGTGTGGAACGGTCCCAGCAGCACCGCAGTTTCCTTCGGCCTGTACGAGAGCAATACCGCTGCTGATCCTATCCAGACCATCAGCGGCCAGGATATGGTGGCTCTGCTGAACGCGGAGAACGTCTGGGTCGGCACCTTTGCCGCCGTTCCCAAGTATGACGACAACGGCCAGCGGATCAACTACGTGGTCAAGGAGATCTTCACCCTGGAAGAGGATACCTTCGCGGTGACCAGCGGCATCGTCTCTCTTGACGGCATCACCTATACTGCCAGCTCTCAGCAGTCCGGCAATACCATGATCTTCACTAACACGGTCAACGAGACCAACGACGCCTCTATCTCCGGCGTGAAGCAGTGGGTTCTGGACGGCGCGCCTGCCGATGTGAACGCTCCCGCTTCCATCCAGGTGGAGTTGTACGCCGACGATGTGGCCACCGGCGAGATCAAGACGGTGGACGCGGAGGACAACTGGGCCTATGAGTGGACCGGCCTGCAGCGTTACAACAGCGAGACCCATATGCCCATTGAGTACTCCGTCCGCGAGGTGGGCGCTTACGGCGTGACCACTCTGGACGCCGAGGGTGCCATTCAGCAGACCCTGGTCAAGTATGGTGATAATTACTTCACCGTGACCTACGAAAACGGCAACATCATCAATACCTACCTCACCCGCGACGAGTACATGTATCGTGTGGACCGTATCTACAACTACTATGTGGACGGCGTCCTGCAGTCCACTGATACGGTGAAGGGTGATCTGATCAGCGGCAGCAAGGGCCAGGTGGTCACCGATCTGAACACCGATTCCTACAAGAACACGGATAACAAGAGCGAGTATAACTACATCAGCGGCGGTCCCACCTTTACGGATGGCGATACGGTCAAGGTCGGCGTGACTTTGACGGAGCCCGGCGAGTATGTCATTACCCTGACCTATGAGTACCGGTACACCACGCCTACCGATCCCGGCACCGGCGGTGGCGGCGGCGGTGGCTGGACTCCCCCGACGCCTGATCCTGAGCCGGACGAGGAGCTCCCCGACGAAGAGACTCCGCTGAATCCCGCCCCCGATGACGATGTGATCGACATCGGCGAGAACGAGACCCCCATGGACGACGGCACCGAGATCATTGATCCCGAGACCCCCCTGGGCGATCTGCCTCAGACCGGCGCCGCCGAGGCGGTGAATCCCTTCGCTACCGCGGGCTTCATGGCCCTGGCCGCCTCCATGGCTGCCGCCGGCCTGGTGCTTACCCGCACCAAGAGCGGCAAGCGCGAGGAGGACTGAGTCCCTGACCCGGCCGACGCAGATGCGAAGGCAAACCCTTAAGCGAAAACAGTCAGACCCAATCGGGTCTGGCTGTTTTTTTGCCGGTTCCGCCGTGCTTTCACCGCTTTCGACGGGGATGGATGCCTGCCTCCGGTCCCATCGCCAAACCGCTCCCCACTGCCGAGGGAGCCCTGGCCGCCGCTATGGCTGCCACCGACCGCACCATCCAGGAGTCCCGGTGCCTGGTCATCGGCTTTGGCCGCATCGGAAAGCTTCTGGCCTGCCGTCTGCGGGGCCTGGCCGCCCAGGTGGCCGTCTCCGCCCGGCGGCAGGAGCATCTGGCCTGGATCCGAGCCCTGGGATACGCGCCCCTGCGCACCGACCGGCTGGAGGGCCGCCTCCGGCCCTTCCATCTGATCTTCAATACCGTCCCCGCCCTGGTTTTGGACCGAAAGCGCCTGGAGGAAATCCGGCCGGACTGCGTGATCATTGATGTGGCTTCTTCTCCGGGCGGCGTGGATGTTTCCGCCGCCCGGGAGCTGGGAATTGCTGCACTTCAGGAGCTGGCCCTCCCCGGCCGTGTGGCCCCGCTCACCGCTGCCAGGGCCGTCCGGGACGCCATCGGTTACATCTTAGAGGAACGGGGGGAACCCATTTGAAAAATATACGGATCGGATGGGCCATGTGCGGCTCGTTCTGTACCCATGCCAAGGTTCTAAAGCAGATGGAGGCGCTCTGCGCCCGATATGAGATTTTGCCCATTCTGTCAGAAGCTGCCGCCGCCACCGACACCCGCTTCGGAACCGCCGGGGACCTGATCCGGCAGCTGGAGGAGATGACCGGCCATAGGCCCATGACAACGGTGGCGGAGGCAGAGCCTATTGGTCCCCGGAAGCTGCTGGATGTGCTGGTGGTAGCGCCCTGCACCGGCAACACTCTGGGCAAGCTGGCTGCCGGCATCACCGATACCGCCGTCACAATGGCCGTCAAGGCCCATCTGCGCAATGATCGTCCGGTGGTGCTGGCCCTGGCCACCAACGACGGGCTCAGTGCCAGCGCCGCCTCCATCGGCGCCCTTCTGAACCGCAAGGGATACTATTTTGTCCCCTTTGGTCAGGATGACCCGGAGAAGAAGCCGCGGTCGTTGATGGCCGACTTCTCCCGCATTGAGGAGACTGTCGGCGCTGCCCTGGAGAATTGTCAACTTCAGCCTGTTCTGCTATAAATCCAGCGGCCGGCGGCCTGAAAGGGCTGCCGGCCGCTGGCCATTTCGTCAGAATAGGCGTGACGGAAAAGCGCCCATAAATTGTCTTGTGCAAAATGCAGAAAAAGAAAAAGGAAAACTGTCGAATCTGACCACGGCAGAAACGCAAAAAATAGGAAAATTATGGAATTTAATACAATTAGTGGTGGTCTGAATTATTCGACACAATATCTTGTGGCATCCTGCTATAAGATATTCGAACATCTGTTTTATATACCGAAAACCAGTCGTTTTTCATAAAAACCGCCACATTTTGACCATAAAAATGCAAAACTTCTTCTTGCAATTTACATAACGAGTTGCTATACTATTCCCAAGTGGTGAAAAGTGGTGGGCAGTAGGGAATTTTCCCACACTCATCCCACAAGAGAGAAAGGCGGTGGATGTTCGATGACGGGGCAGTACCAGCACAGCATCGACGCCAAAGGCCGCCTGTTCATCCCCGCCAAGCTCCGGGAGGAGCTGGGGGAGACTTTCTATGTTACCATCGGCATGGACCGGTGTCTGTCGGTGTACTCCGACGAGAGCTGGGCCAAATTTACTGCCAAGTTTGAGGAACTACCCTATACCAAGACCAAGGCCATGCGAGCCCTTTTCGCCAACGCCGCCAAGTGCGAGCCTGACGGGCAGGGCCGTATTCTGATTCCCGCCAAGCTCCGGGCCTATGCGGGACTGGAGAAGGACGTGGTGGTCATCGGCGTCAGCAACCGGGCGGAGATCTGGAACGCCGAGCGCTGGCTGGCGGTGGAAGAGGAGGAGCTGGATCCGGACAAGCTCTTCGCCGCCATGGAGGAGCTGGACTTCTGATATGGAAAAAGACTATGGACACCGGCCGGTGCTGCTGGAGGAGTGCCTGGAGGGGCTCAACATCCGCCCCGACGGCATCTATCTGGACGGTACCCTGGGCCGGGCGGGCCACTCCCTGGAAATTCTCCGCCGCCTGACCACGGGGCGGCTGGTGGGACTGGACCGGGATATCACCGCCATTGAGGCCGCCCGGGAGCGGTTGGCGGAATTCGGGGACCGGGTGCTGCTGGTCCACACCAATTTCAGCCGCCTTGCCGAAGCCCTGGACAGCCTGGGCATCGACAAGGTGGACGGGATGCTGTTTGACCTGGGTGTGTCCTCCCCCCAGTTGGACGAGGGGGAGCGGGGCTTCAGCTACATGCAGGATGCTCCCCTGGACATGCGGATGGACCGGGATGCCGCCCTCACCGCCCGGGAGGTGGTGAACACCTTCTCCGAGGAGGAGCTGCGGCGGATTTTATTCGACTACGGCGAGGAGCGCTACGCCCCCAGGGTTGCCCGGGCCATCTGCCGCAGGCGGCAGGAGAAGGCCATCGAGACCACCCTGGAGCTGGTGGAGATCATCAAGGGCGCTATGCCTCCCCCGGCCCTGCGGGAGAAGCAGCATCCTGCCAAGCGGAGCTTTCAGGCCATCCGCATCGCCGTCAACGGCGAGTTGGAGGAGCTGCCCCCCATGCTGGAGAGCGCGGCGGAGCGGCTGAAGCCGGGCGGAAGGCTGGCGGTGATCACCTTCCACAGCCTGGAGGACCGTATTGTCAAACAAACCATGAAGCAGCTGGCCACCGGGTGCACCTGCCCGCCGGAGTTTCCGGTGTGCGTGTGCGGGAAAAAGCCCCGGATGACCCTGATCAACCGAAAGCCCATTACCGCCGGCGAGGCGGAACTGGAGGAAAACCCCCGCGCCCGCAGCGCCAAGCTCCGGGTGGCGGAACGGACGAGCTGGGAAACTTAGCGGAGAAAGGAACGTGTGCACATGGCTGCTGCCGCAACCTATAAGAAACCCCGCGCCATGGCGGGAATGGTGAACGGGTCTCTGGCCTATGATTTCGGGACGCTGGAGCGTCAGCTGGAGGACACCGGGCGGATGGATCCGGACCTGTACTCCCTGCCCCTTGAGGAGACCTCCGCGGATGTAATCTCCCGGGCCCATGAACACACCAAGGCCAAGGTTCGGCCCGCCCAGCATCTTTCTCCGGTACTGGTTCTGGGCAGTGTGGCGGTAGCGGCGCTGATGGTGCTGACGGTGCTGTGCTATGTGGAGCTGGCCTCCATCTCCAGCAGCGTGGTGTCCATGCGCAGCCAGGTGGCGGATCTGGAGACCCGTCAGGTGGCGCTGATGACCCAGTATGAGCAGGCCTTCGATCTGGTAACCATCAAGGAGAAGGCTGAGGCCGCCGGCATGAGCCTGCCCAGCGACAGTCAGGTCTACTACATCGACCTGTCCGATCCGGACAACGCCGTGGTCTACGAGCAGGAGAGCGGCGGTGTGACCAAGGTGTTGGAGGAAATCTGGCAGTCTATCCTCCGCACGGTGGAATATTTCCGTTGAGACCGCTATAGTGTTATGATGTGATCGTGTGGGGAGTAAGAGAGTGTCTCTCTTACTCCCCTCCGACTACACAGGGGGAACCGGCGGACGGAAGCGCCGGGGAGCGAAAGCTCTGTTTTGTCACGGGTGGAAGGCCCAAAAGGAGGAACCTGATTTGATCCAGAGACGAGACGACAAGCGCAGACGCAGAGAGGAGAACGCCCGCCGGGCCAGCCAGACCATCCAGCGCAGGACGGTCTGGTTTATGGTGTTTTTTGGCCTGGTGTGTACCGTCACTCTATTTTATCAGCTCTTTCAGCTGCAGATCAACCGGCACGATGAGCTGCAGGCCCGGGCGGCGGACCAGCAGACCCTCTCCACCACCATCACCGCCTCCCGGGGCACCATCTACGACCGCAACGGCAACGCGCTGGCGGTGTCCGCCTCCACGGAGACCATTTTCCTCTCTCCACTGGAGATCGCCGAGCGCAGCGAGGCCATCGACGGCTCCAGCGAGAACTCCCGGCTGAAAAACCAGTATGAGGAGTATGTGGCCCGGGGCTTGGCTCGGATTCTGGATCTGGAGGAGGACTATCTCCTGCAGGTGATGGAGAAGACCTATTCTCAGTACGAGGTGATCCGGGAGAAGGCGGAGCAGGACGTGGCCGATCAGGTTCGCCGCTTCATCAACGGAGAAATTGACGACCAGGGTAACGAGGTGCCGGAGGACGACCAGAAGAGCCTGCGCCTGCGGGGTATTTATCTCTCCGCCGACTCCAAGCGCTATTACCCCTATCACACCCTGGCCTCCCATGTCATCGGCTTTATCAACAAGGAGAACCGTGGGGCCTACGGCACCGAGGCGGTGTACGAAAGTGTCCTTCAGGGGGTCTCGGGCCTCACCGTCTCTGCCAAGGACGCCAACAACCAGCCCATGCTCTACCAGTATGAGCAGTATTTCGACGCCCAGGACGGCAACAGCGTCTATCTCACCATCGACACCACCATTCAGTCCTATCTGGAGAGCGGGCTGGAGGAGGCGGTGTTGAAGTACCAGGTGAAAAACGGCGGCACCGCCATCTGCCTGGACGTGAATACCGGGGCGATTCTGGGCATGGCCTCCTACCCCAACTACGATTTGGAAAATTACACCGAGATCTATAGCCAGGTGCTGCAGCAGGAACTGGAGCTGGCCTCCGAGGAGGAGTATAGCGCCCTTCTCCAGCAGCTGCAGTATGAGCAGTGGCGCAACAAATGCATCAACGATACCTATGAGCCCGGTTCCACCTTTAAAATTCTGACCTTGTCCATGGCCCTGGAGGAGGGGGCGGCCTCCACCTCCTCCACCTACGACTGCAAGGGCTATCTGATGGTGCCCGGCTGGAGCCTGCCCATCCACTGCGACAAGCGCACCGGTCACGGTCACCAGACTCTGGCGGAGGCCACCGCCAACTCCTGCAACCCTGCCTTCATGACCATGGCCATGGAGCTGGGTACCGACACCTTCTACGACTATATGGAGGCCTTCGGCCTTCTGGACAAGACCGGGGTGGATCTTCAGGGCGAGCAGAAGGGCGTGGCCAAGGACCGGGATGGCTTCGGTATCGTGGATCTGGCTACCTACTCCTTCGGCCAGAACTTCACCGTCACCCCCCTTCAGCTCATCGCCGCCCAGGCCGCCTGCATCAACGGCGGTTATCTCTACGTCCCCTACGTGGTGGAGAAGATCGTGGACAGCAGCGGCAACGTGGTGGAGCAGCACGACGCTACCCCCGTCCGCCAGGTGATCAGCGAGGAGACCAGCAAAACCGTCTGCCAGATTCTCCAGTACGTGGTGGATGAGGGCACAGGCCGCAACGGAGCGGTACTGGGCTACAAGGTGGGCGGCAAGACCGGCACCGCCGAGAAGAACGGCAGCGACGATGTGGTGGTCTCCTTTGTGTGCATGGCCCCCGCCGACGATCCCCAGGTGATTTTGCTGATGACCCTGGACAGCCCCGGCCGGGACACCGGTACCTATGTCTCCGGCGGCCAGATGGTGGCTCCGGCCACCAGCGAGATTCTGGAAAACATCCTGCCCTATCTGGGCATTGATCCGGAGTATACCGCCGAGGAGGTGGTGGGGGCCGACGCCACCGTGCCCAACGTCATCGGCATGACGCTGGAGCAGGCGGAGCAGCGGCTGAAGGACTACGGCTTCGCCCACTACAAGACCGTAGGCGGCGGCGAGACCGTCACGGATCAGACTCCCCTGGGCGGCGCCATCGTCCCCGGCAACGCGGAGATTATCCTCTATCTGGGGGAGGAGAAGCCGGACACCCTCTGCACCGTGCCCAGCGTGGTGGGGCTCAGCGCCTCTGAGGCCAACAAGCGTCTCAGCGAGGCGGGACTCATCATGAAAGTAACCGGCAACACCAACCAGAGCAGCAAAACCGTCATCGCCATCAGCCAGAGTCAGGCGCAGGGAACACAGCTGGAGGCCGGCTCGGTGGTGGAGGTCCGCTTTGGCGACACCTCCATTCAGGACTGAGGAGCCGCGCCCCTGAAAGTGAGCAGGTTTTGCATGGCTTTTGGCACATTTCGCGAATCATAGGGTAAAACTTCGTACTATACTAACAGGGAGCCGCCGCCGCGGCGGCCATCACGAAAGGAACGAGGGACAAAGCGATGAAACTGCGCCAACTGCTGGAGGGAATCGAGCTTCTGGAGGTCCGGGCGGATCTCGATATGGAGATCCCCACCGTCAGCTACGACTCCCGGAGGACGGGAGAGGGGGACCTCTTCGTGGCCATGACCGGCTATGAGACCGACGGACATAAATTCATCCCCGCCGCCGCAGAGAAGGGGGCGGCCTGCGTGCTGTGTGAGCGGGCCCCGGAGGGGGTGGAGCTGCCCTATATCCGGGTAGCCTCCACCCGGAAGGCCCTGGCGGACGTGGGAGGAAACTACTACGGCCACCCCGCCGCCGCCATGACCATGGTGGGGGTTACCGGCACCAACGGCAAGACCAGCACCACCTATCTTTTGAAGGACGTGCTGGAGAAGACCCGGGGGGCCAAGGTGGGCCTCATCGGCACCAACCAGAACATGATCGGCAGCGAGGTCCTCCACACCGAGCGGACCACCCCGGAGTCCTTTGAGCTCCAGGGCCTCCTCCGGCAGATGGCCGACGCCGGGTGCACCCACGTGGTGATGGAGGTGTCCTCCCACGCCCTCTATCTGGACCGGGTCCGGGGGATCCGCTACGCCGTGGGGATCTTCACCAATCTCACCCAGGACCACCTGGACTTCCACGGCACCATGGAGGCCTACTGCGACGCCAAGGCCATTCTCTTCTCCCACTGTGACGTGGGGGTCTGCAACGCCGACGACCCCTGGTGCGCCCGGCTGCTGGAGAATGCGACCTGCCGGGTGACCACCTTCGGCGAGCACAGCGGCGATCTCCGGGCGGAAGCCATCCGGCTTTGTGCCGATGGTATTGCCTTTACCGCTCGGGAGGGCGAAATTTCGGTGAACATTGCGGTTGCCATCCCCGGTGGATTTATGGTATATAATACCCTTGGAGTGATAGGCGCCGCCAAGGCGCTGGGGATCTCCTGTGAGGAGAGCGCCAAGGTGCTGTCCGCCACGGCCCACGTGAAGGGTCGGGTGGAGCCGGTGCCCACCGACGGGGATTACGCCATCCTCATTGACTACGCCCACACCCCCGACGCTTTGGAGAACGTGCTCACGGCGGTCCGGGGCTTTGCCCGGGGCCGGGTGGTGGCCCTCTTCGGCTGCGGCGGCGACCGGGACCGGACCAAGCGGCCCAAAATGGGGCGTATTGCCGCGGAGAAGGCGGATTTTGTGGTGGTCACCTCCGACAACCCCCGTACCGAGGAGCCGGGGGCCATCATCCGGGACATCCTGGAGGGCATGTCCCACACCGACACCCCCTATGTGGTGGTGGAGAACCGGGTGGAGGCCATCCACTACGCCATCGACCACGCCCAGCCGGGGGATGTGATCGTCCTGGCCGGAAAGGGCCACGAGGATTATCAGGTCATCGGCCATGAAAAGCACCATCTGGACGAGCGGGAAGTGGTGGCGGAATATCTGGCCCTCCGGGCGCATAGGAAATAAGCAGAACAACGAAAGAGCCCGCCTGCAGGCGGGCGCGAGGGAGAAAGTACCAATGGATATGATTCTTGCATGTCTCATCAGCTTTGCCGTCACCGCCGTGGTGGGGGGCAAGGTGATTCTGCCCGCCCTGCGGCGGCTGAAGGCCGGCCAGAGCATCCGGGAGGACGGACCCAAGTGGCACGCCGGCAAGGCCGGCACCCCCACCATGGGAGGATTGATGTTCATTCTCGGCATCGGCGTGGCCATTACGGCGGTGGGCTGGCGGCGGATGATGGCGGGGGATTTTACCCATCTCTACGTCTACGCCTTCGCCCTGGTCTTCGGCCTCATCGGTTTTTTTGACGACTATGAGAAGGTTCACAAGAAGCAGAATCTGGGACTTACCGCCGGTCAGAAGTTTCTTCTGCAGGTGGCGGCGGCCATCGCCTTCCTCCAGCTCATGCGGCTGGAGGGGATGCTGTCCCCCAATCTGTACGTACCCTTCCTGCAGACCACCATTCATCTCAATTGGTTTGTGTACATGGTCTTTGCCGCCTTCGTTATTGTGGGCACGGTCAATGCCGTGAACCTTACCGACGGACTGGACGGCCTGGCCACCTCGGTGACCATTCCGGTGACCCTCTTCTTCGTCTCCGTGGCCACCTGGTGGGGCTACCGTCAGCTGGGGGTCTTCGCCGGGGCTATGCTGGGGGGCCTTCTGGGCTTCCTCATCTTCAACGCCCACCCTGCCAAGGTGTTCATGGGGGATACCGGCTCCCTGTTTTTGGGAGGCGCGGTGGCCGCTCTGGCCTTCGCCTTCGACATTCCCCTTATTTTGATCCTGGTGGGGATCATCTACATCCTGGAGACTTTGTCGGATATTATACAGGTTGGATACTTCAAACTGACCCACGGCAAGCGGTTTTTTAAAATGGCCCCCCTCCACCACCACTTTGAGCTGTGCGGATGGAGCGAGATGAAGATCGTGGTGGTGTTTACCTCCGTTTCCGCCGTGTTCTGCGCTCTGGCCTACTTTGGGGCCATGGGCCGCAACCTCATGGGGTGAGAGGTGCTTTTCGGGGCGCATGTCCCGGAAAAAACGGATTGGATGGATTTCGCGCCTGTGGGCGCCAACTCTGCGAGGCTTTTTCGGGAAGACGAGCGGAAGGGAGAGTTTCATGACCCAAGAGGAAAAGCGGCGCAGGCTGCGGGAAAAACGGCATAAGGTCCGGGAGCTGCAGGAGCTGGCCAAGGGGCCGGTGGATCTGCCCTTCCTTATTCTGGTGCTGATGCTGACGGGCATCGGCCTCATCATGCTGTTCTCCGCCAGCTTCCCTTCCGCCATCAATGAGGAGGGGGACCCCTTCTACTATGTGCGGGATCAGGCCGTCTTCGCCGCGGCGGGGCTGGCGGTGATGATGGTGGTCAGCAAGATCAACTATCACCGCCTTCTGGGCTTTTCCACCATCGCCCTTCTGGGCTCTCTGGTGCTGCTGGCCCTGGTGCTGGTGCCGGGCCTCGGCATTACCCGCAACAACGCCACCCGGTGGCTCCATCTCTTCATCGTGGCGGGACCCCAGTTCCAGCCCTCGGAGCTGGGGAAGCTGGGTGTCATTTTGTACTTTGCCGCCACCATCGCCCAGCGAAAGGAGCGCATGCGGACCTTCCGCTACGGCATTTTGCCCTATGCGGTGATTTTGATGGTCTACGCCGTTCTCCTTTTGAAGGAGCCCCACCTCTCCGGCTGCATTCTGATTCTCGGCATCGGCGCGGTGATGATGGTGGTGGGCGGCATGCACGGAGGCTGGGTGGCCGCCGGGGTGCTGGGGGCCGGCGCGGCCTCCTACGCCGTGCTGTTCACGCCCCTTATGGAGATTATCGGTTATAACTCCAGCCGGATCGCCCTGTGGCACGACCCCTGGTCCGATTTCCGGGGGGACGGCTGGCAGCTGGCCCAGAGCCTGATCGCCATCGGCTCCGGGGGGCTTTTGGGCGTGGGCCTGGGCAAGAGCCGGCAGAAGTTCATGTTTCTTCCCGAGGAGCACAACGACTTCATTTTTGCCGTGGTCTGCGAGGAGCTGGGCTATATCGGAGCCGGCCTGATTCTGATTCTCTTCGCCGTGCTGGTGGTCCGGGGCTACTGGATCGCCATCAAGGCCCGGGACCGGTACGGGGCTCTGCTGGCGGTGGGCGTCACCACCCAGATCGGCCTGCAGGCCATGCTGAACATTGCCGTGGTTACCGGCTTTCTGCCCACCACCGGCATTGCGCTGCCCTTCTTCAGCTACGGCGGCACCGCCCTCATGATTCAGCTTTTTGAAGTGGGCATCGTCCTCAGCGTCTCCCGGCAGATTCCGGCACCGAAAGCGGGGTAGCGGCAATGAAAGTGATTTTTACCTGCGGCGGAACCGCGGGACATGTGAATCCGGCTCTGGCCCTGGCGGGCCTCATGCAGCGGCGGATGCCGGACACGGAGATCCTCTTCGTGGGGGCCAACCGGGGCATGGAGCGGCGGCTGGTGGAGCAGGCGGGGTATTCCTTCCGGTCGGTGGAAATCTCCGGCTTCCACCGCTCGCTCAGTCCAAAAGAGCTGGCCTATAACCTTCAGTCCCTTCACCACTACTTTACCGCCCCCCACGAGGCAAAGAAGATGCTGGAGGAGTTCCGGCCGGACCTGGTGGTGGGCACCGGCGGCTATGCCAGCTATCCCATGATTCGCTCCGCCGCCGCCATGGGGATTCCCACGGCGGTCCACGAGTCCAACGCCATTCCCGGCCTCACCACCAAGCTTCTGGAGCCCTTTGCGGGCGTCATCATGGTGGGCTTTGAGGACTGCCGGAAGAATTACCGCCACCCGGAGAAGGTGCAGGTCACCGGTACCCCCATCCGGGGGGAGTTTTTCACCATGAACCGGGTTGAGGCAAAGCGGCGGCTGGGGGTGGATGACGGCAAGCCCCTGGTGCTGTCCTTCTGGGGCAGTCTCGGGGCCCGGGAGATGAACATCCAAATGGCGGATTTCATTACCGAGGAGCTGAAAACCTGCCGCTTTCACCACATTCACGGAGCCGGGACCTACGGCATTCCTCGGATCAACCGGATTTTGGGGGAGCGGAACATCGACCTCACCCGCCAGATTCTGGTGGAGGTACGGGAGTATATTTATGACATGCCCACAGTGATGCGGGCCGCCGATGTGGTGCTCTGCCGGGCGGGGGCCTCCACCATCAGCGAGCTGACGGCTCTGGGGGTGGCGGCCATCATTGTGCCCAGCCCCAACGTGGCCAACAACCACCAGGAGAAGAACGCCCGGGTGCTCTTGGACCACGGAGCGGCAGAGATGATTCTGGAGGCGGAGAGCAGTGGAGAGAAGCTGCTGGCGGAGACCCGGGCCATCCTGGACGACGAGAGCCGCCGCCTTCAGATGGAGCAGAAAATGGCGGCTCTGGGGATTCCCGACGCCAACCAGCGGATTTATGAGACGGTGATGGGCCTTCTCCGATAAGCAAAAACCTATTCCGACGCATAGGATGGTGTAGTTTGAGCCATCATCGTATGCGGAGGGGTACTATGGGAGAGTTTTTCATCACAGGGGGCGAGCCCCTGAGGGGAACGGTGACGGTCCAGGGAGCGAAAAACAGCGTGCTGCCCATTCTGGCGGCCACCATTCTCCACCGGGGGACCACTGTTCTGCACAACTGTCCCCGGCTGCGGGACGTGGCGGCGTCGGTGGAGATTCTGCGCCACCTGGGCTGCCGGGTGGAGTGGACGGAGGACGCGCTTCTGGTGGACGCCGCCGGGGCGGACCGATGGGACGTGCCGGACCGGCTGATGCGGGAGATGCGCTCCTCAGTGATCTTTCTGGGGGCCATCCTCAGCCGCTTCGGCCGGGCGGAGCTGTCCATGCCCGGGGGCTGTGAGCTGGGGCCCCGGCCCATTGATCTCCACCTGGCGGCCCTCAGGCAGCTGGGGGCGGAGATCCGGGACGGAGGCGGACGGCTCCGGTGCGAGGCAAAGCGGCTTTTAGGCTGCGAGGTGACCTTGGGCCTTCCCAGCGTGGGGGCCACGGAGAACGCCATGCTGGCCGCCTGCGGCTGCGAGGGCACCACCGTGATTCTCAACGCCGCCCGGGAGCCGGAGATCGCCGACCTTCAGACCTTCCTGCAGGCCATGGGCTGCAGGGTGCAGGGGGCGGGCAGCTCCACCGTGACGGTGGAGGGCCGGCGGCGGACCCACGACGTGGTACATACCGTGATGCCCGACCGGATTGTGGCGGCCACCTACCTCTCGGCGGCGGCCGCCGCCGGGGGCGACATTGAGCTGCGGGGAGTGGACTACCGCCATCTCTCCACGGTGACCGCCGCCCTCCACGAGGCGGGCTGCCGTATCCACAGCAGCGGCGACGCCATCCGCCTCAGGAGCGACGGGCGGCTGAAGGCCATCCGCCCGGTACGGACGGCCCCCTATCCCGGCTTTCCCACCGACGCCCAGGCGGTGGTGATGGCGGCCCTGCTGCGCAGCCGGGGAACCACGGTATTTGTGGAGAACATCTTTGAAAACCGGTACCGCCACGTGGATGAGCTGTGCCGTCTGGGGGCGGACATCCGGGTGGAGGGCCGTGTGGCGGTGGTGTGCGGCGTGGAGCGGCTCTGCGGCGCGGCCATGGAGTGCACCGACCTCAGGGGCGGGGCGGCCATGGTGGTGGGCGCCCTGGCAGCGGAGGGAGAAAGCCGCATCGGCAGCGTCCGCCACATCCAGCGGGGCTATGAGGATATCCTCCGGGACCTGCGCCTTCTGGGCGCCCAGGCGGAGGAGCGGTAGCCCATACGAGAGAGAAAGGCAGGTGAGGACATGGCCCGGAGACGGAGAAACAGGCGCTACCGCCGCAGCAGGCTGACGGTGCCCCTCCGGTTTTTGTCCTTCCTGCTGATCTGCGGGGCCATTGCGGCGGCCATGATTCTCTTCTTCAAGGTCCAGACTGTGGTGGTGGACGGCAACAGCCGCTATACCGACCAGGAGATTCTGGACGTGACGGAGATCGAGCTGGGGGAGAACATGTTCCTCCTCAACAAGTATGCCATTTCCGGCCAGCTCACCAGCCAGCTGCCCTATATTCAATCGGTGCAGATTCGTAGGAGCCTGCCGGACACCATTCTCATCCAGGTGGAGGAGTGTACACCGGTGATGGCGGTGGTCCAGGGCCAGGATGCCTGGCTGGTGAGCCGGAAGGGAAAGCTGCTGGAGAAGGTGGAGGCCGCGAAGGCAGGCGGCTATCTCCAGGTGGTAGGGGTGGAGCTGCTGCTGCCCACGGTGTCCTCCACCCTGGAGCTGCCCCAGGAGGGGACCATCTCCCGAGACCGGCTTTTGGAGCTGGTGGACTGTCTGGAGAGCCGGGGAATGCTGGGGGATACGGCGGCCATTGACTGCAGCGACGAGGAAGTGCTGGTGCTGGAATATGCCGGCCGCTTCGACGTGGAGATCCCCTACGACAGCGACTTCGACAAAAAGCTCCTTGCCCTGGAGCAGATCGTGCCCCAGCTGGAGGAGAATGAGAAGGGGACGATCATCCTCACCATGCCGGACAAAGGCAGCTTCAAGCCCGCCAAATAGAGGATTTCAAAGGCGAACGGCGGCGCTGAAGCGCTGGGACAGGCTCTCCTCTTTCGCGGAAAAAAACTCAAAAAACCAAGGGTTTGCTATTGACCTGCCTAAAAAAGTGGAATACAATAAACATACTTGTAAGCACTTTATCTTGGGCGTTCCTGGCCCAATGGAATACAACGGATAGTAGGAGGAACTGTCATGGGATTTGAACTGGTAACGGCCCCCGACACGGTGGTGAAGATCAAGGTGATCGGCGTAGGCGGCGGCGGAAACAACGTGGTGAACCGCATGGTGCGCTCCGGTACCCGTGGCGTGGATTTTGTTGCCATCAATACGGACAAGCAGGCGCTGAACATGTCCAGCGCTTCCTATAAGATCCAGATCGGTGAGAAGCTGACCCACGGCCAGGGCGCCGGCAGCGACCCGGAGGTGGGCCGCAAGAGCGCGGAGGAGAGCCGCAATCAGATCTCCAAGGCGCTGGAGGACACGGATATGGTGTTCATCACCGCCGGTATGGGCGGCGGCACCGGCACCGGGGCGGCTCCCATTGTGGCGGAGCTGGCCAAGGAGCAGGGGCTTCTCACCGTGGGCGTGGTCACCAAGCCCTTCGCCTTTGAGGGCCGCCGCCGGATGATGAAGGCGGAGGACGGCATTGAGGAGCTGCGCCAGAAGGTGGACTCCCTGGTGATCATCCCCAACGAGCGTCTCAAGCACGCCACCGACCAGAAGATCACCTTCGCCAACGCCTTTGAGATCGCCGACGATGTGCTGCGCCAGGCGGTGCAGTCCATCTCCGATCTGATCCGGGACACCGGCTTTATCAACCTGGACTTTGCCGACGTGACGGCCATCATGAAGGACGCCGGTCTTGCCCACATGGGCGTGGGCCGTGCCGCCGGCAAGGGCAAGGCGGAGGAGGCGGCCCGTATGGCCATCTCCAGCCCCCTGCTGGAGACCTCCATCAACGGCGCACGGGGTATCCTGATCAACGTGACCGGCTCCACGGACATCGGCCTGGAGGAAGTGGAGCAGGCGGCCAGTCTGGTGCAGGCGGCGGTCCACCCCGACGCCCTCACCATCTTCGGCGCTTCCTTCGACGAGGAAATGGACGACGAGATCCGGGTTACCGTCATTGCCACCGGCTTTGAGGAGAAGAAGGCGGAAGCGGAGGCTCCCGCCGCAGCGCCGGTGCAGCAGGCGGCCAGTGTGCAGCAGCCCGCCCAGGCCGCCGCCCCTGTGCAGCAGCCTGCCGCCGATCCCCGCCGCCGGTTTGACGACCTTCTGGGCGGCTCCCTCTTCAGCACCGCCGAGGAGAAGGTTGCGGAGGAAGAGGAGGATGATCCCTTCGCGGACATCATCAAGATTTTTGACAACAAATAATTGGACATATCGAAAGAAGCCTGTCCCTCCTGAACGGGGACAGGCTTTTTTTATGCGCTGACAAGGGAATGGTCTGTTTTGTCGGCGGCTGCCGGAGGCAGAACACCTACCGAAACACCGTCGGCCACCGACGAAAAACAGCCCCACCCTCGTCAGAGGGCAAAAAAACAGTCCCGCCCGGCCAGCGGGCAAAAAAATTCCCCCGCCGCGGAAGCGGCGGGGGAAGGAGGTCAATGGTCGTCCTCGGTGAAGTGGACGTGGTTGAAGATGTGGTCCTCACAGAAGCAGTGGTACCCCGCGCAGCGGGAACAGTAGCGGAAGGTCAGGTTGGGATACTCCGTGTCGGTGCGGCCGCAGACGGCGCACTTGTGGTTGTAGCTCTTGGGCTGCTGGGAGGCCTTCACCGTCTGGCGGAACCGGGTGGCCTGTCTGCTGCGGCCCGCACGCTCCACCCGGGCCTTCCGGCAGAGATAGGGCCAGAAGAACACCACAAAGTTCAAAAGGGCGATGATGGGCGCCAGGGCGCTGCCCCAGTTGCGCTGTCCCACCTGCACCAGCACCTCATAGGCGAAATAGGCCAGATCCGCCCAGGCCAGCCACTTGATCTTCACCGGCAGGAAGAACATAAAGTAGATGATGGCGTCCGGGGCCAGGGCCGCGTAGGCCAGGAACATGGCCATATTCACATAGTGGAGGCCGGAGACGTAGGAGTAGCCCCCGGGGAGGAGGTAGGCCGCAAAAGCCCCGATAATGGTCAAAACCACGCCGCTGATGTAGTAGAGGGTAAACTTGGGGGTGCCCCAGTAGTTCTCCAGGATGGAGCCGATCCAGTAGTAGAAGTAGAGGAACAGCAGCAGGGAGATAGGGCTGCTGGCGGAGGGCAGGAAAATAAAGGTCACCAGCCGCCAGACCTGCCCGTGAAGAATGGCCTCCGGGGAGAGGTACATATACAGCGTAGCCACGCCGTTGGTCACCAGACCCAGAGCGTAGGCCGCCACCGTGGCGATGACCACATAGCGCATCAGATTGGGAATACCCCAATAGGGGTGCTTGACACAGAAGCGATTGATGCTGTCGTGCAGCTTATCCAAGGGAAAGCCCTCCTTATGATTCCATTTCCATCCTTACCGGGCATTATACCCGAAAGGGGCGGCGGAGTTGTCACCAATCTGTAAATTGTGGAACTCCTCCCGACACAGCTTTTCAAAAAATTGATAGTAGGGAATGAGAAAGTCAAATCCTGTTTTCAAATCCGCCACCAGCGCCCGGCTCTCGCTGCGGCTGCTATAGTCCTCGTCCCGGCAGACGGTGATGTGCTTGCGGCTGATCCAGGGGACCAGAACCGGAGCAGGGGCCGGCTTCTTCCGGGCGTATTCCTCCCCCTCCAGGTGAAACCGGTCCTGGCGGTTCAGCTTCCTCGCCAGTCTGCTGAGAGGCGCAGGGTCCTCCGCCGCCTCCCGGCGGAACCGCTCCATGAGGCTGGGGGCGGCGCAGTAGAAGCCCATGCCGTAGCTGATCCCCTCAGGCATCAGCTCGAAGTAAAATACCGGACGGCTGGTCCAGTTCTCATTCTCGTGGCGGAGGGTGAACCACAGGTGGTCCTTGTAGGGTCCCCGTCCGTGGAGCCGCCGGGCGTCCCGGTAGATCCGGGACACGTGGAGGTTCAGCCCCAGCTGGGGATACTGCTCCGCCATGTAGTCATATAACTCCTCTCCCAGCAGCCGCAGGGGTTGGAGAACCTGGGTGAGATACCGCTCCTTGTTGGCTTCAAACCAGCTCCGCTCGTTGTTCAGCCGGATCTCCCACAAAAAGGTTTGGGCGTCCGGGGTAAAACCGGTAAACATGGTCAATGGGTCTCCTCTCCTTGGGCAATGCCTTGAAAGTGCGCCTTCATGCAGCGGAAGGTCTCGTCGCTGAGGTCGTGCTCGATCTTGCAGGCGTCGGCGGCGGCCACCTCCTCGCTGACTCCCAGGTGTACCAGCATCCGGGTGATCACCACATGGCGCTCATAGATCTTCTCCGCGATGGCCAGGCCTGCGTCGGTGAGGGTGATGTGATTGTTCTCGTCCACCTCCACATAGCCCTGCTCCTTAAAGTGCTTCAGCGCCACGGACACCGTGGGCCGGGAGTACCCGAAATAGGCGCAGATGTCCGTGGCCCGGACCTCCTTCTGCCGCTGGGAGAGCACATAGATGGACTCCAGATAGTTCTCGCCCGATTCCTTCATAAACGCCTCCTGTTCCCGGGGATTCCCGTTTTCTGCCAAGTTCTATTAGTATACCACGAAAGCGGGATTTTTTCAATGAAAAGACCGCTTGTCGGGCGAAGGTGAGAGGGGAGGAGCGGACGCCGGAAAAAATGTAAAAAAGAGGGTTGACAAAAAAGTTAGTCCATGCTAACATATAGGCAAGTTAGGGAAAACAAACTTCCGGATGGGTAACGGAAGAGCCCTGACACCTTCGATACCATTCTCCTTTCTCACTTCTCATACATTCGTCAGATTGTGCGAAAAAGCCCCCGAAACGGGGGCTTTTTCGTGTCCAAATAGCAAAGTGCACCGGAGCTGGAAAAAATTGTTGACAAGAGTGTTAGTGTATGCTAATATCATTCCGTTAGGAAAACCTAACTATTAATGCGTTGGGCCGTGGTACGGCCCGGGGAGGAGACCATGATGCCTTTGACATTGGCCGCCGCCGGTGAGGAGCGGTACATCAAGCACATCGGCGGACGGACCGAGACCCGGCAGTTTTTGGAGAGCATGGGGTTTGTCACCGGAACGATGGTGCGGGTGCTCAGCGAGATGAGCGGCAACGTAATTGTTCAGGTGAAGGACACCCGGGTGGCCATCAGCAAGGAGATGGCCTGCAAGATCATGGTGTGAGCCCCACAGGGAAGGAGAGAGCACATTGAAAACACTGAGAGAGACCAAGGTTGGCGAAACGGTTTCGGTGGCCAGGCTCCATGGCGAGGGCGCGGTGCGCCGTCGGATCATGGACATGGGCATCACCAAGGGCGTGGAAATCTTTGTCCGCAAGGTGGCCCCTCTGGGGGACCCCATCGAGATCAACGTCCGGGGCTATGAGCTGAGCCTTCGCAAGGCGGATGCGGAGATGATTGAGGTCCAATAGAGGGGCCATGGGGCGGCGGGCCGCCCATTTCTTTGAACTTGACGTTAGTTAAAACTAATATTTGTGTGAAACAGGAAAGAAGGGACGCAGTCATGTCGATCAAAATTGCGTTGGCGGGCAACCCCAACTGTGGTAAAACCACGCTGTTCAACGCCCTGACCGGTTCCGCCCAGTTCGTAGGCAACTGGCCCGGGGTGACGGTGGAGAAGAAGGAGGGCCGGCTGAAAGGTCACAAGGACGTAGTCATTATGGACCTGCCGGGAATCTATTCCCTCTCCCCCTATACGCTGGAGGAGGTGGTGGCCCGGAACTATCTGGTTCAGGAGCGGCCGGACGTGATTCTCAACATCGTGGACGGTACCAATCTGGAGCGGAACCTGTACCTCACCACGCAGCTCACCGAGCTGGGTATCCCGGTGGTGGTGGCGGTGAACATGATGGACGTGGTGCGCCGCAGCGGCGACCGGATCAACACGGCGAAGCTCAGTGAAACCTTGGGCTGCACGGTGTGCGAGATCTCCGCCCTGAAGGGCACCGGGGTCATGGAGGCGGCTCAGGCGGCGGTGGATATTGCCCGCAGCGGAGAGAAGACCATCCCCATGCACACCTTCTCCGGCTCTGTGGAGCACGCCCTGGCCCACATTGAGGAGTATCTCCTTCATAGCGTCCCTGAGGAGCAGCAGCGCTGGTATGCCATCAAGATCTTCGAGCGGGATGGGAAAGTGGCGGAGCAGCTGAAGCTCAGCGAGGCGGACCTCCGGCATGTGGAGGCGGACATTGCCGCCTGTGAAAAGGAGCTGGATGACAACGCCGAGTCCATTATCACCGGCGAGCGGTACGACTGGATTGCCTCCATCATCGGCGGCTGCTGCAAAAAGAAGAGCCGGGGGGCCCTCAGCACCTCCGACAAGATCGACAAGGTGGTCACCAACCGGATTCTGGCCCTGCCTATTTTTGTGGTGGTCATGGCGCTGGTGTATGCCATCTCTATGGGCAGCTGGTCCGTCTCCATCGGTACCCGGGCTACCGACTGGGCCAATGACGTCCTTTTCGGTCAGTGGGTTCCCGGCTGGTTTGATAGCCTCTTGAGCGCCCTCCATGTGGCGGAGGGTACCTGGCTCTACGGGCTCATTCAGGATGGCATTGTGGCCGGCGTGGGGGCGGTACTGGGCTTCGTGCCCCAGATGCTGGTGCTGTTTTTCCTGCTGTGTATTCTGGAGGATATCGGCTACATGGCCCGCATCGCCTTCATCATGGACCGGATCTTCCGCCGCTTCGGCCTCTCCGGCAAGAGCTTCATCCCCATGCTGGTGGCCACCGGCTGCGGCGTCCCCGGCATCATGGCCTCCCGGACCATCGAGCAGGACCGGGACCGGAAGATGACCATTATGACCACCGGCTTCATTCCCTGCGGGGCGAAAATGCCCATCATCGGCCTCTTCGCCGGGGCCCTCTTCGGCAACTCCGCCTGGGTGGCCACCTCCGCCTACTTCATCGGTGTGGCGGCGGTGATCGTCTCCGGCGTCATGCTGAAGAAATTCAAGGTCTTTGCCGGGGAGCCCGCTCCTTTTGTCATGGAGCTGCCCGCCTACCACATCCCCTCCGGCGGCAATGTCCTCCGGGGCACCTGGGAGCGGGGCTGGTCCTTTATCAAGCGGGCCGGCACCGTGATTCTGCTCAGCTCCATTGTCCTCTGGTTCCTCCAGGGCTACGGCTTCATTGACGGCGTGTTCCAGGAGGTGGAGGACAACAACGACAGCCTCCTGGCGATTATCGGCAACGCGGTGGCCTGGATCTTCTACCCCCTGGGCTGGATGGGCGACATGGCCTGGAAGGCCACGGTGGCCACCTTCACCGGTCTTATCGCCAAGGAGGAGGTGGTGAACACCTTCGGCGTGCTCTATCACTACACAGGGGAACTTAGTGAAAACGGCGACGAGATCTGGGCCCTGGTGGCGGCGGATTTCACCGCCCTCAGCGCCTACTCCTTCATGATCTTCAATCTCCTCTGCGCCCCCTGCTTTGCCGCTATGGGCGCCATCAAGCGGGAGATGAACAACCCCAAGTGGGCCTTGGGCGCTATCGGCTACATGTGCGGCTTTGCCTATGTTGTGGCCATGATGGTCTACCAGATCGGCGGGCTGATCACCGGTACGGTGCCCTTCAGCGTTTGGACGGCAGTGGCCCTGGTTCTCTTCGCGGTGCTGGTATTCCTGGTGGTGCGGCCCAGCCGGGAGGGAGAGCGCCTGCAGGACATTCCCGTGCGGGCGTAAGAAAACAGGTGTGAAAAAGGAAGGTGACAGATATGGCTGCCTGGCTGCAGGCAAATTGGGGCTCCCTGGTGGTGGGACTGGTCCTTCTGGGGATGGTGTGCGCCATCCTGGTTCACATGGTCCGGCAGCGCCAGTCCGGACACGGCGGCTGCGGATGCGGCTGCGCGGACTGTCCCAGCAAGGGAATTTGTCATGAGGAGCACCGCTCCTCTCCGTCGTAAAGAAAAGGATCCATTCCATTGAGCGGAAGATAAATCCTCAGGACTGAAATCCGGTTGGAGAGCTTCTGTTCCGTTAAGACCACACCTCGGTTGTTACACGGCGTAATGCGCTGTTTGGCGATCGGGGTGTGGTTTTCTTTCGAGTAAAGCGCTTGTACGCGCCGGAGACGCGGGAGAAGGGCGAGGGCACGCAAAAACTCCCCGGAACAGTGGTTCCGGGGAGTTTCGGGGAAGTCTTACTTGATCATGGAAGCGATCTCAGCGGCG
>CALXDC010000028.1 GCA_944386975.1 uncultured Oscillospiraceae bacterium | reverse complement strand
CCATGCACTTCCTCAGACTCTTATAGTTTGGCAGAGCCATTTTACCCTGACAAGCCGCCGATTGTTTTTACGCTTACACAAAGCCCCTTAAGGGGCCCTGAAAGGTTTGCCGACTGCATTTCTTTCTCGGGCTACCCCTTAAGGGGTTTCTTTTATGCCTTCTTGTTCTCGCGACCCGTAAACGGGTCAACAAACTCTTTCAGTCCTATCTACAACAGCGTTCGAATGGGATATCAAAGCCTGATGACTAACGTGGACAGCCCTTTGGCGCACATTTGGCGCACAATGCGGTAAAAAGGTATTAGATTTTTCAAAATGATACCATTCGCTGTGGGCGAAATTTTGGCCTCTATCAAAGCAAAAATCACAGCCTGCGACAAAAAAGAAAAGGCATGAGGCTTCTCATAACCGGTCGGTCGCAGGCTCCAATATGGCCTCTGCGACAATAAAATTCCCGCCCTGACTCAGTAAAAGCCAGGGCGGGAGCATTATTTATCCGGTGTCAGGGAACTTTTATTTCCTCGGATTTTTGATGTTGGCCTGGGCGGCAGCCAGACGGGCAATGGGCACCCGGAAGGGGCTGCAGCTGACGTAGGTGAGGCCCACATTGTGGCAGAATTCCACGGTGCTGGGATCGCCGCCCTGCTCGCCGCAGATGCCCAGCTTGATGTCGGGCCGGGTCTGACGGCCCAGCTGGCAGGCCATCTTCACCAGACGGCCCACGCCCACCTGATCCAGCTTGGAGAAGGGATCGGACTCATAGATCTTCCGGTCATAGTAGCTGGCCAGGAACTTGCCGGCGTCGTCGCGGCTGAAGCCGAAGGTCATCTGGGTCAGGTCGTTGGTACCGAAGGAGAAGAACTCCGCCTCCTTGGCAATGTCGTCGGCGGTGAGGGCCGCGCGGGGGATCTCGATCATGGTGCCCACATGGTAGGTCATGTCGCTGCCGGCCTCCTCGATGAGACGCTTGGCCTCCTTGTCGATGACGCCCTTGACGTAAGCAAGCTCACGGGCCTCGCCGACCAGGGGGACCATGATCTCCGGGGTGATCTTCCAGGCGGGACGGCGGCTGCGGACGGCCAGGGCCGCCTTGATGATGGCGGTGGTCTGCATCTTGGCGATCTCCGGGAAGGTCACGTCCAGACGGCAGCCCCGGTGACCCATCATGGGGTTGAACTCGTGGAGGCTGGCGATGGTCTCGCGCAGGCGCTCCTCGGTGATCTTCATCTCCTTGGCCAGGGCCTTGATGTCCGCGTCCTCGGTGGGCAGGAACTCGTGGAGGGGGGGATCCAGCAGGCGGATGGTAACGGGCTTGCCCATCATGGCCTCGTAGATCTCCTCAAAGTCCTTCTGCTGCATGGGCTCCAGCTTGGCCAGGGCCCGCTCACGCTGCTCCACCGTCTCGGAGACGATCATCTCCCGGATGGCGGCGATGCGGTCGGTGTCGAAGAACATGTGCTCGGTGCGGCACAGGCCGATACCCTCGGCGCCGAAATTCTTGGCCTGACGGGCGTCCTTGGGGGTGTCGGCATTGGTGCGGACCTGGAGATCCCGGAACTTGTCCGCCCAGGCCATGATCCGGCCGAACTCGCCGCCGATCTCCGCCTCGGCGGTGTGGAGGCGCTCGCCGTAGATGTTGCCGGTGGAGCCGTCCAGGCTGATCCAGTCGCCCTCCTTGAAGGTCTTGCCGGCCAGGGTGAAGGTCTTGGCGGCCTCGTCGATGACGATGTCGCCGCAGCCGCTGACGCAGCAGGTACCCATGCCGCGGGCCACCACGGCGGCGTGAGAGGTCATGCCGCCCCGGACGGTGAGGATGCCCCGGGCAAAGTGCATGCCCTCAATGTCCTCGGGGGAGGTTTCCAGGCGGACCAGAATCACCTTATGGCCCTTGTCCACCCACTCCACTACGTCGTCAGCGGTGAACACCACCTGACCGGCGGCGGCGCCGGGGGAAGCGGCCAGACCGTGGCCGATGGGGGCCACCCGCTCCAGCTCCTCCTTGGGGAAGGTGGGGTGCAGCAGAGCGTCCAGGCTCTTGGGGTCGATCATGCACACTGCCTCTTCCTCGGTGATCATGCCCTCGTCCACCAGGTCGCAGGCGATCTTCAAAGCGGCAGCGGCGGTACGCTTGCCGTTGCGGGTCTGCAGCATGAAGAGCTTCTTGTTCTCGATGGTGAACTCCATGTCCTGCATGTCGCGGTAGTGGTACTCCAGCTTCTGAGCAATGTTCACGAACTGCTCATAGGCCTCGGGCATCACCTCGGCCAGCTGGTCGATGGTCTGGGGGGTGCGCACGCCGGCCACCACGTCCTCGCCCTGGGCGTTCATGAGGAACTCGCCGAAGAGCTTCTTCTCGCCGGTGGCGGGGTTGCGGGTGAAGGCCACGCCGGTGCCGGAGGTGTCGCCCATGTTGCCGAAGACCATCATCTGCACGTTGACGGCGGTTCCCCAGGAGGAGGGAATGTCGTTCATGCGGCGGTAATAGATGGCGCGGGGGTTGTCCCAGCTGCGGAACACGGCGCGGACGGCGCCCATCAGCTGCTCCCGGGCGTCCTGGGGGAAGTCCTCGCCGATCTTCTCCTTGTACTCGGCCTTGAACTGCTCGGCCAGCTCCTTCAGGTCCTTGGCGGTCAGCTCGGTGTCCAGGGTCACGCCCCGGGCCTTCTTCATCTCGTCGATGAGCTCTTCAAAATACTTCTTGCCCACCTCCATGACCACGTCGCTGTACATCTGGATGAAGCGGCGGTAGGAGTCGTAGGCGAAGCGGGGGTTCTTGGTCTTCTTGGCGAAGGCCTCCACCACGACGTCGTTGAGGCCCAGGTTCAAAATGGTGTCCATCATGCCGGGCATGGAGGCCCGGGCGCCGGAACGGACGGAGACCAGCAGCGGGTTGTTCTTGTCGCCGAACTTCTTGCCGGAGATATCCTCCAGCTTGCCCATGTACTCCATGATCTCGTCCTGGATCTCTTCATTGATCTGACGGCCGTCCTGGTAGTACTGGGTGCAGGCCTCGGTGGTGATGGTGAAGCCCTGGGGTACGGGCATGCCCAGATTGGTCATTTCCGCCAGATTGGCGCCCTTGCCGCCCAGCAGCTCCCGCATGGATCCGTTGCCCTCGGAAAACAGATACACGAACTTTTTGCTCACAGTATAATCTCCTCCTGCATGATAGTGTGTGTTCTTTTCTCATATCCTTTTGGCCATACTATTATAAAGATATTTTCTAAAAGATGCAAGAGCGTTTTCCGGTTTTTTCGAATTTTTCCCGGTTTTTTTCAGTGAAATTGTTAAGTAATTGGCAAGCGACGATTTCCACTCGGGTTTCGGTTGCATTTTCCTGGCTGTTTATGATAGAATATAATAGATTACGCATCTGCAAATGAAGGAGAGGAGGGCGGCGGCGTTGGACAAGCTGACCATTCCCGGGGATTCCCGGCTGGAGGAGACCATCCGCCGGGAGGTGGGCCATCTGCCCGGCCAGGCCTTCATTTTCAGCGGCACGGGGGACCGGCTGGCCGCCGCGCGCTTCCTGGCCGCCGCCATCCAGTGCCGGGGAGAGGAGCGGCCCTGCGGGAGCTGCGGCCCCTGCCGGAAGGTGCTGGCGGGGATCCACCCTGATGTGATGGTGGTTCGAGATCCGGACCATAAGAATCTGTCTATGGAGGTGCTGCGTCAGGTCCGCCAGGACGCCTATGTCCTGCCCAACGAGGGGGAGGCCAAGGTCTATCTCTTTCCAGACTGCGGTATTCTGGAGGCCAAGACCCAGAACGTGCTGCTGAAGGTGCTGGAGGAGGGGCCCGCCTACGCGGTGTTCCTCTTCTGTGCCGAGACCGCCGCCCAGCTTTTGCCCACCGTTCGCTCCCGGTGTGTGGAGTGGAAGGTCCGGGGCGCGGAGGAGAGCGGGGAGGCGGATCCCCGGGCGGCGGAGCTGTGCCGTCTTCTGGAGGCGGGGAGCGTTCCCGCCCTGGCCGCCTTTTTTACCGGGCTGGAGACGGGGAAAGTGAAACGGGAGGAGCTGCAGGCGGTGCTGGAGGACGGCAGACGGCTTTTGACGGCGGCTCTTCTCTACCGCAGCGGCTGCGGCGGCAGCCCCGGCCCCGGGTCCGGACTTACCCGCCGCCAGCTGAACCGGGGAGCCGACATTCTGGACGAGGCGGTGCGGCAGCTGCGCTTCAATCTCAACACGGGCCATGTGTGCGGCGGCGTCTGCGCCGCTCTGGCTCGCTGCATTCGCCTGTGAGGGGCGAACAACCACGAAAGGAAGGGTGATCCCTTTGACGGAAGTCATCAGCATCCGCTTTCGAGGCGGAAGCAAAACCTACTACTTTGATCCCCACGGCCTCACCATTGAGGCCGGTCAATATGTGATCGTGGAGACGGCCTCGGGCCACGAGTACGCCCAGTGCTGCGAGGGGAACCACGAGGTGCCGGAGCAGAGCGTGGTGAAGCCTCTGCGGCCGGTGGTGCGCATCGCCACCGACAACGACCGGAGGACCAACGAGCTGAACCGGAAGAAGGAGAAAGAGGCCTTCGCCATCTGTGAAAAGAAGATCGCCGCCCACAAGCTGGAGATGAAGCTGATCCGGGTGGAGAGCAACTTTGACGGCAGCAAGATCATCTTCTTCTTCACCGCCGAGGGGCGGGTGGACTTCCGGGAGCTGGTGCGGGATCTGGCCAACGTGTTCCGCTCCCGCATCGAGCTCAGGCAGGTGGGGGTCCGGGACGAGGCCAAGATGATCGGCGGTCTCGGCATCTGCGGCCGTCCCCTCTGCTGCAGCCAGTTTTTAGAGGAGTTCATGCCTGTCTCCATCAAGATGGCCAAGACTCAGAACCTGAGCCTCAATCCCACCAAGATCTCCGGTACCTGCGGGCGGCTTATGTGCTGTCTCAAATACGAGCAGAACGCCTATGAGGACGCCATGAAGCGGATGCCCAAGAACGACTCCTTTGTAAACACTCCCGACGGCCCCGGCAACATCACCAGTGTGGACCTTCTCCGGGAGGAGGCCAAGGTGAAGCTGGACGACAGCACCGACCCGCCCCGGACCTACAAGGGCTGCGAGCTTCAGGTGCTGCGCAACGGAAAAGGCAGCCGGGAGGGCATTGAGATCCCCGAGGAGCGGCCGGAGCGGTATATTCCCCCGGAGGCGGCGGAGGACCGGGACCGCCTGGGCAGTCTGCTGTCCGACTATAGCTTCCGGGAGGAGCGGCCCCATCAGGAGGAGCCTGGAGACAAGGGGGAGAAGCGGAGCCGCCGGCGCCGCAGCCGGAGCCGGAGCGGCGACAAGTCCGCCGCCCAGACCGCCGGGCCGGAGATGGAGATTGGAAAGATTGAGAAGGTGCCGGTGAAGGTCAGCGGCTCCTTTACCGCCGAGAAGAAGGCGGCGGCGGACCGCCGGGCCGCCCAGGAGCAGGGCGGCAAGGACCAGCCCCCCAAGGAGGGGGGCCGCCGGCGCCGTCGGAGCGGCGGAGGAGAGAAGGGGGAGCGGAAGCCCCAGGAGAAGAAGCCTGCGCCCCAGGAGGCGGCAGCTCCCGCCGCCGAGAAGAGCGGGGAGGCGGTCAAGCGCCGCCGCCACCGGCCCCGCCGCCGTCGGAGCGGCGGTGGGGGAGAGGCCCCCGCCGGAGAATAAGAATCACCGCAAGGACGGCCCGGAAACATCCGGGCCGTCCTTTTCCTCTTTCAGGCGCAAAAAAAGCGCCCCTCCCGGGCGCCGCCAAAAAATATTCCCAAACAGCAACTGACCTGTATTCGCTTTCGATCCAAGCAAATACAGGTCAGTTGCGGTCGCTCTTATTATCTAACATCAATTTAACCTCTCTTTCTACAGATTCCGGATCAGATTTTTTCGCCTTCCCTTTTCTCAACGTTCCTTCCTGTACGCTCTTCTCTCCTTGCGGCGCCTGCCTGAAAGCAGGTTTTACAATCGGTTGAGAGCCATTTGGGATATGCTGCTGAGACAGGATGTTCGGCTTTTTCCTTCCGAATATCTTCCCGGGAACGTGGCCGCGGCGCTTTGTCTGCTTCTTTGCCTTCTCTGCGTGAACTCGACTGGTTCCGGCTTTGTCAATAAAGCTATGCAGGCATCCGGATCAAAGGTCTCGCTATGTTGTTCCCTTCTGATCTTCCAAGGTCTGTCCGGTTGGGTAGGATTACTTGTACATGGGACTCATCCTTTCTTGATCTGGCTATACTATACCATGATTCCTCGAAAGTGTCAACGGTTTTTGTAGCTTTTTACCAACTTTGTGCATATATACAAAAATTTTGCACGGCGGCGGATCGGGCTGGACACGGGGGGAATTTTGCAGTACAATATTTTTGAACGGGGCTCTTTTGGGGCCCCGCTTTTCTTTTTCCCGCGTTGACAGGCTTGCGGAGATGCCCTACAATGAAATCAGCATGAAGATGGGGAGGGCGGCGGTGTGGACATCAAGGATCTGGAATATTTCATGACCATCTGCAGGCATCAGAATCTGGCCAAAGCGGCGCGCTCCCTGTACATCACGCCCCAGGGCCTCAGCAAAATTGTGAAGGACCTGGAGGCGGAGCTGGGCACCGCCCTTCTGCGCCGGACGGGCAACGGCATCGCTCTCACCGACGCCGGGGCGTATCTGCGGGACCGGCTGCCGGATTTCCTCCAGTCCTACCGGGAGCTCTGCGGAGAGATCCGCTGCATCGCCCAGCGGGAGACCCACGAGGTCCATCTGCTGTCGGCCTACGGCATCCTCCGGCTGGTGACCCCGGACTGCCTGGCCGCCTTCTCCCGGAAGTATCCCCACATCCATCTGACCTACCGGGAGTTTCCGGACCGGCAGGTGGAGCAGCGGTTCCTGGACGGGGAGGGGGACGTGGCCTTCGCTGTGGGCCACCGGGCCCTGAAGCATGTGGACGCCACGCCCATGGAGAAGTTTGAGGTCAAGCTGATGGTCCACCGGGACAACCCCCTGAGCCGGAAGGCCGCGGCGGACATCCGGGATCTGGGGACCTGCCCGTTGTACATCGAGAGCCGGGAGTTCAACATCCACCACGATATTCTGGGCCGCTGCGAGGCCGCCGGGGTCACCCCCCAGGTGGCCTTCGAGACCAGCGGCTTCAGCCTCTGTCAGAAGATGGTGGCCCAGAACAAGGGCATTTCCGTCATCGTGGATTTCATCTCCGACGATATGCAGAACAGCAATCTGGTGCTGCTGCCCTTTGCCGACGGCCCCTACTACTGGGAGACCTACCTGCTGACCCGCCGGGGGGAGAAGCCCAATCCGGATGTGGCGGCCTTCCGGGACTTCGTCATGGACTGGATGCACCGGATCAAGGCGGGGGAGATCCGGCGGTAGGCCTGTGGGGATTGCACAAAACAGCCGGAAACGGGCGAAAAGTTTCGTGACCGCAACCATCCGTTGTTCCGGCGCAACAAATCGGGGGGCTGACATGGCCCCGGTCCGTTGTCTTTGCCGGAAATCCTTCCTATAATGGAGGCAAAGGAAGCCGCACGGCGGCGAAGTTTGGAAGGAGAGCGGACCCATATGGACAAGGCGGACAGTATTTATGAGCAGCATCCCCTGGGCGATGTGATCTCCTGGGGCGTCTGGGAGGACAAGCCCCTCCTGTGGCGGGTGTTGGACCGGGAGGGGGACAAGCGGTTGCTGCTGGCGGAGGAGATTGTGGCCCGGCAGCCCTACAATAAGGAGTATGACAACACCTACTGGCAGACCAGCACCCTGCGGCGCTGGCTGAACAAGACCTTCTTCCAGAAGGCCTTCTCCCTGAAGGAGCGCAGCCGGATCCTGAACACCCGGCTGAAGAATCCGCCCAACCCCCGGTACCTCACCTCCGGCGGCGGCGACACCGTGGACAAGCTGTTTCTGCTGGGGCTGGATCAGCTGGAGCGGTATCTCCCCACCGACGCCCAGCGGGCCATGGGTCAGTGGTGGTGGGTGCGGTCCCCGGGGCTGAACATCCTCTCGGCGGCCAGCGTCTATGAGGACGGCTCCATCTATGACACGGGAATTAACATCCACTACGCCGACGGCGGGGTCCGCCCGGCCATGTGGATACTGCTGCGGTGAGAAACTGCCGCAAGGGGGAGCGCCCGCCTTTTGGCGGGCGCTCCCCCTTCCTGTTTTCTCCGGCTATGCCGCCAGCACATGGGCCTTCCGCAGAGCCGGCTGCAGCGCCGTGTACAACAGCACCGCGCAGACCACCGCCAAAAGGCCGTTGACCACTGTCACCGGCACCTTGGCCGCCAGCACCTCCACTTTGGTCACCTGCCAGGTGAAGCCCTTCACCACCAGGGCGTCCAGGGTGTTCTTCCCGATGTAGAGGATGCTGTAGGTGAGGGAGCCGCCCAGCGCCGCCGCCCAGGGGCGGTACCGGCCCTGGGGCAGTCTCCGCATGAGCACCCCCGCCACAAAGGCCATGCAGAACTTGGTGAGGAAGGTGATCCAGCACTCCGGGGCCCACACGGGGTCCATCAGATCAAAGAGGGCGGAACCGATGCCCGCCGCCAGACCGCCGGTCATGGGTCCGAAGAGCAGCGCCGACAGCAGGCACATGATATTGCCGAAGTGGAGCTTCGTTTTTCCCAGCGCCGTGGGGATGTCGATGCCGATGTAGGTCATGGCAAACACCATCGCCGCCATGACGCCCACCAGCGCCATGGTCCGGGTGGTGAAATAGGTCTTTTTCATGGGAAAGCCTCCGTTCGATTCCCGGTCTTGACAGATTCCGGGGTTTCCTGTATCCTGATTATACCGATAACTGGCCCTATTAAAACGGCCAGAAAATTTATTTTTTATGGTATCAGATGGAGGGATTCCCATGCTGCAGCTGCCCTTTGCTCTGGATGCGGCCGCAAAGACCCCGCTGTACGAGCAGCTCTACCGGGCCCTGGTGGCCCAGATCCGCGGCGGCGCGCTGCCGGCAGGGAGCCGCCTGCCGGGAAAGCGGACGCTGGCGGGGCAGCTGGGGGTGGCGGTGAACACGGTGGACACCGCCTATCAGATTCTGGCGGCGGAGGGCTATCTGGAGGCCCGGCCCCGCAGCGGCTTTGTGGTGCAGGAGACCTGGGACCCCGCGCCTCCGGCGGCGGTGCGGGAGCCGGAGGCCAGACCGGCGCAGGCGCCCCGGCGGTGGCGGTTCGATCTCTCCACCGGCGGGGTGGACACGGCCCTGTTTCCCTTCCGCACCTGGGGCCGGATGCAGAAGGAGCTGCTCTACGCCGCTCCGGAGCTGCTGGGCCACGGCCATCCCCAGGGGGACGAAAATCTGCGCCAGGCCATCGCCGGGTATCTGGCGGCCTACCGGGGGGTGGACTGCAGCCCGGACCAGATCGTGGTGGGGGCGGGAACGGAGTATCTGCTGGGCCTGGTGGCAGGCCTTTTCCGGGGGGCGGAGGCGGCGGTGGAGAATCCGGGGTACCGCCGGGTGCGGACCATTCTGGAGAACAACGGCCTCACCTGCCGCTGCGTGCCCATCGACGACAGCGGCCTGGACGCGGCGGCCCTGACCGGCAGCGCCGCCACCCTCTGCTGCGTCACCCCCAGCCACCACTTCCCCACGGCGGTGACCATGCCGGCGGCCCGGCGGGGCCAGCTGCTGCGGTGGGCGTCGGAGCGGCCGGGGCGGTATCTCATCGAGGACGACTATGACGCGGAGTTCCGCTTCGATATCCGCCCCCTGCCCAGCCTCCAGGGCATGGCGGGGCGGAGGGGGCCGGTGGTGTACCTCTGCACCTTTTCCAAAAGCCTGGCCCCCAGCATCCGCATCGCCTGCATGGTGCTGCCTCCGGAGCTGCTGGAGCGGTACCGTGCCACCTACGGCAGCTACGCCAACACGGTGAGCCGCTTTGAGCAGCAGACGCTGTGCCGCTTCATGGAGGAGGGGTGCTTCACCCGGCATCTGAGCCGGATGCGCCTGGCCTACGAGAACCGGATGGAGGCCCTGGCGGCGGCCCTGGGGGAGACCTTCCCCGACGGGGTGCTCCGGGGACGGCACACGGGGCTCCACCTGCTGCTGACGCTGCCCCGGGGGCCGGGGGAGGCGGAAATGGTGTCCGCCGCCCGGGCGGCGGGGGCGGGGCTCACGGGCCTCTCCGCCTACTACATGGAGGGGGCGGAACATTGTCCCGCCAACACGGTGGTGCTGGGCTACGCCGCCCTGCCGGACCGGGACATTCCCGCTCTGGCCGATACGCTGGGCAGCGTCTGGCGGTAATGTAGAGGAAGGTCTCGGAACCATAGAAAAAGGAAAGGGAGCGGCATGGCCGCTCCCTTTCCTCTATGTTTTGGAAGATTGGATGAAAAGAAGTTATTGTCTCTTGCAAGACTTATGATAGCCGAGAGATTTTACAAAAGTTCGGGTCAATTGTTACAAAAGTCTTAAATCTTTCGGCCCGGCAGAGGGATCTGTTACCGTTCCCGCCGGAGGGAGCGGAAAAAGCTCCCCAGCACCTCCCGGCAGGGCTCCGCCAGAATGCCCCCCACCAGGGCGGGCGTGTGGGGAAAATCCTCCATAAACAGGTTGAACACCCCGCCGCAGGCGCCGAAGGCGGCGTCCCGGGCGCCGTAGTACACCCGGGGAATCCGGGCATTCAGAATGGCCCCGGCGCACATGGGACAGGGCTCCAGGGTCACGTAGAGGGCGCAGTCCTCCAGCCGCCAGGACCCCAGGGCCTCGTTTGCCATAGCAATGGCCTCCGTCTCCGCGTGGGACAGGGCGCTGCCCTTCTCCTCCCGGCGGTTGCGGCCCTCCCCGATCACCACGCCCTCCCGGACAATGACGCAGCCCACCGGCACCTCCCCGGCGGCGGCGGCCTCCCGGGCCAGCTCCAGGGCCCGGGCCATCCAGCGCTCATGGTCCGACATAACTTCTCCTCCTTCCCGGTTTATTCCCCGGCATATTTGGCAACACTTGCAGGTAAGATATGGTACAACCCTTGTCTTTTTGCAAAGGAGGACCACTATGCTGCGGCGTATCTCACCCATCCATCAGCAGGGCCGGGTCTCCCGGGAGCAGGCGGAGCTGATGCAGTCTCTCCAGGAGGCACAGACTGCCCTCACCCATGCCAACTTGTCTTTTGACGCCCTCAGCGACCCGGAGCTGGTGGAGTCCTGCATCTTTGAGATCCGATCCCTTCAAGCCCGCATCAACTATCTCCTCCGGGCCCTGAAGGCCCTGGAGACCGGTCAGCCGCCTCTGGCGGCCTCGGGGGGAGGGGGCAAGAAGAGATGGATCTGAGCCAAAAGGCGGCGCTGGCCATCTTCGGCATTTTCGTTTTGGGGGCGGTGGTCCGCCTGTTCAAAACGCCGCTGAAGGTGGCCCTCCAGGTGCTGGCCAACACCCTTTTGGGCTTCGGGGCCCTGCTGCTGGTAAATATGACCTCCGCCGTCACCGGATTGTCTCTGGGCTTCAACATGGTCAACGCCCTTATCATCGGCGTTCTGGGCATTCCCGGCCTGGGCCTTCTCCTGCTGGTCCAATGGCTGTTCTCTACATAGCGCCGGTCTGTACATATCCAAATGGTAATATAGGATAAAAATATTGCAATTCGCTATCAAAAGGGCCGCCCTACCGGCGGCCTTTTTCAGCGCTGCCGCTCCTCCAGGCTCCAGCCGTAGAGGGGATAGCGCTGCATGGCCCCGAAAATTTTGGCCTTCAGCTGGGGAAACTGGTCGCTGAGCTGACGGATCAGCACCTTCATCTCCTCCCGCTTGGTGGAGCCGTTGGCGGGGCAGGGGTTTTCCACCACCGGGAGCTTCTGCTGGCGGATGGCTCCGGTGACCTCCCGCTCCTGGACGTAGAGGAGGGGGCGGATCTGTGTCACCTTTGTGCGGTCCAGATAGGTCACCGGCTGGAAGCAGCTGATGCGGCCCTCCCAGAAGAGGGACATGAGCATGGTCTCCACCGCGTCGTCGTAGTGGTGGCCCAAGGCAATCTTGGAGATCCCCAGCCGGTTCATCTCCGTGCTGAGGGCACCCCGGCGGAACTTGGCGCAGAGAGAGCAGGGGTTCTTCTCCTTCCGCTCCAGGAATACCACTTCGTAAATGGGCACGTCCACCAGATGGTAGGGCACCTCCAGCTCCTCGCAGAGCCTGGCAATGGGGGAGAAGTCCATCCCCGGGGTACCGGCGTTGATGGTGATGGCCTCCACCCGGAAGGGCTTGGGGTAGAAGCGGCTGAGCCGGGCCAGGGCCACCAAGGTCAGCACGGAATCCTTGCCGCCGCTGACCCCTACGGCCACAGTTTCCCCGGCCTCGATCATGTCGTAGTCCTCCACGCACCGGCGGACCAAGCTGAGTATATGCTGCATAGACACCTCGCAAAGGAAAAATTGAAAATGAGAAAACAAGAGAAAACGAGAGCAAATCAAAGAAATCGGGAGCATTCCATAAGGTAAATCAAAATGGTGTTGACACTTGAAAAATGGTGTGGTATAAATAGATTTGCTCGCTGTGGGTATTGTACCTGATATCGGGCGAAAATACAAGATTTCCTTCGATAACGAAAGCACAGGGGCGAAAACCTGGCCTTTCGTGATCGAAGGAAACGGAAAACGAATGAAGGAGAATACGACCATGTCCACTTTTATGGCTAACAAGGGCAACATCGTCCGCAAGTGGTATGTCGTCGACGCCGCCGGCAAGCCCCTGGGCCACACCGCCGTCATCGTCGCCGACCTGCTCCGCGGCAAGCGCAAGCCCACCTATACCCCCCATGCCGACTGCGGCGACAACGTCATCGTCATCAACGCCGGCAAGGCCACTCTCTCCGGCAAGAAGCTGGAGCAGAAGATGTACCGCACCCACTCCGGCTGGGTGGGCGGCCTGAAGGAGACCAAGTACAAGGATATGATGGAGAAGAAGCCCGAGCTGGCCATGAAGGTGGCCGTCCGCGGCATGATGCCCCGCAACACCGTCACCAAGGACTCCCTGAAGCGTCTGCACATCTATGCCGGCGACACCCACGAGCACGCGGCCCAGAAGCCCGAGCTGTGGACCATGGAATAAGGAGGAACTGAAGAATGTATAAGTCCAAGAAGCCCTATCTGTACGGCACCGGCCGTCGGAAGTCCTCCGTTGCCCGCGTCCACCTGTTCCCCAACGGCACCGGCTCCATCACCATCAACGGCCGCGACATCGAGGAGTACTTCGGTCTGGAGACTCTGAAGATGGTGGTCCGTCAGCCTCTGGCCACCACCGACACCCTGGGCAAGGTGGACATTGTTGCCACCGTCAAGGGCGGCGGCGTCAGCGGTCAGGCCGGCGCTCTGCGTCACGGTGTGGCCCGCGCCCTGCTGCTGGCCAGCGAGGACTACCGTCCCCTGCTGAAGAAGGCCGGTTTCCTCACCCGCGATCCTCGTATGAAGGAGCGTAAGAAGTACGGCCTCAAGGCTGCCCGCCGGGCTCCCCAGTTCTCCAAGCGCTGACCTTATACCAGACTTACGCAAAACAGCCGGTCCATTTGGACCGGCTGTTTTTCTTGTACTTCTTACGCTCCTTCGGGGCCCCACAAAGTGGGGCGGCGCTTCGCGCCGTACAAGCGTTTTGGGCCGCAGGCACAAAACCTTGGCGGATCGCCGCCGCAGCGGCATTTCGGAGCGCAACCGCCCATAGGGCGGCACTTAGCGCGGAGATGGGCGAATTCACTCCGCCCGAGCATGTGCAATCTACCAGGGGTCCCCGGGCGGCAATGCCGCCTGGGGTGCGCAAGAAGTACGGCCTCAAGGCTGCCCGCCGGGCCTGGCCCGCGTTGCGGCATTCCCATTTGCGGGCAGCATCCTGCCCGCAAATGGGGTCGCTGCCTTGAAACAGCCTCGCTTCATCCGCCGCAGGCGGCGCTTCGGCTGTTTCCCCAGTTCTCCAAGCGCTGACCTTTCTATCAGTCTTATGCAAAACAGCCGGTCCAACTGGACCGGCTGTTTTTTCGTACTTGTTGCGTTCCTTCCGGGGCTACTTATCGTATACCTCCACGGTAGTGCCGGTGTAGTAGTAGGTGAGAATTTCCCGATAGGTTTTTCCCTCCTGGGCCAGCACGTTGGCGCCATACTGGCTCATGCCCACGCCGTGGCCGTAGCCGGTGACGGAGAACTCCACCGTGTCGTCGGTAAAGGAGATGGTAAAGTTGGCGCTGCGAAGACCCAGAAGGCTGCGCAGCTGGCCGCCGGTGACGGTGATGCCCCCCACCTGGAGACTCTCCACCGCTCCGTTTACATCCTGGTGGATGTTGGAAAACCAGTTGGAGGGGGTGCCGGAGAGGTTGGCGGTGGGATACTGGGCAATGAAGAGCTCCTTGAACTCCGTCAGGGTAAAGGCGGCCTTGCTATAATAGTTGGGCACCGCGTCGGCATTCTCCGGGGAGGCCACGCTGCGGAGATAGGGCAGGGCCTGCTGCCACACGTCCTCCACATTCCGGGTAGCGCCTGCCGAGGAGGAGTGAAATACCGCCAGCACCGGATGGCCCTCGTAGAGCACCACCTCCCCATCGGTATCCGCCACCGCCCGGCGGATCTTCTCCTCGTAGAGAGCGGAGGACATCCCCCAGTCCGCCGCCGCGTCCTCCTGGCTCTTGTAGGCCTTGCAGCAGTTCACATCGTCGCAGGCGTCGGCCTCCGGGTGGTTGGCGCTGCCGCCCCCCTCCATTTTATATAACGTGTAGGTTCTGGCGGCCACAGCCTGGGCTTTCAGGGCCTCCTCCTCAAAGGAGGCGGGCATCTCCGCCCGTACCACCCCCCGGAGATAGGTCTCCATATCCATTTCCGTCACCTCGCCGCCGATGAGGACCTTCAAGGTCCTGGCGCTGTCGTGAACGGTGACGGTTTCCGCCTGCTCCTCCTCCGTCTGGGGCGGCGCCTCGCCCGACGCCTCCGGCGCCGCCCACAGCCAGGGGAACAAAAAAAGCAGCACCGTCAGCGCCGCCGCCAGCATGAAGCTTCTCTGCATACCCTCGCCTCCCTGGGGCCAGTCTATGCCCGGCCTGTCCGAAACATGATGACAAATGGGAAAGTCGGTGGTATACTATATCAGATAAGCGATTAAGCGATTTTGAACGGGGAAAGGACCTCCGCACTATGAACCATCTTCTCATTATTCTGCTGTCCCTGGCCGTGGGGGCCGTGGGCTTTCTGCTTCGTGTCTTCCACCTGCGCACCGCCTTTGATCCGACGACCCTGCTGCCGGTGGGCGGCAGCGCCAGCTGGCTGCTGGTGCTGTTTCTGCTGGCCGCGGTGACGCTATGCCTGATCTGGGGCTTGCCGGGCCGGGGCCGCCGGGTCTCGGAGGTCCGGGGGTTTGACGCCCCTGAGGGCCCTGCCCTGACGCTGATTACTGCCGGCGCCTTTCTCACCATGGTGGGCGGAGGCCTCTCCTGCGTCCAGGTCTTCCAGCAGACGGCGGAAAATCGGATCATTGCCCTGGGCCTGGGAGCGCTGGCCATTCTGTCCGGCTGCGCGGTGATCGGGGATCTGTTTCTCCGCCGCCGGGGCCGGGAGAACAAGCAGGTCATGATGGCGCCGGTGCTCTTTTACGTGGTGTGGCTGCTGACCACCTACCGGACCTATGCGGCCTATCCGGTGACCAGCTACTATTTCATTCAGATCCTGGCGGTGGCGGCCCTGGTGTATGCCTTCTATCTGGTGTCCGGCTGGCGCTGCTGCGAAGAGGAGCACGCCGCCACCCGTGTGGCGCTGCCGCTGGCGGTGATTCTCTGCTGCACGGCCCTGGCAGATCCGGTGGGCTGGCCCCAGCGGGGACTGTACGCAGGGGCGGCGGTGACCCTCCTGGGCTATCTGGCCACCCTGCGGTACTGAGAAACAGGAAACGAGGCGTCCGGCGGGCGCCTCGTTTTGTCCCTCCGCCCCGGCGGAGCAAAAAAAGAACCGCCCCGGCGGCGGAGCGGTGAGACAGAAAGGAGAAGGCACCTATGTATTTTTCCTATGAGAGCGCCGAGAAAATCTCCATTCCCCAGCCCTTCCGGCGGACCATCGTGCCCTATATGACCCCGGAGACCGCGGATTGTCCCATCGACTTCTCCGTCCACATCACCGAGTGGGCACCGGGGGATCAGGTGGACAACCACTGCCACGACGACGCCATGGAGGTCATGTTCTGCATGGCCGGTCACGGCACCGCCTGGGTGGACGGGCAGGCCTACGACCTGCGGCCCAACTCCATGATCGCCGCGGCGGCGGGGCAGATGCACTGCATTCGCAACACCGGAGACCAGCTGCTCCAGTGCCTGTGCATCTTCTCCCCGCCCACCACCGCCCAGGGCCTGCGTCGCCGGGCCATGGACACCGTGGCCCAGGCTACAACAGCAGAAGAATGAGGCCGTAGACGGCGCTGGCCACGGTGCCGTACACCAGCACCGGCCCCGCCACGGTGAACACCCGGGCCGCCATGCCGGTGACCAGACCCTCACTTTTGAAGTCGATGGCCGGGGCCGCCATGGCGTTGGCAAAGCCGGTCACCGGCACCAGGGTCCCCGCCCCGCCGAACCGGGCCAGCTTGTTGTAGAGATTCAGCCCCGTCAGCAGCACGCTGAGCCCCACCAGGGAGATGGTGGTGAGGGAGGAGGCCTCCGCTCTGGGCAACCCCGCCCTCAGCCCCGCCTCCAAAATGGCCTGGCCCAAGGTGCAGATGGCCCCGCCGGTGAGAAAGGCCAGGGCGGCGTCCTTGACAAGGGGGGACTTTTCCGCCCGTGCCTGCACCATTTTCTGATACTCCTGCTGGGTAAGACCCATGTCCATCCGCTCCTTTCTCTCCGCCGTAGCATTTCCTCGCCGGGAGAGAATTATACCCAGCCAAACGGGGAAAAACAGCTGCAACGGAAACCATGAGGTGAAACCATGAGAGAGAAAAGACGCCCCCTGGGGCTCTATATCCATATCCCCTTCTGCAAGAGCAAGTGCCTTTACTGCGATTTCTACTCCCTCCCCGGCCGGGAGGACGGAGTGAAGGATTACGTGAAAGCCCTGCGGGCCCATCTGGCGGAGACCGCCCCTCTGGCGGACAGCCACCGGGTGGACACCGTCTATTTCGGCGGCGGTACCCCCTCCCTGCTGGGCCACCGGCACCTTCTGACCCTTCTGGACGGAATCCGGGACAAGTACCATCTGGACAAGGGGGCGGAGATCACCCTGGAGGCCAACCCTGAGAGCGCCCAGAACTGGCGGGAGCTGCGGCGGCTGCGGAAGGGGGGCTTCAACCGGCTGTCGCTGGGGGTCCAGTCCGCCGACGACGCCACCCTGAAGGCCATCGGCCGCATCCACACCTTTGCCCAGGCCCAGGCCGCCGTCACCGCCGCAAGAAAGGCGGGATTTGAGAATTTGTCCCTGGATCTGATCTACGGCCTTCCGGGCCAGACCATGGACAGCTGGCGCTCCAGTGTGGAGCGGTGCGCCGCCCTGGGGCCGGAGCATCTCAGCTGCTACGGCCTGAAGGTGGAGGAGGGCACCCCCCTCTGGCGGCGGCGGGAGGAGTTCGACCTGCCTGACGACGACCTCCAGGCGGACATGTACCTGTGGATGGTGGAGCGGCTCCGGCAGCTGGGGTACCACCAGTACGAGATCTCCAACTTTGCTCGGGAGGGCTTCGCCTCCCGCCACAACACCAAGTACTGGACCCTGTCGGAGTACGCCGGCTTCGGCCCCGGGGCCCACTCGGACTTCGGAGAGACCCGATACGCCTACGGCCGGGACCTGGAGGGATACGTCCGTGGGGTGCTGGAGGGGACGCTGCAGGTGGAGCAGTCGGAGCACCTGCCTCTCCGGGAGCGGGACACGGAGTATATTATGCTGTCCCTCCGTATGGTCAGCGGCATCAACCGCCGCACCTTCGAGCACACCTACCGCCGTCGCTTCGCCCCCCTGGAGGAGGTGTTCCGGCGATACGAGGCCCTGGGCTGCGCGGAGGAGACGGAGCAGGGCTGGCGGCTGACGGCCAAGGGGTTTCTGCTGTCCAACACCATCATCACCGATCTCTGGGAGGCCCTGTGCCGGGACAAGCTGCGCCGGGAGGAGGCCGCCGCCCGGGGGGACTACCGGATTCTGCCCTGACCGTTCCCCGCAGTCTGCGGAATCCAATATAGTAAGGCCGGCAGTTCCGCGGAGCGGAACTGCCGGCCTGATGCGTTCTCTTTGCCAAAAAGTTTACTTCACCGTCACCAGCTGATAGTCCCGGGTGCCGAGACCCAGCTTTTCCGCGTGGGTGAGGCAGCTGACCCAGTTGGTGGTGGGGTGCATGTGGTGGAAGTGGTCCGCCTCATGGGCTTCGTCGTCGATGGCGCAGCCGGGCAGGATGGGCTGGGCATTCACCGCGTCGGCGCAGGCCTGATCCAGCGCCACCGGGTCAAAGGAGGCGAACATCCCCACGTCCGGCACCAGGGCCGCGTCATTCTCCCCGTGGCAGTCGCAGTTGGGGGACACGTCCATTACCAGATTGATGTGGAAGCTGGGCCGTCCGTCCACCACCGCCTTGGCGTACTCCGCAATTTTGCAGTTGAGGATGTCGTTGCTCTCGTCCTGGGCAGGCTGGATGGCGTCCCGGGGGCAGATGCCGATGCACCGGCCGCAGCCCACGCAGCGGTCGTGGTCGATGGTCACCTTTCCGTTGTGCAGAATGGGGGCGTCGTGGGCGCAGATCCGCTGGCAGGCGCCGCAGCCCACGCACAGGGCGTGGTCGGCATAGGGCTTTCCGGCGCTGTGCATCTCCATCTTCCCCGCCCGGGACCCGCAGCCCATGCCCAGGTTCTTCAGCGCCCCGCCGAAGCCGGTCATCTCGTGGCCCTTGAAGTGGTTGAGGGAGATGACGATGTCCGCGTCCATGATGGCCCGGCCGATCTTGGCCTCCTTCACATACTCGCCCCCCTCCACGGGGACATAGACCTCGTCGGTACCTTTCAGCCCGTCGGCGATCAGCAGATGGCAGCCCACGGTGAAGGGGTTGTAGCCGTTGGTGTAAGCGCTCTCCAGGTGGTCCAGGGCGTTTTTCCGTCCGCCCACATACAGAGTGTTGCAGTCGGTGAGGAAGGGCTTGCCCCCACGGGCCTTCACGTAGTCCACCACCACCTTGGCGTAGTTGGGCCGGAGGTAGGCCAGATTCCCCGGCTCGCCGAAGTGAATTTTGATAGCCACATACTTGCCCGCAAAATCCATCTCCCCCATGCCGGCCTTGGTGACAAGACGCTCCAGCTTGTCCAGCAGATTGTCCCCGGGCCGGGCCCGCAGATTGGTGAAATATACGGCAGAGCTCATCATAAGATCTTCCTTTCCGCAAAGCCCGCACCGGCGGGCCCGCACTTCTCAAGTGCATTCAGTATACCATAGCCCTCCCGCCGGTGCAACCGCTTTTCCCCTTGCCGGTGCAGGCTTGTAAGGCGGGAAAAGGTGTGATAAAATACGAAAAAGACCTGTGAATGAAAGGAGGCGAGGCTGTGAACCGCCGTCCCCTGCGCCGGCTGTGGGCTTTGCTGCTGGCCATGGCCCTGGCGCTGGCCATTACGCCGCACACCGGCGCCGCCCTCAGCGGCGTCTACTTCACCATTGTCAACGACGACCCCATGGAGCTGAATCAGGAGACCATGCCCTTTATTTCCGGCGGGCAGATCTACGTCTCCAACGCCATCTTTTCCGGCATCTACGGCAAATCCCTGGGGGTTTCCTGCGCCTACAGCACCGTCAAGCAGACCGCCACCCTCTTCACCATCCGCACCGCCCTTTTCTTTGACCTGGCCAATCAGACCACCACCGACAATCAGGGCAACACCTATAGCGAGCGGGCGGTGGTGAAGGGAAGCTACGTCTTCTTCCCCCTGAGTATTCTCACCCGGGTTTTTGGCCTGACCTACAGCTACACCTCCACCAGCACCGTGCCGGCCATCCGCATCAAAAGCGGCAGCGAGCAGCTCAGCGACGCCATGTTTTTCGACGCGGCCAGCGGCTGGCTGGCCAGCAGCTACGCCGCTTATGAGAAGTCGTTGACCTCCTCCTCCACACCCTCTGTGGAGCCCGACGAGGAGGAGCCCACCGTCTATGAGGGGCAGACGGTCTATCTCATTTTTAAGGTTACTCAGGCGGAGGAAACCCGGGAAATTCTGGAGATTCTGGACCGCTACGGCGCGTCCGCCGCCTTCCTCCTGACGCCCCGGCAGATGGAGGAGGAGCAGGCCCTTCTCCGGGAGATCTGGGGCCGGGGCCACGCCATCGGCATCCTGCCCGCCGCCGACGGAGGGGCGGTGATCGACCAGCTGGAGCGGGCCAACGACGCCCTCTGGGCCGCGGCCCGGCTGCGGACCCGGCTGGTGTGGCTGGACAAGAGCTTCTCCGGCCAGCGCGGGGCGGCGGAGGAGGCGGGATACTGCGTTATGCGCGCCACCGCCGACTACAGCCGCTCCCCCCTCTCCTCCAGCGGGCGGGCGGACAACCTCTACGCCCACATCAGCGGCCTTCCCAGCCGCAGCCATCTGGTGTATCTGGGGGAGGACGCCGGCAACACAGGGGGCCTCGCCTCCCTCCTCAGCGACCTCAACGGCATCCGCTGCCGCATGCTCGCCTATCGGGAGACCCTGTAAAGGGCCGGAGCGGGGAGCTTTTGGGAGGGTTTTACAAATTGTTCAACAAAACCGGCCTCTTCCGGATATAATGGGAGTATGAATTTACCGCCCATGGGGGCGTCTGAAGATGACGGAGGGAATTGCTATGGCGCGTAAAGTGTTGGCTGTGGAGGATGACCGGAATATCTCCGACCTCATCCGCATGTATCTGGAGAAGGAGGGCTTCGAGGTCATCACCGCCTTTGACGGCGGCACCGCTGTGGAGAAGTTCCGGGAGATTCAGCCGGATATTGTGCTCCTGGACATCATGCTGCCGGTGATGGACGGCTGGGCCGTCTGCGCCAAGATCCGGGAGACGGCCAAGACCCCCATTATCATGCTCACCGCCAAGGGGGAGGTTCAGGACCGGGTGGCCGGCCTGGAGATGGGGGCGGACGACTATCTGGTGAAGCCCTTCGAGATGAAGGAGCTCATCGCCCGCATCAATGCCGTCCTCCGCCGTACGGAGATTCCCGACGACACCCGCAAGCGGCTGGTGTTCGACAAGCTCATCATCGACCTGGATTCCTACGAGCTGACGGTGGACGGGCAGAAGGTGGATACGCCCCCCAAGGAGCTGGAGCTTCTCTACCACCTGGCCGCCACCCCCAACCGGGTGTATACCCGCAACCAGCTGTTGGACGAGGTGTGGGGCTTCGACTACTTCGGCGACAGCCGCACCGTGGACGTCCACATCAAGCGCCTGCGGGAGAAGGTGGAGAACGTGTCCCCGGAGTGGGCGCTGAAGACCGTGTGGGGCGTGGGGTACAAGTTCGAGACCACCCCCAAGGCGAAATGATCCGTTCCCCGGCGGGGACGGGGAGAGGAGGCAGGCTATGAGACGGTTTCACGGCATCTACTGGCGTCAGTTCGGGCTGACGGCGGGGATGGTGCTGCTGACCCTTTTGATGCTGGGCACCTCCTTTTTTACCTTGACCTACACCTATATGATGACGGAGAAGAAGGAGGAGCTGGTGGAGAAGGCCGCTCTGATGGCGGAGCTGGACACCACCTACAACACCGACTATGACGCCATCTTCGGCAGTCAGACCCTGGGCATGCAGATTGTGGCCCGGGCGGCGGCCTCCCTGTCCGACATCGACTTTCTCATCTGGAACAGCCGCACCAACACGCTCCTCACCACCGAGGCCTCTCTGGAGGGGCAGTCCATCACCCTGCCCCAGAAGATCTCCGAGCGGATCATGAGCGGAGAGGTCTACAGCGGCATTACCGATCTGGGCATCTATGAGAAGGACAAATATGTGGCGGGGGTGCCGGTGTACGCCGAGGGCGCCGCCGGGGAGCGGCAGATTCGGGGCATGGTGCTGGCCATCACCGAGACCCAGACGCTCACTGAGATGTGGCGGGCCTTTCTGGGCATCTTCGGCATGACCAGCATCACCGTCATTCTCATCGCCTTTGTGGCCAGCTCCGTCACCGCCATGCAGCAGACCAAGCCCATCAAGGAGATGGCTGCCGCCGCCCGGCGCTTCGCCGAGGGGAACTTTGACGCCCGGGTCCAGTCCACGGGACGGGACGACGAGGTGGAGGAGCTGGCGGAGGCCTTCAATGCCATGGCCGACTCCCTCCAGCAGACGGAGCGGCAGCGGCGGGAGTTTATTGCCAACATCTCCCACGAGCTGAAGACCCCCATGACCACCATCACCGGCTATGCCGAGGGCATTCTGGACGGCACCATTCCCCGGGAGAAGGAGGAGCAGTACCTGCGGATCATCTCCGACGAGAGCAGGCGCCTGAGCCGCCTGGTGCGGCGGATGCTGGAGGTGTCCCGGCTCCAGTCCCTGGACGCCCTGCGCAACAAGAGCTCCTTCGACATCTGCGAGAGCATGCGGAGGGTGCTGATCTCCATGGAGAAGAAGATCACCGACCGGCAGCTGGACGTGGAGGCGGACATCCCCGAGGAGCCGGTGCTGGTATTGGGGGACAACGACCTCATCACCCAGGTGATCTACAACCTGCTGGAGAACGCCGCCAAGTTTGCCCGGACCGGCACCGCCCTGGTGCTGCGGCTGGACGTGGGGGCGGAGAAGGCGGTGGTGACGGTGCAGAACCAGGGGAACACCATCGACCCGGAGGAGATTCCGCGGTTGTTTGAGCGGTTTCACAAGGCGGACAAATCCCGCAGTCAGGACAAGGACGGGGTGGGGCTGGGGCTCTACATCGTGAAGACCATTCTGGACCAGCACCGGGAGCACATCCAGGTAACCAGCGAGAACGGGGTCACCAGCTTCCGCTTCACCATGACGCTGGCGGCGGGAGACAAAAATCAGCATTGACGAGGCGTGTATGGAGCAGCTTTATACCACGGAGATCATCGACAACGGGCGGGAGATTGTCCTGTCCTACGGCGGACCGGAGCCCAGGGAGGTGGTCCTCACCTACCAGGCGGACCTGCCTCCGGCCATGTGTCCCCAGGACTGGGACGGGGAGGAGGGACAGACTGCCCCGAGACGCCGGTCCCGGAAGGGCCTGTACATTTTTCTTCTCTGCCTGGTGCTCCTGGCGGGGGCGGTGACGGCCGCCGCCCTGCTGCCCCTGCGGGAAGCCCGTCCCGGCAAGGGAGACCCCTCGGAGGACTACGACTTTACAGACTACGACTACGGCGATGGAGAGATCACCATTGCGGCCTATCCGGTGGGAGGGGACTTCCGCGTGGAGCTGTCGGAGGAGCGGACGGAGGCTTTGACGGCCCAGGAGGTCTATGCCCGGGTGAACCCGTCAGTGGTGTCGGTGGTGGCCTACATGGGCCGGGGCGGCAGCGTGGGCACCGGGGTCATTATGAGCCAGGACGGCTATATCGTCACCAACCACCATGTCATTGCCGGCGGAGAATCCTGTACGGTGATTCTCAGCAACGGCTACGAGCTGGAGGCCAAGGTGGTGGGCTGGGATACGGACAACGATCTGGCGGTATTGAAGGTGGAGGCGGAGGGCCTGACCGCCGCCGTCTTCGGCAGCAGCGACCTTCTGACGGTGGGGGACAAGGTGTACGCCATCGGCAATCCCCTGGGCTTGGAGCTGCGGGGGACGCTGACCGACGGCATTGTGTCGGCCATCAACCGGGACGTGGATGTGGACGGCATCACCATGACGCTGATCCAGACCAACGCTGCCCTGAACAGCGGCAACAGCGGCGGTCCTCTCATCAACGAGTACGGACAGGTGGTGGGGATCAACACCATCAAGATGGTGTCCGGCTATGACGACGAGGCCACGGTGGAGGGCCTTGGGTTCGCGGTGCCCAGCAGCACGGTGGCCCACATTGTCAACTGCATCATCTCCACCGGCGAGGTGGTGCCGGAGCCGGTGCTGGGTGTCACGGTGATAGGCGCCGCCACCCTGCCCGACGGTACGACGGGCGTGCTGGTCCGGGAGGTGACGAAGGGCTACGGCGGCGACATGGCGGGGATTCTCCCCGGCGACGTGATTTTGTCGGTGGACGGCGAGGCGGTGGACGACAACACGGACATCCTCCGCATCCGGCGGCGGCACCAGGCGGGGGATACGCTGGTCATGGTCATTTACCGGGACGGCCAACGGTTCACGGTGCAGGTGCCGCTGATGGCCGGATAGAAAAATTTGAAGAAATTTTCAAAAAAGGCTTGACAAGTGGAAGGTTTTCCATTATAGTAAACCGTGCCTGTTTGATACGGGCACGGAATATGGCGGCGTAGCTCAGTTGGCCAGAGCATTCGGTTCATACCCGAAGTGTCACCGGTTCGAATCCAGTCGCCGCTACCATGTGTAAACCTGCCGTCACGGCAGGTTTACCTATATGGCCCGTTGGTCAAGTGGTTAAGACACCGCCCTTTCACGGCGGTAACACGAGTTCGAGTCTCGTACGGGTCACCAGAGAGAAGCAGCGGAGAGCCCCGCAGATCCATGATGTGGATCTGCGGGGTTCTCTTCGTCTGGGGACGGGGTGGGATTCCCTATATACATAGGAAAATAAATATATATAACTCCATGTTGTTGCGAACCCAAAATCAGTGTGATAAAATGAATGCATTATGCAAAATCATAGAATAAGTGGAACAATGATCCCCAACGTGGAGGATCTGCTTTAGAGAAAGAGAGGCGAGCGGGATGCAGGAGAGGCAGCAGTTCACGGCCTTGTCGGAGCAGGCGTGGCAGGGGATTGCCGCCAGCGGAAACCGTCCTGCCGACGCAGTCCGCTTTTTCTCCCAACGGATGGTGCCCCGGAGCTTCGGAGATGTGCTGCGGGCGGCGATGGAGCGGCAGGGGATGGACGAGCGGACCCTTGTCGGCCGTCTGACCGATCTGCGCCCCGGCGTCAAGCGGGACAGCCTGCGGCGGCGCCTCTCTGCCTGGCTCAATGGCGGGGGACAGCCTGCGGACCGGGAGGAGGCGGTGCAGATCTGTTTTGCCCTGGGCCTCTCCGGGGAGGCGGCCGACGAGTTTCTGCGCTGCGGGGGAGAGGGCGGCTTTCATCTGCGGGAGCCCCGGGAGGCGGCGTGGCGGTACTGTCTGAGCGCCGGGAAATCCTACGGCGAGGCCCAGGCCCTTCTTACGCGCCTGCCCAACGCCGACGGGCCCTTTCCCGCGGACGGGGAGGCCCCCTCCGTCTTTACCCGCACCCTTCTGGACCAGCTGGCCGCTGTGAACAGCGACGAGGACTTCCTCCGGTTTTACGAGGAAAATCTCTCGGGATTCGGCAGGCTCCACAATACCGCCTACCGCTATTTTTCCCGGTTTTTCGAGGAGCTGACGCGGCCCTCCGCCCCCTGCGGCGCCGAGGAGGACGAGGCCTACTCTGTGGAGAAGGCGGTGGAGCTCTATCTGCGGCTGAATGTTCCCCTCTCCCGGGGGACAAAGTCCTTTTCCGATCTGCAGAAGGCCATCAAACGGCTGTGGCCCAACGCCACAGCGGTGAAAAATATGCTGAGCCGCAGGGCGGATGTGAGCCGGAAGACCCTTCTGCTGTTGTATGTAGCCACGGAGGGGCTGGACGACGGGGCGGTGGAGGAGGCCATGGGCTGGGAGCCGGACTCCCCCGATGAAATTTTCGAGGAGCATGTCTGGAACATCAATCTGATGCTCCACGACTGCGGTTTCAGCCCCCTGGACCCCCGGGTCCCTTTTGACTGGCTGATTTTGTATAGCCTGCGCCCCGGGGACGATGAGGATGCATCCATGAGCGACCGGCTCTCCCAGGTGCTCTCTCTGCTCTTTGGCGGCGGGGACGGACGGGAAGTGGACGAGGGCGGAGCGAACCCGTGCTAAAGTGAGGGTGTGAACAAAATTCGCACAGGGAGGAATCGGCATGGATGTCCGCACTGCACTGCCGGAAGGATACGAACTGACCCTCGCGGGACGGAGCTACCGGATCGCGGAATGCGAGGGCCGGGGCGCCAGCGCCCTGGTGTATCGCGCGTTTTATGAGGATACCGCCCAGCCCGGCCTGCTGCGCCGGGTGCTGCTCAAGGAGCTGTTCCCCTGGCACCCGGATGGGGCCGTGTTTCGGGACGAGAGCGGCACAGTCCGCTGCCGCAGAGAGGGGGAGGCCCTTCTGGCCACCCACCGGCAGAGCTTCCTGCGGGCCAGCCGGATCCATGTGCAGCTGCAGTCGGCCCGGGCGGACAAGACGCCGGTCAGCCTGGACACCTGCGAGGCTTTGGGGACGCTCTTCTCCATCATGGGGGATAGCGGATGCGAAACCCTTGACCGGGTCATGGCCAGGGGCGGAGTGCCGCTGGCCGTCATGGCGGCGTGGCTGCGCAATCTCCTCTATACGCTGCGGGCCTTTCACGAGCAGGGTTTGCTGCACCTGGACGTCAGCCCGGACAATATTCTCCTTGCGTCTTTGGACCAGGGCAAGCCGGAGAAGTACCGGGAGCTGTTCCTGATTGACTACAACAGCGCGTGGAGCGGCGTGGAGCTGGCCCAGCGGCAGGAGCTGCTGCTCTCCCTCAAGGAGCCCTGGTCGGCGCCGGAGCTGCGGCTGGGGGACGTGGCCTCCGTAGGACCGGCCTCCGACGTGTACTCTGTGTGCATGATTTTTCTGCAGTATCTGCTGGGGTATCCGCCCGTGCGGCACACGCCGCTGCGGGGGCTGCCGCCCATTGCGGGGGCGCCCGCGCTGGCAGGCTGCTCCGCCGTGGTGTTTCACCAGGTGGCCTCCATTCTGCGGCGGGGGCTGAAGGCCTCGCCGGGCCAGCGGTTTCAGACGGCCCAGGAGGCCATCGACGCCTTTTCCGAGCTGCTGGAGCGGCTGGAGCACGGCGGCGTGACCCACGGGGCGCTGTGGGAGGCCAGCGCCGCCCGGCTGCGGGCCGAGCGGGAGCGGATGCCCTCCGCCGCCGAGTGGGAGGAGCTCTCCGAGAGCCGCGCCTCCCTCCTGGACAGCCTGGAGGCGGCGGGGAGCTGCCAGATCACCGGGGGCAGCGGGGCGGGAAAGACGACCCTGCTGGCGGGGCTGTGGCTGCGGGGGCTCAGGACCTATTCTCCCGCCCGCCCTGTTCCCGTCTATCTGCCGCTGTGCGCCTGGGACGGGACGGCGGATTTTGTGGAGCGGGCCATCCTCTCCATGCTCAGTCCTGGGGAGGGGAAGACCTTTGAGGAGGCCCGCCACGGCCTCACCCGGCTGCTGGATGAGCCGGGGGGCGGGGCGCTTTTGCTGCTGGACGGTTTGGAGGAGGCACAGGGCGACGCGGATTTGCTGCGGGCGGAGCTGCGGGCCCTGGCGGCGCTGCGGGGCGTGACGCTGATCGTCTCCACCCGGCGGGCGGTCAGGGAGCTGGGGCTGAAGGAGGTTCCGGTTCCGCCTCTGACGGAGACGGAGGTGGCCGCCTATCTGGCCCGGCGGTCTGTGGAGCCGCCGGAGGGGGAGAAGCTCCGGGCCCTGCTGTGCACGCCGGTGTTTCTCTCCGTCTATGCCCGAACGGAGAAGCGGTCCCGGGGGGAGACCGGGGAGGACGAGGCCCTGCTGGACGACTATCTGGACAGCCTTGTCTCCGCCGCGGGGGAGGCCCTGGGAGAGGAGGGGGCCCTGCGGGCCCGGCTGGCGGTGGGCATGGTGCTGCCGCTGTTCGCCTGGAAGATGGGGGGGCGGCCGTCGCTGGTGGCGGAGTCCGCCTGCCGGGCGGCGGAGACCTGCTTTGCCCTCCTTCCCCGCAGGCGCTTTCGCCGCGCCTTTCCCCAGTACATGGGCAGAACCCGGGCCCTGCTGGGCGGGGCACGGGACGCGGACGACTGGTTCGGCCTGGTGGTGCGGGATCTGCTGGAGCGGCGCATGGCCCTGGTCTGGCAGGACGGACAGGGGGCCTACCACCTGTTTCACCAGTATTTTCAGCCCATTCTGGCCAGACGGTGGCTTACCTGCCGCGCCCGCCTGCGCAGGGGGACGCTGCGCACGCTGCTCCCGGCGGGAGCGGCGCTGGCTGTGGGAATAGCGGCCGCCGCGGCCCTGGGGCTTCTGGCGGAGAGAGGACCCTCCGCCGTTCAGAGGCAACAGGACGCGGAGCTGGCCGCTACCCAGACGGTCTACGCCTGCGGCCTGCTGGATCTGCAGCTGCAGTCCCAGGACCGGCTGCTGACGGCGGCGGAGGACCTGCCGCCGGGGGATGAGGCCGCCTGGGAGGCGTGGACGGACCTGCTGGCGCGGGAGACGGCGCTGCTGGAGGCCCAGGACTCCGGCGGTGAGGAGGCGGAGGCGCTGGCGGAGCGCCTCTCCGCCTCGGGACTGTCCCGGGAGACGATGGAGGAGCTGTTCACCCTGCCGGACAAAAACCGCGGAGAGTGGGCGGCCCAGCAGGCGGCGCTGCTGCGCTGCCTGACCCCCGACGCCCCCTATCCGGAGGCGGACCGGCGCTCCGTTCTGGCGGCGTGCCGGGGACTCTGGGAGGTCCGGGTGCGGGAGGGCTTTCTGCTGCTGAGCCAGGCGGCGGCGGAGCTGCCCGGCGACAGCGGCGAGCCGTTGCTGGCGCTGCTGTCCGACGGGGTGTCCTGGCGGGCCTACGCCTACCAGACCAACCTGGATGCGGAGGGCTATGCCCGGGGCCTGGCGGCCTGCCGCCAGGAGCAGGGGGCCCTCTGGAGCGAGCTGGCGGGGCTGGGACTTCTAGAACAGGAGGAGTTGCCGTGAGAAAATGGATGGTACCGGTTCTGGTGGTTCTGCTGTGCCTGGGGGGCTGCGCCTCCCGGGCGGATCCGACGCCGTACCTGGAGGAGCTTACCCGGGTCCTTACGGTCCACGACGACCTCTCCGCCGCCTACTGCCGGGCGCTGGAGGCGGCGCTGGACTACGGACAGGATCCCCAAGGGGAGGGGCTTGACGAGGCGAAGGCGGCCTGCATCCAGGCCCTGTCCGCGGCGGCGGACCTTGAGACGGTGGAACCGGCGCTTACGGAGGATCAGCTGGCTGCCATGGCGGATCTGGGGATGAACGAGGCGGACTATCTGACGCCCTTCCGTACCCAGGCCTATGAGCGGGCTGTGCGGATGCAGACCCTGACCGACGTGCTGGCCTGCCTCAACCGCGGCCCGGAGGGGCGGGAGACGGCGGCGCTGCTGGCGGAGCAGGAGCTGGCCTTTGAGCAGTGGGACCGGCAGATCCGGTATCTCGGGATCAACGATCTGCTGGTGGAGCTGCCGGAGGAGACGGTGCGGGCCTACCGGGAGGAGGTGCTGGCCGGACTGGCCTCCTATCAGGAGGGCCTCCCGCCCTGGGAGGACAGCCGGGAGGCGGTAGCCCTGCGGTCGGAGGAGGTGCTGGCGGAGATGGACGCCTGGCTTGCGGGAGCCGCCGCGGAGACCGGAGAGCTATACGCCGCGCTGCTGGCTCAGGCCAACGATCCGGAGGAGGAGATGACGGCGGCCGGAGCGCCGCCGGAGGCAGCCGCGGCGGTGGAGCAGCGCTTTGCGCAGCTGCGGGAGGAGAGCGGCAGCTGAAACCGGACGACAGGTGGACGGGGCGAAAAACCGCCGTGCTATACTGCAGACAGAGAACAAGACAGGGGGGTGTTTCCCATCGAACAGAACTATTGTTATCACTGCTTCCAGACCCGCCGGCAGGAGAACGGACCTTGTCCCCACTGCGGCTATGACCCGGCGGCGGACCAGAACCGCTGGCCGTCCGCGCTGCGGCCGGGAAGCATTTTGAATGGAAAGTATGTCCTGGGCCGGGTGCTGGGGCAGGGGGGCTTCGGCATCACCTATCTGGCGCTGGACCACACGCTGCGTCTCCGGGTGGCCGTCAAGGAGTATTTCCCCCAGGCCATGGCCTCCCGGCTGCCCGGCACTACGCTGGTCACGCCCCTCTCCCCTGAGATGCAGGGGGAATTCCGCTACGGCGGGGAGCGCTTTCTCGACGAGGCCAGAAACCTGGCCAACATGGCGGATGTGCCCGGTGTGGTAAATGTCTCCTGCTTCTTTGAGGAAAACGGTACCATGTACTTCGTGATGGAGTATGTGGAAGGCGTCAATCTGCAGACCTACCTGCGCAGCCACGGCGGGACAATCTCCTGGCAGGAGGCGCTGCGCCTCCTTACGCCGGTGATGCAGTCTCTGGCCGAGGTGCACCGGCGCGGCATGCTCCACCGGGACGTGACGCCGGACAACATCTACGTGACGCCCGGCGGCGTCAAGATCCTGGATTTCGGCGCGGCGCGCTACGTTGTAGGGGACCACAGCCGCAGCCTCGACGTGGTGCTCAAAGGGGGCTACGCCCCCAAGGAGCAGTACAGCCGCCGGGGCCGTCAGGGGCCCTGGACGGACGTCTATTCGCTGGCCGCCTGCTTCTATGCCGCCGTCACCGGCTTTGTGCCGCCGGAATCGCTGGACCGCATGGAGAAGGATGAGCTGCGGACCTTCCGCGACCGGGGAATTTCCGTGCCGGAGCCCTTTGAAAAGGCCATTCTCAAGGGGCTGGCCGTCCGGGCGGAGAACCGATTCCAGAGTATGGATGAGTTTTACGCGGCGATGGCGCCGCTGCTGCAGCCGCAAGGCGCGCCTTTTCAGCAGCCCCAGCAGCCGCCCTTTACCCAGCAGAGCTTCCAGCAGCCCCAGCAGCAGCCCTTTACGCAGCAGAATTTTCAGCAGCCCCAGCAGCAGCCCTTTACGCAGCAGAATTTCCAGCAGCCTCAGCAGCAGTTCTACACCCACCAGAACTTCCAGCCGTCCCAGCAGCAGTTTTATCCCCACCAGAACTTCCAGCAGCCGCCCCAGCCCGCCGGTAAACAGAGAAGCGGAGGGAAAAAGGCCGTCTGGATTGCCGTCGCCGCGGCCTGTTTCCTGCTGGTGCTGAGCGGCGCCATTCTGATCCCGTCGCTTCTGCGGGACCGTCCCACCGGCGGCAGCGGAAACGGCGGTGAAGAGTACCAGGAGGACGCGTCCGGCTCAAACGAAGGGGAAATGCCTGCGATCTTCTCCGGCAGCGAGATTACCTATAGCAGCATTACGGTCTACGCCATGTTTGAGGAGGATGCCGCTGCGGTGATGGGAGTGCTGGAGGGCATGGGCTACCAGTGCGAGGCAAACGTTCCGGACGGCGATCTTGCCGAGTTTCTGCAGATGGAGCTGGCGGTCAAAAGCGACCCGGCCGTTATCCTCTCCATCTTTGACGAGGAGGATGAGCAGCAGGCGTTTTCGCTGAGGAGCTCCTATCAGAAGATGGATCCCGACAACTGGCTGGAGGATCTCTACCTGGTGGACTTCTCTTTGGACTTCGGAACCGATTTCCTCCTGGAGTTTGAAAGCGAAACGGCCGGCATCCATACGGAGGGCAAGGAGTACAATAACGGCGACTACTATGGCTACATCAACGCCTCCGGACTGCCCCACGGGAGAGGGTATTTCAGCTATGACAACGGAAATACCTATTACGGCGGATGGGAAGACGGCCTGTTCAGCGGCTTTGGCCAGCTGACCTTTGCCGACGGCGACGAATATGTAGGAGAGTTTGCCAACGACTGTTACGAGGGCCAGGGTACCTATACCTGGGCAGATGGAGAATGGTACGAAGGCGACTTCTCCAACGGCGTGCGGGAGGGCACGGGAACCATGCATTACTCCGACGGGGACGTCTACTCCGGAGGATATGCCAACGACAAGTTCAGCGGCTACGGCGTGTACACCTGGGCCGACGGAAAACGGTACGAGGGCTACTTTGGGCCCAACGGACGGGAGGGGCAGGGCACCATGTACTACACCGACGGCAGCACCCTGTCCGGGACGTGGGCCGACGACGAGTATATCGGATAAAGAGAAGGGGCGGGGATTCCGCCGCCCATATCAAGTGTAAGGAGGCTTTCCCATGGCAATGACAGAATGCGGACACGGGCACATTTACGATTCGGACGTTTACGCGTCCTGCCCCTACTGCAACAGCGCGCAGCCTGTGATTCAGTTCGGCGGGGCCGCGGCGGGCGGACAGGGCGGCTGGGCCGCCTATGATCAGAGCAGAACCGAGCCCATCCGCGGCGGCTTCGGCCCCTCCCAGGGAGGCGGCGGGTTTACCCCCACCCAGGGGGGCTACGGTCCCGGGCCCACCCAGGGCTTCGGATCCCCACAGGGCTTCGGCCCCGGGCCCACCCAGGGCTTCGGGTCCGCCCAGGACGCTACGGAGAGAACGGCCCCCATCGGCGGCGGAGAGGGCTCCGTCTTTGACAACAACGTCACCCAGCCCCCCCGGGGCTACCGCCGGGAGCGCAGGGCGGACGAGGACCAGAAGACCGTGGGCGACATGAAGCAGCGGATGGGCATAGAGCCTGTGGTGGGCTGGCTGGTATGCATCGAGGGGAAGGAAAAGGGCACGGACTATCGGCTGTGGGGGCGGATCAACACCATCGGCCGGGGAGAGAAAAACGACGTGTGCATCAAAAGCGACATGTCCATCTCCAAGGAGAATCACGCCCGTCTGGGCTATGACCCCAAGAACAACCGCTTCCGCCTGATCCCCGCCTCCAGCGCCAACAACATCTATCTCAACGGCGACGTGGTGGACATTCCCACGCCCCTGAAGGCCTTCGATGTGATGGAATTCGGGGAGACCAAGCTGGTCTTTGTTCCCCTGTGCTGCGAAAGCTTCTCCTGGGAGAAGGGTGTGAGCGGAAAGGGCGAAGCGGAATGAGGCTGTTTCACCGCAGAAGAAGAGAGGAGCCCTTGGCCCCTCCCCCAAGGCTGCTGAGCTACCAGGTGGCCAACCTGCAGGGCATCGGCACGCGGCCGCGGCAGGAGGACTCCTTCGCCTTTGTCAACGCCATGGACGTCACCGCCATCCGCCAAAAGGGGCTGCTGGCCGTTGTGGCGGACGGTATGGGCGGGATGGAGGACGGAAAGCACGTCAGTCAGACCGCCGTGACCCTGCTTACCGAGGCGTTCTGGCGGATGGACCGCTCCGCGCCCCTTGGGCCCCAGCTGAAGGAGAGCGTCCTCTTTGCCGGGGAGGAGCTGTTCCGGCAGTTCCTCGGCAGCGGCGGCACCACCATTGTGGCCTGCCTGCTGTTTGAGGAGCGGCTCTACTGGGCCAGCGTCGGCGACAGCTACCTCTATCTCCAGCGGGGAGAGGGCCTTTACCGGCTCAACCGGGACCAGAACTACCGGGCGGAGCTCTATCTGCAGGCCGTGCGGGAGGGGGCTCTCTCCGCGGCGGAGGCCGACGCCGACCCGGACGGCCACCGGCTCAGCGAATTTCTGGGCAAAAACGAGGTGGACAGCGTGGACTGCAGCCTGCGGCCCCTGGCCCTGCAGGACGGCGACAAGCTGCTTTTGTGCTCCGACGGAGTGGGCGGCGTGCTGACGGAGGAGGAGCTGCTGGCCTGCCTCAAGGGGGATCCCCGAAGCGCCTGCGCCGGAATGGAGGCGGGAATCCGGGCCGCGGGGAGAATTCACCAGGACAATTACACCGCCCTCGCCCTGGCGTGCGGCTACTGATCTGAGCAGCGAGGGGCGGAGTTCCTGAAAATTTGAGAAGAGAAAAGAAGGTGCCTTATGAAAAAGAAAGCGGCTTGTCTCCTGTGCGCCCTGCTGATGGCGATGGCCATGGCCAGTCCCGCCTTCGCGGCGTTCAATCAGGATGTGCTCAACGGCGTCGTCGTCGTGTATGTGGAGATCTACCAGGGCGGAGAGTATTACGGCTACAGTACAGGAACGGGCTTCTTTGTGGGAGAGGAGCGGGAGGATCCCCAGTACCTCGTCACCAACTGCCATGTGATCCAGTATTATCTGGCCACCGGCGGCGGCTCCGGTTCCAGTCTGCTGCGGGTCTTCTTCAGTCAGGATGAGATTGAGGAGGCGTATGTGGTGGAGTATAACGCGGAGAAGGATCTGGCCATTCTGCGCCTGTCCGAGCCCACCAGCCTCCGCAAGCCGCTGAAGCTGCAGATTCCCACCAAGGACATGGTAGGCGATACCGTCTATGCCGTGGGCTATCCCAGTCTGGCCGACAATGTGGCCGTCAGCCCCAACACCATGTTCGGTACGGAGGATGCCTCCGTCACCACCGGCAGCGTCAGCCGCCTCATCACCCAGAGCGGCACGGGCCGTGAGATCATTCAGACCGACACTGCCATCCACAACGGCAACTCCGGCGGCCCTCTGGTCAACGAGGAGGGCAACGTGATCGGTGTGAACACCTTCGGTCTGGAGGAGAACGGCAAGGAGATCGAGACCATCAAGTACGCTTTGAACTCCAGCGAGATCATTCCCCTGCTGGACCGCAACAACATCGCCTATGAGGTGACGGACGGCAAGTCCTCCCTGCCCATCCTGATTCTGGTGGCCGTTGCCGCCGTGGTTCTGGCCGTCGTGCTGGTCGTCTTCCTGGCAGTCCGCCGCCGCCGGCCGGCTGCGGCTCCGGCATCCGCTTCCGCTCCGGTTCCCCCGCCTGCACCGGCCCCCGCGCCGAGGGCCTACGCCGCCTATCTGCGCTCCATGTCGCCCCAGCACGGAGGCGCCCAGACCGCCGTGGGCAGCCAGCCCATTCTGATCGGGCGGGATCCCGCCTCCTGTGGACTGATCTACCGCAGCGGTACGCCGGGCGTAAGCGCGCGGCACTGCTCCGTGGCCTTCGATGGGGAGAAGGGGGAATTCTTGCTGACCGACCTGCGGTCTACATACGGCACCTATCTCTCCACCGGCCAGCGTCTGGATCCCGGCGTTCCCTTCCGGCTCAAGCCCGGCGACTCCTTCTACCTGGGCGAGCGGGAGAACGCGGTGCGCGTGGAATTGGGGTGACGCCATGCGCCTTGACGCCTATCTTTACACCAACCAGGGCGGGCGGGACCACAACGAGGACGCCGCCCGCTGGGAGGTGAGGGAGGACAGCGGATGCTTCCTTGTGGCGGACGGTCTTGGCGGCCACCGCGGGGGAGAGATCGCCTCGGCACTGGTGGCCGACGCCGTTTTTCAGCACTGGCAGGAGGAGACGGAGCCCCCCGAGGACCGTACCGCCTGGCTGGAGCAGGAGATCCTGGCGGCCAACGACGCTCTCCTGGAGGAACAGGAGAAACAGGGGGCCGTCATGAAATCCACGGTGGCGGTGCTGGCCATGGACGGAGAGCGGGCCTCCTGGGCCCATGTGGGAGACTCCCGGATCTATGCCCTCTCCGGCGGGCGGGTCCACCGCCTGACCCGGGACCACTCCGTCAGCTATTCCAAATATCTCGCCGGCGAAATCGGGCGGGACAGACTGAATTTTGATGAGGACCGCTCCCGGCTTCTGCGGGTGGTGGGGGAGAAATCCCGCTGCCAGCCCCAGACCGCCACAGCGGTGGCGGGGCCGGGGGACGGGTTCCTCCTGTGCTCCGACGGCTTCTGGGAGTATATCTACGACGAGGAGCTGCTGGCCGATTTCCTCAAGGCCGCCTCCCCCCAGGAGTGGGTGGAGCTGCTGCTGGTACGGATTCTGCCCCGCCTGCGCCCTCAAAACGACAACCTGACGCTCCTGGCCGTATTTGCCGGATAGCGCAAAGGAGATGAATGCCATGAAACGCCTTCGCGGCGCTCTGTGCGCCCTGCTGACAGTCGCGCTGCTTCTGACTGCCGCCCCTTCGGCCGCGGCGGAGGAGTCCGCCGCCGTCTCCCAGGCCTTTGTCCAGGGAGAGACCCTCTTTGTCTACACCCCTGTGGAGGAGGGGCTGACGGCACAGCTCCACTATGGGGAGCTCCCCATTCCCGCCTCCCGGGGCGTTCAGTCGGTTGCAGAGGCCGGGTATCCTGTGGCCTACTATCTGATGATCGACATTTCCACCTCCATGCGAAGCCTGGCGCAGAAGGTGCGGAGCTTTGCCGCGGCGCTGACCCAGACCTCCGCGCCGGGGACCCGGTTTGCCGTTTTGACCTTCGGGGAGAGCCTGGCAGTGGTCCAGGAGGAGACCCAGGACGCCGACGAGCTGTTGGACGCCCTGACGAATCTGGGGTATGACGCTCGGATGACCGATCTGCCCCAGGGCGTGATCGACGGTCTCGACTACCTGGAGCGGGCCGGCAGAGAGGAGGGAGAGCTGATCCACGCCGTTCTCATCTCCGACGGCGTTACCGACGGCACGGAGGACACTCCGGGCCTGGAGGCCGCCCGGCAGCAGGCGGCCGCTTCCCCCGGCGTTCTGCTGCACACCCTGGGCCTCGGCACCTCCCGGGCGGAGTCCCCGGAGGGGCTGGACGCCCTGGCCTCTCTGGGCGTCGGCGTACACGCCGAGATGTCCCGCAGCCAGTGGAACGGCGAGGAGGCCGCGGCGGAGGTGGCGGAGTATTCCGACAGCCTGTCCGTTCTCACCTTCCCCCTGGGCAGAACGCCTGCCGCCCCTTTTGAGGGGAGCGTGTTTTTCCTCTCTGATGACGGGGAGAGCGAGGGAGAGCTTCGGGGACAGGTGAAGCTGGAAAATGTGCCGGTGATTTCTCAGGGCGAGACCGCCGGTCTCCCCCTGCCCGGCGAGGGGGAGGAGGCGGACGGCGCGGCGGAGCCGGAAGAAGGTGGTATGCCGGGCGGAGAGACGGAGCCCGGCAATCCCGATATTCCCGGAGCGCTGGACGGTTCCCAGCCGTCGGACGGTTCCCAACCGTCGGACGGCTCCCAACCGTCGGACGGCTCCCAACCGTCGGACGGCTCCCAACCGGAGGGGGAAGGCGCTCCCGCAGAGGAGAGCGGCGGGGGCGGCAAGCTCCTTGCCATCGGGATCGGAGCGGCTGCGGTGCTGCTGCTGGTTTTGTTGGGCGTGCTGCTCTACCGGCGCAGGAGAACGAGAAAGCGGCCGCCTGCGGTCCGAGCGGAGGAGAGAGGCATTTACATGCGCCTTGAGGTCGTATCCGGAGAGTATGCGGGCAAGTGGGAGGAGTTCTCCCTCGTGGATGAGCTGACCATCGGCAGCGGGCGCAGCTGCGATCTCATATGGGAGGACGAGGATGTGGAGCCCCTGCATGCGCGGATTTTCCTGCGGGGCGGGCTGATTTTCCTGGAGGATCTGGGATCCGACCAGGGAACGCTGCTGGGCGGAATGCGCCTGCACGAGGCGAACCGCCTGCGCAGCGGCGACGAGATTACGGTGGGTTCCGCCCGCTTCCGCATGAAATTCTGAGAAATTTAGAGGAGAGATAGTGTATGTATCAGCAAAAGGGCTCCATGGGCGCCCGGGTCGGCGCCCTTCTCCTGGACGGCCTGTTCTTATGGATCATCTGGGGACTGGTCCTCATATTGATCCCCGATCTGTTCGCCCTCCTTGCCACCTTCGGCGCCTTCCTCTACTACGGCATTTTTGAGGGCAGCTCCATGCACGCCACCCCCGGCAAGCGCATCTGCGGCCTTATTGTTGTGGACGAGGCCCGCCAGCCCATTTCCTATGGAAAGTCCTTTCTCCGAGCCTTCGGGCGGGGCATCTCCGGCATGATCCTGGGGATCGGCTATCTGATCGGCTTCTTTGACGCCGAGGGCAGAACGCTTCACGACCGGATTGCCGGCACCTTTGTGGCCAACCGTCAGCCCGCCCCGGTTCCCTATCCCCAATCCGCTCCCCAGCCTGAAAGGAGGCAGCCCGTTATGCAGGTCAATCCCCAGCTCATCGGCGTGGCAGGACATTTTGCCGGCAAGTCTTTTCCCGTTCGTCCCCAGGGCATTCTCATGGGACGCGACGCCACCGCGTGCGATTTTGTGTTCCCTGATCACGCCCAGGGTGTCAGCCGCAACCACTGCAAGGTGCAGTTCAACCCGCAGACCCAGATGTTTGTGCTCTATGATCTCGGCTCCACCTACGGTACCTTCCTGGGCAACGGTGTGCGCGTTCCCCAGGGACAGCCTATGGCACTGCGGCCCGGAGACGAGTTCTATCTGGCGGGCCGGATCAATCTCTTCCGAGTTGCTCTGTGACGAAACGGCGCGTTAAAAAAGAGCTTGTAGGAGGAGCGCCATGACATATTGCTACAATTGCTTCGGTGAGCACGATGGCCCCGGCCCCTGTCCCCGGTGCGGGTACGATCCCGCCTTTGACCAGGGGAAATTTCCCCTGGCCCTGCCCCACGGGAG
>CALXDC010000027.1 GCA_944386975.1 uncultured Oscillospiraceae bacterium | reverse complement strand
CCTTGACCACGATACCGGCGATGACGATGGAGATGGCGTTGCCGATGGCCACGGCGGGGGTCATGACGGAGATGGCCTCCGCAGCCGTCATGGTGCCGGTGCTCTCAAAGATCTTGGACAGGGGCACCGCGCCGGCGCCCATACCGCCGCCCATGATGGGCAGAGCGATCAGCAGCACGGACTTGATAGCGCCGAAGCCCATTACGGCGCCCACCAGGGCAGCCAGGCCGAAGGAGACGATGATGGCGCCGAAGATGGCGGGGAAATACCGGGCAGCCGCCTTCATCAGCAGCTTCCGGTTCATGCCCAGAATGGAGCCGGTGATCAGGGCGGCGATGTAGAAGTCCAGGAAGGCGCCGGTGGGGGTAAAGAAGTTGGTGATGTTGCCCACCAGATCAAAGCCCTCCACCAGATTATAGACCTTGGTGCCGTCCTCAAGAGTCTGGGTAACGGTGGGCAGAAGTCCGAAATAGTTCAGCAGCGCGGAGCCGAAGATGACCACGATGGCGCCGCCGCCCAGGTAGGAGCGGATAATGGGGGCCCGCTCGCCGATCTCATAGAGAATGGTGCCCAGCACAATCATAAAGGCAAAGCAGCCCGCCATGCCGCTGGGCAGCGTCCCGGTGTAGGTGGCGATCAGCACCACCGCTGCAAAGATGGCAAACAGGTACCACGGCAGATTAAACAGCTTATAGACGCTCTTACCGCCAGCTTGATTCGACATTACATTTTCCTCCTCACAATTTTTGCTTCTCTCTATCACAATCACACTGCTGTGAGCAGCCGGATCTATAATTCGCTCAGATCCGGGCGACTCCTGACTTGCGGGCAGCCTCCTCCACGGCGGCGGCCACGGCGTCCTTCACTCTGGGGTCGAAGGCAGCGGGGATGATATAGTCGGCGCTGAGCTGGTCGCCCACCAGGTCGGCCAGGGCGTGAGCGGCGGCAATCTTCATGTCGTCGTTGATGTCGCTGGCCCGGGCGTCCAGCGCACCGCGGAAGATGCCGGGGAAGGCGAGAACGTTGTTGATCTGGTTGGGGAAGTCGCTGCGCCCGGTGGCCACCACCGCCGCGCCGCCGGCCTTGGCGTCGTCGGGGAAAATCTCCGGCGTGGGGTTGGCACAGGCAAAAATGACGGCGTCCTTGTTCATGGTCTTCACCATCTCCGTGGTCACGGCGCCGGGGGCGCTGACGCCGATGAACACATCCGCGCCCACCAGGATCTCCGCCAGGGAGCCGGCCTGCCGGGCGGGGTTGGTCACCTTGGCGATCTCCTCCTTCACCGGGTTCATCCCCTCGGTGCGGCCCTCATAAATGGCGCCCTTGCGGTCGCACAGCGTCACGTTCTTGGCGCCGGCGGACAAAAGCAGCTTTACAATGGCGATGGCAGCGGCGCCGGCGCCGTTGAAGACAATCTTCACATCCTCCAGCTTCTTGCCCACCACCTTCAGAGCGTTGGTCAGACCTGCCAGGGTGATGACGGCGGTGCCGTGCTGGTCGTCGTGGAAGATGGGGATGTCGCAGCGCTCCTTCAGCTTCCGCTCGATCTCAAAGCAGCGGGGCGCGGCGATGTCCTCCAGATTGACGCCGCCGAAGCTGCCGGCCAGCAGCGCCACCGTGTTGACAATCTCGTCCACATCGTGGCTGCGCACACAAAGGGGAATGGCGTCCACGCCGCCAAAGGCCTTGAACAGCACGCACTTGCCCTCCATGACGGGCATCCCCGCCTCAGGACCGATGTCTCCCAGGCCCAGAACAGCGGAGCCGTCGGTGACCACCGCCACGGTGTTCCAGCGGCGGGTCAGCTCATAGCTCTTGTTGATGTCCTTCTGGATCTCCAGGCAGGGCTGAGCCACTCCCGGGGTATAGGCCAGAGACAACGCCTCCTTGGAGTCCACCGCCGCCCGGGGCGTGACCTCCAGCTTGCCCTTCCACTCATAGTGGAGACGCAGGGATTCCTTCGCATAATCCATATTGCATGCCCTCCTACACATTGATCTCATGCAGCTCTCTGCAATCAGCACTTTGCTGCACAGCGCACTCGGTTATTTCCACTATACATTCTTTTACAGGAAATACCATGCTTTAGAAACCTTTCTTAAAGTTTTGAAAGTAAAAAAACAGCAAGCTGCACAAAAAACGGAGTGAAAATCTGTAAGGGGCTGTTGAATGTTTCGCATTGGGGTATTAAAATAGGGATGGTTGCCGCGGTCTGCGGGAGAAAGGAGCGGGACGCCATGTTGCGGAAAGACCGGAAGCAGAGCGGGATCACCTCGCTGTTTTTGCGGATGCTGTTGTGGTCCACACTGCTGTGGGTCGTTCTGCTGTGCGTCACCCTGGGGCTGACGCTGCACTTCGCCCTCTCCACCCTTCAGGATGAGATTGAGTGCGATCTTATCTCCACCTCCAGCTCTTTGGCCAAAAGCGACATGGTGCGGCAAGCCCTGAAGGACGGATATTGCTCGGAAGAGGTGATCGACTATTTGGACCTATTGGTGGCCCAGACCCAGGACCTGGATATCGTCACCATCGCCGACACCAACTCCATCCGTCTCTACCACGTGGTCCACGAGCGCATCGGCGAGGCTTTTGTGGGCGGGGATCAGGGCCCGGCGCTGGAGGGGGAGACCTACCTGTCCGACGCGGTGGGCACCCTCGGCTTTCAGCACCGCTCCTTTACGCCGGTACTGGATGAGGCGGGAGCGGTGATCGGCTTTGTGGTTACCAGCACCACCATGGACCGGCTGGACACCCTGCGGTGGGAGATCGTACGGACCTACCTGCACCTGGCGCTGGCGCTGACGCTGGCCACGCTGACGCTGTCTGCGGGCCTGTCTCTGCTGATCCGCCGGGTGCTCCACGGCTTCAGCCCGGAGCAGCTGGTGCACAGCTATCTGACTCAGAACGAGGTGCTCAACAATCTGGAGGAGGGCGTCATCTCCATAGATAGCCAGGGTGTGATCCAGCTGGTCAATCAGGCTGCCGAGGAGATGCTGGGCCGCCAGGCCACGCTGCTGGAGGGCCGGCTTCTGGACGATTTCATCTCTGCCGAGGACGGCGGAAGTCTGTTGGAACAGGCTGGGGAAACCCTCACCACTTCCCACCCCAACATTCTCTCCACCTGTATTCCTCTGACCAAAAATGATACACGGACCGGCTCCACCCTGATCCTGCGGGACAAGAGCGAAACCATGCGGGAGGCGGAGCAGCTCAACGGCACCCGGCACATCATCTCCGCCCTCCGGGCCAACAGCCACGAGTTCATGAACAAGCTCCATGTGATCTCGGGTCTGCTGCAGATGAACAAGGCGGAGGAGGCCCTCAGCTACATCGGCGACGTCTCCGCCCTGCAGTCCCAGACCATCGACCCCATTTTGCAGCGGATTCATAACCCCAACGTGGCGGCGCTGCTGCTGGGCAAGGTGAACAACGCCCGGGAGATGGACATTCAGCTGACGCTGCTGAACAACAGCTACCTGCCCCAGCACAGCCGCTTCCTCTCCACTGCGGACCTCATCACCGTGGTGGGGAACCTGCTGGAGAACGCCATGGAGGCCATCAACGTCCAGCACCACGGGAGCCTGCGCAGCGTGGTGCTGCAGATCACCGAGGACGAGGGCTGTCTGGTCCTGATGGTGACCGACACCGGCAGCGGTATCACCCCCCAGGTGATGGCCCACATGTATGAGACCGGCTTCAGCACCAAGTCCAGCGACGGCCGGGGGGTGGGCATGTCGCTGATTCAGGACATTGTGACCCGCTGCGACGCCAGTATCGAGGTGGACTCCGAGCCGGGCTCCGGCACCACCTTTACCCTGATATTCAGTACGCCGAGGGAGGACAGGAGAAAATGAACGTGACCATTCACGCCATTATTGTGGAGGACGACCCCATGGTGGCCCAGATCAATCAGCAGTATCTGCGCCGGATGGGGAATTTTGAGATCGACGGCATTTTCTCCAACGGACAGGACACCCTGGAGTATCTGCGGTCCCACCCGGTGGATCTGGTGATTCTGGATATGTATATGCCCATGGTCAGCGGCTGTGAACTGCTGCGGAAAATGGCGGCGGAGAACATCAACAGCGCCGTTATCATGGTCACCGCCGCCACGGAGGTGCAGGTGGTGGACGAGGCGCTGCGGCTGGGCGTGGTGGACTACCTCATCAAGCCCTTTTCCTTCCAGCGCTTTCAGGAGGCCATCCGCAAGTATCTCAGCCAGCGCAACCTTCTGAAGAGCACGGTCTCCGTGGACCAGTCGGTGGTGGACCAGCTGCTGCGCAGCGAGGTGCCCGCCTCGGCCGCGGAGCAGGGGGAGCTGCGCAAGGGGCTGAACCAGAAGACCCTCGCCTACATCCACGAGTATCTCCAGGAGCACGCCGCGGAAAAGCACACCTGTGAGAGCATCTCCTTCGCCTCCGGGCTGTCCAAGGTGACGGTACGGCGGTATTTGAATTACCTTATTGAAACCGATCAGGTCCTCAGCTCCATCGACTACGAAACCGGCGGACGGCCCAGGGTCCTGTACCGGCTGAAATAGATCCCACAGCTTGTAAACTATCCCCGAAAGGAGTGGTCCGATGCCGGATAGCTTCCTTGTCGCCCTGCGCGTCGTCGCCCCCATGGCCATTTTGATGGTGCTGGGGGCGGGCATCCGCAAGGGCGGTCTGATCGACCGGCCCACCATGCGAAAGGTGGATGTGCTGACCTTCCGGCTGTTTATGCCGGTGCTGCTGTTCAAAAATATCTATGAGACGGATCTCTCCCGGAATTTCGATCTGAGAGAGCTGCTGTTCACCGCGGCGGGGCTGTTGGCTGTGTTCACCCTGGCCCTGAAGCTGCCGCCCCGGCTGGTGAAGGACCGGGCCCAGGCCGCCTCTTTGGGGCAGGCGGTGATCCGCGCCAACTACATTCTCTTCGGCATCTCTGTGGCCGAGTCCATCTACGGCGAGGGCAACGTGGGGCCGGTGGCGCTGTTGGGCGCCATTGTGGTGCCCGCCACCAACGCCATGGCGGTGGTCATTCTGGAGCCGAACCGCTCCGGCAGCGCCAAGCCCGGCGCTCTGGCCCTGTCCATTTTGAAAAACCCCATGGTTCTGGCCGCTCTGACGGCCTTCGCCGCCCTGGCCCTCCCCTTCCGCCTGCCGGAGATCCTCTGGTCGGTGATCAAGGATGTGGCCGCCGTCACCACCACCATCAGCTTCATCTCCCTGGGCGTCAGCCTGGATCTGGGGGAGACCCGGGCCAACCGGCGGCCGCTGGCCTACGGCATTCTCCTGCGAATGGTGCTGGTTCCCCTGATCTTCCTGCCCCTCTCCGTCCTGCTGGGCTTCCGGGGCCCCACCCTGTGCGCCCTGATGGTCCTCTTCGCCGCCCCCACCGCCGTGGCCTCCTACCCCATGGCGGTGGCCATGGGCGCCGACGGACAGCTGGCGGGACAGCTGGTGTGCCTGACCACCGTGCTGTCGGTATTTACCATGTTCTGCTTTACCTTCCTTTTCCAGAGTCTGGGACTTTTATAAACGCATTCCTGCAATCGCATCCCTCCGGCGGCCTGTCCGCGGGAGGACGGTTTCCAAAAACAGAAAGGAGCATTTTATGGAAATCAAACACGGAGCTATGGCGGGCACCCTGGAGTCCAGCGACATCATGGTGACCATCCTGCCCAATCCAGACGGAATTCAGATTGACCTCACGTCGTCGGTGGAGCAATACTACGGGGACTCCATCCGGGCGACCATGCACAGAACGCTGGAGGCGCTGGGCGTCAGCAGCGCCAGAATCGAGGCCGTGGACCACGGCGCCTTGGACTGCACCATCCAGGCCCGGCTGACCACCGCCGTACGCCGGGCCTCCCGGGAGGAGGTGGCGAAATGAGACGCTCCATGCTGTTCATTCCGTCCAACAACCCCAACATGATCGTCAACGGCGGCGTGCTGGGAGCGGACAGCCTGATTTTTGATCTGGAGGACGCGGTGTCCCCCGACGAGAAGGACGCGGCCCGGGACCTGCTGCAGCACGCCCTGGAGGCCGTGGACTTCGGCAAGTGCGAGATCATCGTCCGCATCAACGGCCTGGACACCCCCTACTGGGAGGAGGACCTGCGGGCCATTCTGCCCATGAAGCCGGATGCCGTCATGCCCCCCAAGGTCTGCGACGCCGCCTACATCCAGACGCTGGATGAGAAGCTGACGGAGCTGGAGACGGAGTTCTCCCTGGAGCAGGGCCGCACCAAGATCATCGCCCTGCTGGAGACCGCCGTGGGCGTGGAGAACGCCTACGCCGTGGCCGCCGCCTCCCCCCGGATGGCGGCGCTGTTCCTGGGGGCCGAGGATCTGACGGCGGACCTCCGCTGCCAGCGCACCAAGGAGGGCGGCGAGATCCAGTACGCCCGGGGCCGGGTGGTCTGCGGCGCCCGGGCCGCCGGCATCGAGGCCTACGACACCCCCTTCACCGACGTGCAGGATCTGGAGGGGCTGGAGCGGGACGCCTCCTACGCCAAGAGCCTGGGCTTCACCGGAAAGGCCTGCATCAGTCCCGCCCACGTATCCACCGTCAACCGCATTTTCTCCCCCTCCCAGGCGGATATCGCCTACGCCAAGGACGTCTTTGCCGCCATTGCCGAGGCCAAACGGCAGGGCAAGGGCGCCATCGCCCTGCGGGGGAAAATGATCGACGCGCCCATTGTCCAGCGGGCCCGTCTGGTTCTGGAGGCCGCATCTGAAATCGAGGGGGTAGATTATCTTGCGTAAACTGTGCGACACTCTGCGGACGGCCATGGAGAAGGCCGGTCTGCAAAACGGTATGACCATCTCCTTCCACCACCACCTGCGCAACGGCGACTATGTGCTGAACATGGTGCTGGAAACCGCCGCCCAAATGGGCCTTCGGGACCTGACGGTGAACGCCAGCTCCGTCTTCGACTGCCACGCCCCCCTGGTGGACCACATTCAGAACGGCGTGGTCACCGGCCTGGAGGCCAACTACATCTCCTCCGCCGTGGGCCGCGCCGTCAGCGAGGGCGTTCTGGCCAAGCCGGTGATCTTCCGCTCCCACGGCACCCGTCCCAGCGATATTCTCAGCGGCCGCAGCCACATCGACGTGGCCTTCGTGGCGGCCCCCACCTCCGATCCCATGGGCAACTGCTCCGGCAAGTACGGTCCCTCCGCCTGCGGCTCCTTAGGCTACGCCTTTGCCGACGCCCAGCGGGCCGACAAGGTGATCGTCGTCACCGACAACCTGGTGGACTATCCCCTCACCGACGCCTCCATCACCGAGGACTTTGTGGACTTCGTGGTGAAGGTGGACGCCATCGGCGACCCCCGGGGCATCGTCTCCGGCACCACCCGGATGCCCAAGGACCCCATCGCCCTGAAAATCGCCGACTACGCCGCCCAGGCCATCGACGCCTCCGGCCTCCTGCGGGACGGCTTCTCCTTCCAGACCGGCGCCGGCGGGGCCTCCCTGGCGGTGGCGGACTACGTCAAGCGCATGATGCTGGAGCGGAAGATTCAGGGCAGCTTCGCCCTGGGCGGCATCACCGGCTACATGGTGGACATGCTGGAGGCCGGCTGCTTCAAGGCCATTCAGGACGTGCAGTGCTTTGACCTCCGGGCGGTCCAGTCCATCCGGGAGAACCCCAACCACATGGAGATCACCGCCGCCCAGTACGCCAGCCCCACCGCCAAGAGCACCGCCGCCTCCAACCTGGACGTGGTGGTGCTGGGGGCCACCCAGATCGACACCGACTTCAACGTCAACGTCCACACCGACTCCAACGGCTACATCATCGGCGGCTCCGGCGGCCACACCGACGTGGCGGAGGAGGCCAAGCTCACCGTCATCGTGGCGCCTTTGAGCCGGGCCCGCATGTCCATCGTGGTGGACAAGGTCCTCACCGTGTCCACCCCCGGCAAGAGCGTGGACCTGCTGGTGACCCAGTACGGCATCGCCGTGAATCCGGCCCGGCCGGAGCTGGCGGAGGCCCTGAAGGCGGCCCGGCTGCCGGTGAAGGACATTCAGGAGCTGCGGCAGATGGCCGTGGCCATCAACGGCCCCGCCGTCCCCCGCCTCCAGCTGACGGACCGGGTGGTAGGCCAGGTTCTGGGCCGGGACAGCCGGGTCCAGGATGTGATTTACGCAGTGAAGTGACCCGGGGGAGAGCCCCCGGACCGGCTTGAGAGGAGCGCATATGGACGAGCTTGAGATCCGGGGGCTCCGCCCCGGCGAGGAAGCGGAAATGGACGCGCTGCTGGCGCGGGAGGGATTGCGGCGGGACCCGTGGCTGGACTACGCCGCCGGTATCTTTGACGGCGGAACGCTGGTGGCGGCGGGGGGCTGCGCCGGCAGCACCCTGCGGTGTCTGGCGGTGGACCGCAGCCGGCGGGGGGAGGGCCTGCTCAGCAGCCTGGTCCGCCACCTTATCGAGGTCCAGTGCCGCCGCGGGAACTTCCATCTCTTCCTCTACACCAAGGGGTCCGCCGCCCCCCAGTTCCGGGACCTGGGCTTTCACGAGATCGCCCGGGACGGCCAGCGGGCCGTATTTCTGGAAAACCGCCGCCAGGGGTTTTCCGATTACCTCCGCACCCTCCAAACGGAGACGCCGCCGGACCCGGCGGCGCCGGTGGGGGCGGTGGTGATGAACGCCAACCCCTTCACCCTGGGCCACCAATATCTGGTGGAGCAGGCCTCCGCCGCCTGCGGCACCCTCCACCTCTTCGTGGTATCGGAGGACCTGTCCGTCTTCCCGGCGGAGGACCGTCTGGCGCTGGTAAAGGCGGGAACTGCCCATCTCCCCAACGTGGTCTGCCATCAGACCGGCAGCTACCTCATCTCCCGGGCCACCTTCCCCTCCTACTTTCTGGCCGACGACGACGCGGCCGCGCTGGCCCAGGCCCGGCTGGACGGGGCGGTGTTCGCCCGGATCGCCCAGGCCCTGGGCGTCACCGTCCGCTTTCTGGGAACGGAGCCCACCAGCCGCGTCACCGCCCTCTATAACCAGGCCCTGGAGGAGGTGCTCCCCCCCGCCGGGGTGGCCTGCCGGATTCTGCCCCGGCGGGAGCTGGAGGGAACGCCCATCAGCGCCTCCTCGGTGCGGCAGGCCCTGAAGGACGGGGACTGGGCCCTGGCGGAGCGGCTGGTGCCCCCCTCCACCGCCGCATATCTCCACTCTGAGAAAGGACAGCTCGTGGCGGCGCGCCTGCGGACCGCCGGGCAGGTGATTCACCATTGAATACGACGCAAACAGTCACATTGGAAGAGATGCTGGCGGCCCGGGAGCACCGGGCCGCCCGTCAGTCCGCCCTGCTCCGCCGGTTCGGCTGCCCGCTGGTATGCCTGACCATGAACATCCCCGGCCCCGTGAAGGTGCCGGAGGGGGCGGAGCGGGCCTTCGCCCTGGCCCTGGAGCGGGTGGACGGCGCCCTGGCCCAGCTGGGTGCCGCCGTCCTCTGCCGGGAGATTTCGGTGGAAAAAACCGGCTGCGAGGCCTTTTTTGCCGTCCAGGCGGACCCCCAGGCCCTGAAAGTCCGGATGACCGCCCTGGAGGACGCCGACAATCTGGGCCGCCTGCTGGATCTGGACGTGCTGACGGCGGAGGGGGAGAAACTCTCCCGGCCGACGCCCCGTCGGTGTCTTCTGTGCAGCCGCCAGGCCCAGGTGTGCGCCCGCAGCCGGGCCCACTCCCTGGAGGAGCTCACGGCCAGGGTACGGGCCATTCTGGCGGAGGTAGCGCCGTGACTCCCGCCCAGGCGGAGGCCCTGGCCCTGGAGGCCCTCCTCAGCGAGATCCGGGCCACCCCGAAGCCGGGACTGGTGGACCTGCGGGACAGCGGCGCCCACCGGGACATGGACGCGGACACCTTCTTCACCAGCGCCCGGACCATCGCCCCCTATCTGGGGCGGATGTACGCCGAGGGCGCATCCTCCCCCGCGGCGCCCCCGGCCTTCTTCTCCGCCGTCCGGGCCATCGGGCGGGAGGCGGAGGCGGCCATGTTCGCCGCCACCGGCGGCGTCAACACCCACAAGGGCGCCATCTTCACCCTGGGGCTGCTGGCCGCAGCCGCCGGACAGATGCAGCGCTCCGGCGATTCCGTCTCCCCCGCCGCCCTGCTGGCCCGGTGCGGAGAGCTGGCGGCCGCCCCCCTGACGGAGGAGCTGGCGGCCATCGCCGCCCGGCCCCCCCGCACCCACGGGGAGTGGCTCTACGTGTCCCGGGGCGTGGCCGGCATCCGCGGCGAGGCCATGGCCGGCTTCCCCACCCTGGCGGCGGTGGCCCTGCCGGCTCTGGCGGAGGGCGGACAGCCGGACCGGAACCGGCAGCTTCTGTACACGCTGCTGCGGCTGATGGCAGTGGTGGAGGACAGCACCCTGCTCCACCGGGGCGGCCCGGAGGGGCTGCAGTGGGTGCAGCGCCAGGCCGCCGCCTTTCTCACCGCCTACCCGGTGCTGACGGAGGAGGCCATGGCGGCCCTGTCGGCCATGAACGCCGCCTTCATCCGCCGCAACCTCAGCCCCGGAGGCTCCGCAGACCTGCTGGCCGCAGCCGTGTTCCTCCGCAGCCTCACCATACCTTAAATTTCCCCCTCTCTCCCCTCCCGGCTCCGGCCGGGAGGGGCTTTTTTGCGCCCATGTTCCCTGTTCCTGCGAGAAAACCGGAGATCGTAAACAAACCTTAAGATTTCTTCAGAAAAATCTTAGCGGGATATTAAGATTTTCCTTTTATACTGGGTTCATCACAAGGCGGCTTGCGGCCAAAAAGGGGGGATGCCTATGACGCCGAAGGCGGTCAAACTGAAAAACGCCCTGACGGGGGCTCTCATTTTTTTGCTGCTGCTCACTGGAATTTTTCTCCTCAAGGGCTATTTCGACGGACATTTCCGCACCATGGAGTCCTTCCGGGCCTACGTGGAGGGCTTCGGCCTCTTCGCTCCCCTGGTGCTGGTGGTCATCCAGGCTCTGCAGGTGGTTCTGCCGGTGCTGCCCGGCTTTCTCGGCTGCATTGTGGGGGCGGGGATGTTCGGGGCCATGGGGGGCTTCTGGTGCAACTATATTGGCATCAGCGCCGGGTCCATCATCGCCTTTCTCCTGGCCAAGCGCTTCGGCGTAGGGCTGGTGCGGTGCATGGTGCCCATGGAGAAATACGACTCCCTGGTCGACTGGGTGAACCGGAAGCGCAGCTACACCGCCGTACTGTTCCTCTCCATCCTCCTGCCCCTGGCCCCGGACGACTTTCTCTGCTACTTCTCCGGCCTCACCGGCATGTCCACCAAAAAATTCACCTGGATCATCCTGTCGGCCAAGCCCTGGTGCATTCTGGGCTACAGTATTTTTTTCGCCTACTTCGCCAAATAAGAAAAGGAGGGACCCGCTATGCTGGGCATCTACAACTACACTGTGATCCTCACCTACTTCGGGATGCTGGTGTCCTTCACCGGCCTCACCTTCGCCATCCAGGGGGACCTGCGGACGGCCCTCACCTGCCTGATGATCTCCGGCGTGTGCGATATGTTCGACGGAAAAATCGCCTCCACCATGGAGCGCACCGCCAGGGAAAAGCGCTTCGGCATTCAGATCGACTCCCTCAGCGACCTCATCTGCTTCGGCGTGCTCCCCGCCGTCATCGTCTGGCGGCTGTCCGGGGGCCATACCGCCGCCTTTTATATCAGCGGTCTCTACCTCCTGTGCACCCTCATCCGCCTGGCCTGGTTCAACGTGGACGAGGAGGAGCGGCAGGAGACGAGCGACGGGGCCCGGGAGGTGTATCTGGGGCTTCCCGTGACCATGTCGGCCCTGTTCCTCCCCGCGGTGCTGGGGATCGGGCGGGCGCTGGGCCTGCCTCTTGGGAAGCTGGCCGCCGGTCTTCTTCTCCTCATGGGCGCCGCCTTCCTCACCCCCTTCCGGCTGAAAAAGCCCGCCCTTCTCGGCAAGCTGGGGATGCTGGCGGCAGGCAGCGCCGGATTGATCGTCGTGCTGGCGGGGGTGGATCCGTGATGAACAAGAGCGCCCCCTCCGTCCGTTTTCTCTACGGCACCGCCCCCGGCCGGGCGCTGCTGTCCCTGACCCTCCGCACCCGGGCAGACCGCGTGGCGGTCCGCTTCCTGCACTCCCCTCTGTCCCGGCCCATGGTGGGCTGGTACGCCAAGCGCCACGGCGTCCCCCTGACCCCGGAGGAGAAAAAAGGCTACGGCTCCTTCCGGGACTTCTTCGCCCGGCAGAACCCCGCCGCCGCCGTGGACCAGGACCCCCGCCATCTCATCAGCCCCTGCGACGGCTGGCTCAGCGTCTACCCCATCCGGTCCGACAGCAGCTTTCATATCAAGGGCTTCACCTACCGCATCCAGGATCTGCTGGGGGAGGCGTCCCTCAGCCGCCGCTACTACGGCGGCACCTGCCTCATCTTCCGTCTGGAGGCCTCGGACTACCACCACTACTGCTACATAGACAACGGCTTTCAGGGGGAAAACCACTTCATCCCCGGCGCCCTCCACTCCGTGCAGGACGCCGCCTGCGCCGCCTTCCCCGTCTATACCCTCAACCGCCGCATGTGGACCCTTCTCACCACGGAGCACTTCGGCCCGGTGGTGCAGACGGAGGTGGGAGCCCTGGTGGTGGGGGGCATCGTCCCCGTCCGGTCCGGCGGCCGGATGCGCAAGGGAGCGGAGATGGGCCGCTTTGAGCTGGCGGGCTCCACCATTGTGCAGCTATTTGAAAAAGACCGCATTCAGCTGCTGCCCCAGGTGCTGGGCCGTCTGACCGGCGGCCGGGAGATGCGGGTACGCCTGGGCATGTGGATCGGCGAGAGCGCCGGGGAGGTAATCCATGGATGAACGAACCCGACGGATGCTGGTTCTGCCGGTGCTGGCCCTGGTATGGAACCAGCTGGCCTACTACACCGGCAGCTTTCTGGGGAAGGACGGCCCCTTTCTCCGTATGCGGCTCCCCCTGGACCGGCTGGTGCCCTTTCTGCCCTGGACGGTGTCCGTCTACTTCGGCTGCTTCCTCTTCTGGGCCCTTCTCTACATCTGCATAGCCCGGCAGGACCGTGCGGCAGCCTACCGCTTCTTCTGCGCCGACTTTCTCTCCAAGGCGGTGTGCCTCCTTTTCTTTATCTTCCTTCCCACCACCCTCACCCGGCCGGAGGTCACCGGCTCCTCCCTGTGGGACAGCCTGATGCGGCTACTCTACCGGGTGGACGCCCCCCGGAACCTCTTCCCCTCCATCCACTGTCTGGTGAGCTGGCTGTGCTTCGTGGGGGCCCGGAACCACCGCCGCTTCCCCCGGTGGGCGGTGTGGGCCACCGCGCTCATGGCGGCGCTGGTGTGCCTCTCCACCCTCACCACCCGGCAGCACGTGGCGGCGGATGTGGCGGGCGGCGTCGCGCTGGCGGAGCTGAGCTATTGGGCCGCCGGACGGCCCCGGCTTCTCCGCCCCTTCTCCCGAACCGCCTACCGGCTCACCGCCGCCCGGGCGTAGCCCCCCTCTTTTCCCTGGCTCCAGTCTGTGGTATACTGGAGCCAGGTTTTTTTGCAAAGGAGCGCGCCGCCATGGAATCGCTGACCCAATTTCTCACCCGCATGCCCAAAGTGGAGCTCCATGTCCACCTGGAATCCACCATGCCCGGGGAACTGCTGGACCAGTTCGCCCGCCGCCAGGGGCGGTCCCTGCCCCGCTCCCCCCAGGACCTCTACCGCTGCTCCGCCGAGGATCTCAGCGACTTTCTGGCCTTTCTGGACCGGATCTGCTCCTATGTGGGGCGTCCGGAGGAACTGACCCTGGTGGCGGAACGGTTCTCCCTCGCCTGCGCCCGGGAGGGGATTCTCTACGCCGAGGCCATTCTCAATCCCACCCACTGGTCTCAGTTCTCTCCGGCCCAGCTCATCGCCGCCCTCACTGAGGGCTTCGACCGGGGACAGGCCGTCGGCGGGGCCCAGTGCGCCTTCACCCTCTCCCTGTCCCGGACCCAGACGGAGGCGGAGGCCCTCCGTCTGGTGGAGACCATGGCCGCCTGCCGCACCCCCCGGCTGGCGGGCCTCTCCATCGACGGCAACGAGGCCCTCACCGGCCCCACCGGTCGCCGGTTTCACGCCGCCTTCCACCGGGCGGGACAGCTGGGGTTTGGCCGCACGGTCCACGCCGGGGAGAGCAGCGGCCCCGAGGGGGTCCGGGAGGCCCTGGATCTCCTGGAGGCGGACCGGCTGGACCACGGCGTCCGGGCCGCCGAGGACCCGGCGCTGGTGGAGCGGCTGGTCCGGCAGCAGATTCCCCTGAACGTCTGCCTCAGCTCCAATCTGGCTCTGCTCTACCGGGACCCCACCCGGCACCCCCTCCGCCGTCTGCTGGACGCCGGAGCCGCTGTGACCCTGAACCGGGACGACCCCACCTTTCTGGGAGACCTCACCCTCACCGAGGAGCTCCGGCGGGCGGCGGATTTTGCCGCCATGACCCGGGAGGAGCTGATCCGCTGTCAGGAGACGGCGGCCCGGGCGGCTTTCTGCGATGAGGCCACCCGTGCCCGGCTTCTCCGCGCCCTGACGGCGTTCCGTCAAACCCTTGTATAAATGAAAAGAAGAGCTCCTGGGGCGCAGATCGAATGCGCCCCAGGGGCTCTCCCGCTTTTCGGAATGGAACCGCGTTACTTACAGAGGAGGCCGCCGATGAGGAGGTAGTAGGGGGGCAGATCCTCCCCCCTGGCCCACAGCAGCTCCAGGCCGAAAAGGTCCCGGGCGGCGGCGGCCACGTCGCCCCCCAGGGACTCCACAGAATAGCGGAAGGTCTCCGGATGGCGGCAGGGCTGTCCCTCCGCCATGGGGCAGGGGTCGCACCGCTCACAGGCTCCCGCGGCCAGGGCCATGCTGCCGGGCTGCAGGGCCTCCTGACGGAGGAGGTCCTCCAGAAACCGCTCCTTCTCCCGCCGGAGGACCTCCAGCCCCTCCCGGAGCTTCCCCCGCCGCTCCTCCGGGGAAAATGCAATCTGCCGGGCGGAAAGGGACAGCGTGGTCCACCGCCGCCAATAGTCCTCCGGGGCAAACCGGTAGGGCGGGCAGGTGCCCCGGCGACCGAAGTTGGGGCACTGACGGCAGCAGCTGAGAAAGGTCTCCACGTCCACGTAGGCGGACAAAAAGCGTTCTACCGGCAGCGGCGGGCAGGTAAGGATACGGACGGCGGCTTCCACAATGATCGCTCCTTTCCAGATGACAACGATAGTACCATCAGTATACCCCCGGCGGCAGCGGGATGCAAGGGGCGGGGTTGACGGCGAAGCGGGAAACGGGTAGAATGACAGCAGATCAGGAAAGGAGTCGAAGGGCGTGAAGAAAAAGGAAGGCTTTCGGCATATTGAAAATAAAAAAGCAGTGACCTCGGTATATGTACTGCTGCGTCTGGCGGTCATTGCCATGATGGTGGCCCAGTTTTTCAACGGGAACTATGAAAATGTGTTCCTCTGCGTGTTGACGCTGATCCTCTTTACCATGCCCGCCCTCATCGAGTGGCGGCTGAAGGTGGATCTGCCGGATACCCTGGAGATCATCATTCTCCTCTTTATCTTCGCCGCGGAGATCCTGGGAGAGATCCGGGCCTATTACGTCAAATTCCCCTACTGGGACACCATGCTTCACACCATGAACGGCTTTCTCTGCGCCGCCATCGGCTTCTCCCTGGTGGATCTGCTGAACCGCCACGACAAGGCCACGCTGCGGCTGTCCCCCTTCTACATGGCGGTCACCGCCTTCTGCTTTTCCATGACCATCGGCGTACTGTGGGAGTTCGCGGAATTCTCCATGGACCAGCTGTTTTTGATGGACACCCAGAAGGACACCATCATCCATGAATTCTCCACGGTGATGCTGGACCCCACCAACAAGAATGTAGCCGTGCCGGTGCGGGATATCGCCGACGTCATCATCGTCCACAGCGACGGCACCCAGGAGGCTCTGGGGCTGGGGGGATACGTGGACGTGGGCATCCACGACACCATTGAGGACCTGTTCGTGAATTTTGTCGGCGCGGTGGTATTCTCCACTGTGGGATATTTCTACGTGAAGAGCCGGGGCAAGGGCCGCTTTGCCAAGCGGTTCATTCCCCAGGTGGTGGAGGACAACGCCGGGGAGGAGACGCCATGAGAGACACCTTCCGGCGGGAGATCGACTACCTGCGCATCTCCCTGACAGACCGGTGCAACTACCGCTGCGTCTACTGCATGCCCCCGGAGGGCGTGGCGAAGCGCAGCCACAGCGACATGCTGACTCTGGAGGAAACGGAAGAGATTGCCCGCTCTGCGGTATCCCTGGGGGTGCGGAAGCTGCGGGTCACCGGAGGGGAGCCTCTGGTGCGCCGTGGGGCGGCGGACCTGTGCCGCCGCCTGGGGGAGATCCCGGGGGTGGAGGACCTGTCCCTCACCACCAACGGCGCCCTCCTGGCCCCTCTGGCGGCGGAGCTGAAGGCGGCGGGGGTCCACCGGGTCAACGTGAGTCTCGACACCCTGAACCCGGAGAAATTCCGCGCCATCACCCGGGGGGGAACCCTGGCGGACTGCCTCGCCGGAATTCAGGCGGCCCTCGACTGCGGCATGGCCCCGGTGAAGCTGAATGTGGTGCTCATCGGCGGCTTCAACGACGATGAGATTCCCGCCCTGGCAGCCCTCAGCAGCCGGTGGGGGGTGGAGGTGCGGTTCATTGAGCTGATGCCCATCGGCCACACGGTCCCCTTCGGACCGGAGGCCTACCTGCCGGTGGACGCTGTGCTGAAGCGGCTGGAGGGCTGGACGGCGGAGGGCACCGAGGGGGTGGCCCGGATGTTCCGGCTGCCGGACGGCGGACGAATCGGCCTCATCTCCCCCCTCAGTTGCCGGTTCTGCGCCCAGTGCAACCGGCTGCGGCTGACGGCGGACGGCTTTCTCAAGCCCTGCCTCCACTCCCGGGAGGAGATTTCCGTCCGGGGCCTCCACGGGGAGGCCCTGCAGGCTGCCATTCTGGCGGCAGCCGCCGCCAAGCCTGCCGACCACGGCCCTCTGTCCGGCCAGTGCCGGTCCTGCTCTCAGCGGGATATGCACCGTATCGGAGGTTAAAAAATGAAAAAGGACGCGCCTGCTTACCAAACAGCAGACGCGTTCTTTTCTTCTCTCCGGGGCTTTCCCCGCCCCTTTCCAGCTCTCTCAGGACTGCTGCTCCCGGAGGAAATCCTGAATCTGGGCATTCACCTGGTCCAGTTCCCACCTGAGGTCCCCGGCGGACACCTGCTGGGCCCCGTGGCCCAGAATCATGATCTGCTCCAGGCCGTCGGAGGTGGCCACCTTCACCCGGTATTTCCGGGCCAGCTCGTAGGACACCCGCTCGATATACATGTCCGCCGTCTCCCCCTCCTTGGTGTACACCACCTCCACGCCGCCCCGGTTCTCCGCATTTCCCGTTCCGCCGGGAACCTTGTAGGCGTCGAAGACCACGGTGACGTGACACTCCTTGATTCCCCGGTAGTTACCCAGAGCGTTGAGCAGGGCTTCCCGGGCGTCGTCCAGGCTCTCTTTCGCCAAGCGGTTCAGATCCTCCCAGGCGAAGATGATGTTGTAGCCGTCCACCAGCAGCCAGTCCCCCTTCTGGACATAGGCGGGCTGCTCCCGGTTGGGGAGGGAGGGGCCCGGCGCAATCCGGCGGCTCTGGCGCAGGGCGTCCATACCCCGGTTTTTGATGGGGCCGTAGGTCCGGACAAAGATCTCCTCCAGCTCCCGGTCCCCCGCCGCGGCTCCGGCGCCGCCGGAGCGGAACCGCCGGGACCGCTCCTCCTCCGCCGGACGGAGGCGGTAGCCGCTGGTGACATGGGCCCGGGCGGGCACCTGATCCCAGGGCACCACTACCCCGGCCCCGTGCTCGCAGAACACGGAGTCCGCCGTGTTCTCCACATCCCGGTCGCAGTCGTAGCCGATGGCGTCCACCACCGCCTGGGGGTCGGCGCAGGGACGATAGCCGGCGAAGGAGCAGCTGAGCTGACCGCAGCCTCTGGTGTAGGCCGCCACCTCCTGCCAGTAGCCCCCCATGGCCGCCGCCGGGGCCTCTCCGGCGAGGGCGGCCAGCTCCCCGGCCCCCTCCTCCTCCGCAAAGGTCCCGCCCATTTTCTGCAGATCCGCCATGGCCCGGCCCAGATTCTCCCGGGGCACCTCCAGGCGGAAGGCGTACCAGGGCTCCAGCAGGATGGTCTCCGCCTGGCGGAGTCCCTGGCGCACCGCCCGGTAGGTGGCCTGGCGGAAATCGCCTCCCTCGGTGTGCTTCAGGTGGCCTCGTCCCGCCAGAATGGTAATTTTTACATCCGTCACCGGGGACCCGGTGAGGACCCCCACCGGCTCCTTCTCCCCCAGATGGGTCAGAATCAGCCGCTGCCAGTTGAGGTCCAGATCGTCGGCCCCCACGGCGGAGGCGAAGCGCAGGCCGCTGCCCCGCTCCCCCGGCTCCAGCAGAAGGTGGACCTCCGCGTAGTGGCGCAGGGGCTCGAAGTGGCCGACGCCCACCACCGGCGCGGCAATGGTCTCCTTGTAGAGGATGCTCCCCTGATCGAAGTCCACCGCCGTGCCGAAGCGGTCGGCAATACGGCGGCGCAGCACCTCCTGCTGCACCTCCCCCATGAGGCGGACGTGAATCTCCCCCAGAGCCTCGTTCCACACCACTCCCAGTTGGGGGTCCTCCTCCTCCAACTGCCGCAGCTTTCCCAAAAAGGTGTGACAGTCGCAGCCCTCAGGCAGAAGCAGCCGGTAGGTCATCACGGGCTCCAGGGCCGGCTTCTCCCCCGCCGCCTCCGCCCCCAGGCCCTGGCCGGGCCATGTGTGGGTGAGGCCGGTGACGGCGCACACCGTCCCCGCCTCCGCCGCCTCCATCTGGCGGAATTTGGCCCCGGAGTAGCGGCGGATCTGGTTCACCTTCTCCTTCCAGTCCTCCCCGCTGAGGGTGTCCTTCACCCGGAGAACGCCGCCGGTGACCTTCAGATAGGTCAGCCGCTCCCCGCCCTCCCGGGCAATTTTGAACACCCGGGCGGCAAAAGCCTCCCCATACCGGGGCGCGGGGACGTACCGGCGGAGGAGGTCCAGCAGCGCCTCCACCCCATCCAGCCGCAGGGCGGAGCCGAAGAGGCAGGGAAAGAGCTTCCTCTCCCCTATGCAGGCGGCCACCGCCCCGTCCGTCAAAGGCTCCCCGGCGAGATAGGCCTCCAGCAGCGCCTCGTCGGCCACGGCCACGCTCTCCGCCCAGGCTTCATCCCGGTCGGTGAAATCCACGCAGTTTTCATGGAGGCGGGAACGGAGCTGGCGGAGCAGGGCTTCCCGATCCGCCCCCGCCAGGTCCATTTTATTCACAAACAGAACGGTGGGAACCCCGTAGCGCTCCAGCAGCCGCCAGAGGGTGGCGGTGTGGCCCTGAACGCCGTCGGTACCGCTGAGGACCAGTACGGCGCAGTCCAGCACCTGGAGCGTCCGCTCCATCTCCGCGGAGAAGTCCACATGGCCGGGGGTGTCCAGAAGGGTTACTTCCAGATTCTTCCAGTTCAATTCCGCCTGCTTGGCCAGGATGGTAATGCCCCGCTCCCGCTCGATATCGTCGGTGTCCAGGAAGGCGTCCCGGTGGTCCACCCGCCCCAGCTTCCGCACCGCCCCGGCGGTGTACAGCAGCGCCTCCGACAGGGTGGTCTTTCCCGCATCCACGTGGGCCAGAATTCCCACCACCAGCTTTTTCATGGACATTCTCCTTCCTTCCCGCCATTTGGAGCCAGTATACCACATTTTTTTGTAAAAGGCAAAAACCGCACAGTATGGAATCCGAAACAGCCCCTATGGAAAAAAAGTTGCAAACATGCCCGCTTTCTTTTATAATAAAAAATAGCTATGTTCTATCCGCCGGCTTACTCTTTCGAGGCGCCGGCTTTGTTCAGGAGGTCTCATATGGAATTTCAGGAACTGTGCGGCCGGCTGTCTGTGGACTACGCCGCCACGCTGGCCCGCTTCAGCGGAAACGAGGGGCTTTTCCGCCGCTTTCTTCTCCGTTTTCCCTCTGACGGCACCTTTGCCAAGCTCCAGGCCGCCCAGGCCGCCGGTGATCTCACCGGCATGGAGACAGGCGCCCACACCCTCAAGGGCGTGTCCGCCAACCTGGGGCTCAGCCGCCTCCAGACCGCCTGCGACCAGCTGGTCCAGGCCATCCGTCGTGGCGACGAAGCTGCGGTTCCCGGTCTCTACGCCCAGGTGGAGCAGGCCTACCGGGCCGCCGTGGAGCTGCTCCAGTCGGAGGAGGTCCGATAAGCCATGGAAGAGTGCCGAACCTCTCCCGCCCCCTTCGGCGCCAGAGATCTGCTGCTGATTGTGGACGATATGGAGCTCAACCGGGCCATTCTCAGCGAGGCCTTCCGTGGGGATTACCAGATTCTGGAGGCGGAAAACGGCCTGGAGGCTCTGTCCCTCATCAACCAGTACGCCCACCGCATCGCCGCGGTGCTGCTGGATGTGGTGATGCCGGAGATGGACGGTTTTCAGCTTCTGGAGGAGCTGAAGGGCCGGGATCTTCTGGAGCAGATTCCCGTCTTTCTCATCACCGCCGACTGCTCCGAGGAGAAGATGCACCGGGGCTATGAGCTGGGGGTCATGGACATCATCGGCAAACCGGTGGTGCCCTACTTTGTCCGCCGGCGGGTCAGCAGCGTGGTGGAGCTGTTCCAGACCCGGGAACGGCTGGGCCGCACCGTGGATCTGCAGGACCAGCAGCTGGCCCGGCAGGCGCTGGAGATTCAGGAGCTCAACCGGTCCATCATCGAAAGTCTGGCCACCGCCATCGAGTTTCGAAGCGGCGAGTCCGGCTCCCACGTGCGCCGCATCAGCGCTCTCACCGACCAGCTGCTGCGGCAGCTGCGGGAGGAGGGACAGGTGGGCTGCGCCTTCTCCGACGAGGTCATTGATCAGATTGCCGCCGCCGCCATTCTCCACGACGTGGGAAAAATTGCCATTCCCGACCAAATTCTCAATAAGCCCGGCCGCCTCACCGCCGAGGAGTTCGAGCTGATGAAAACCCACACCATCAAGGGCTGTGAGCTGCTGGAGCAGATTCCCCAGTACCGCACCAACCCGCTCTATCTCTACGCCCACGATATCTGCCGCCACCACCACGAGCGGTGGGACGGACGGGGATACCCCGACGGGCTGAAGGGGGAGGACATCCCCATCTGGGCCCAGGTGGTGGCCCTGGCGGACGTATACGACGCGCTCACCAACGAACGGTGCTACAAGCCCCCCTTCTCTCACCAGGAAGCCATGGAGATGATTCTGGGCGGCCAATGCGGCGTTTTCAATCCTGTGCTGCTGGATACGTTCCGCCGGCTTTTTGATTCCGCCCCACCCAACGACCTCTGCTGATTTCCCTCTCTGCGCCGAGCGGACCCGCATGAATCGGGCCCGCTCGATTTTTCCATTTATGCAGGTTTTTTTGCAGACTTGCCAGGATTTCTGACATACCCTACCATAATTTTTTCGAAATTCCTCTGGCGTTTTGCGCGGTTGTGTGGTATGATTCTCTGTGTATCTATCGGCGTTGTGCCGGTTCGGAAGGAGGGGGAATCAGGCCATGGCCAAGCAGACCGACCCCAATTCGAAAAAAACTTTAGCCATCTCCATGCTGGGCGGCTTCCGCCTGTCCCGGTGCGGTCAGGTGTTGGCGGAGGACAGCAACCGGGCTCAGAAGACCTGGAATGTGCTGGCGTATCTCATCATCAACCGTGGCCGCAGCATTCCCCAGATGGAGCTGATTGAAACCTTCTGGCCCGAGGAGGAGAGCGCCAATCCCACCAGCGCCCTGAAGACCCTGTTTTTCCGTCTCCGCGCCCTGCTGGAACCCCTTTTCCCCGACGGAGTGCAGCCGATTCTCTCCCAGCGGGGGGCCTACGCCTGGAACAAAGACGTAGCCTGCGAGGTGGACGTGGACCATTTCAACGCCCTATATGATCACTCCAAAGAGGAGAACCTATCCCCGGAGAAGCGCATGGCCTGCCTGGACCGGCTGACCACCCTCTACCGGGGGGAATTTCTGCCTTTGCAGAGCGGCAGTCTGTGGGTGATCTCCCTGTCCACCACCCTCCACAACCGCTATGTAGCCGCCGTAAAGGCCTACGCGGCGCTGCTGGAGGAGAGCGGAAACTTTGAAAAGATGCTGGCGGTGTGCGCCGCCGCGTCCAAACTGGATCCTCTGGATGAGGAGCTTCACGTTCTCATCGTCCGCTCCCTCATCGCCCAAAACGACCACGCCGCCGCCCTGGACCATTACCAGATGGCCTGCGACCTTTTATATAAGGAACTGGGGATCTCCCCCTCCGACACGCTGAAAAGCCTCTACGCCGCCATTATGGACAGCGAGGAGGCGCTGGAAACGGATCTGGGCGTCATTCAGGAGAACCTGAAGGAGACCACCGCCCGGCCCGGCGCTTTTCTCTGCGACTACGGCTTTTTCCGGGAGATTTACCGTCTGGAGGCCCGGCGGGCCGCCCGCAGCGGCACCTGCATCCACACCGCTCTGCTCACTGTGTCCTGCCAGCGAAGCGGCGAACAGGTCCAGAACCTGCTCAACCGGGCCATGGAGCTGCTCCAGGGCGTGCTGGTAGGAAGCCTGCGCCGGGGCGACGTGGTCTCCCGGTATAGTCCCACCCAGTATGTGGTCATGCTGCCTGCCGCCAATTTTGAGGACTCCACCATGGTGGTGGAGCGAATTGTCGCCGCCTTCTACCGCAGCTGCAGCCCCACCCTGTTTCGTCTCACCTACCGGGTGCGGGAGCTGGAGATATCCTGAGAGGAGACCCTTTTTTCTATGAACAAACGCATCCTGCTGGCCTGTCTGTGCTTTCTTGTGGCCATCGGCGCCCTGGCCGCCGCCCTGCTGACCATGCAGCGCCAGCGGCAGCTGCAGCAGATGGAGACCCAGGTGGTCACCGTGTCCAAGCGTCCTCTCTCCCCTCCGGTCCAGGAGGAACCGGAGGAGACGGATCCGGAGGACGGGGAGGAGTCCCTCCCTGCAGGCAAACTGGTGATCACCGCCGCCCGTAAGGCCTACGAGTCGGGGACCATGGAGCTGATCGTCCCCGCCATCGAGGTGGACGAACCGGTGCTGGCGGGCACCTCCGACGCCACCCTGCGCAAGGGTCTGGGCCTTTACGACTACGCGCAGCTGCCCTTTGAGGCGGGTGGAAATGTGTCCATCGCCGGCCACCGCAACGGCACCCGCAACGGCGTCTATACTCTGGATTGGCCCTTCTATCCTCTGGATGAGCTGGGGGAGGGCGATCTCTTTTATCTGGTCTATGACGGCGTGATCTACCAGTACCTGTGGGATCAGACCATTGTGGTGGAGGAGGACGACTGGAGCGTCATCTACTGCCAGGGATTCTCCTGCCTGACCCTCACCACCTGCACCCCCATCGGCGTGGCGGACCACCGGCTCATCGTCCGTGCCCGTCTCATCGACAGCTTTGACGCCGACGACAGCTACGACTACCCCGCCGTCTGGGTGGAGGAGGTCCCCACCCCCTCCGCCGAGGACGTGAATCTCACCATTTCAACTGTGGAGGAAGCCCATGAACATATTCACCCCTAAGTTTCCCCTTTCCATTCCGAAGCTCTCCCTCTCCAAGCCTGTAGCCGTCCGCATGGCCGCCGGGCTTTTGTCCGCGGCAGTGGTGTGCGGCGCCTGCGCCGCCCTCATCCCCACCGCCGAAGCCGCCCAGTCCGCCATCCCCTCCACCGTGGAGCTGAAAAGCGGCGTGACCGTCTACCACAACGCCAAGGCCAGCGTGGACGCCTCCAATCTGGCCGAGGGCTTTGTGATGGTGAAGTATACCGGCGGAAAGAATGTCCGCATCAAGGTGCAGATCGTCAAGAGCGGCGGCACCACCTACACCTACAACCTCAACAACACGGGCACCTATGAGACCTTCCCCCTCACTGAGGGCGACGGCAGCTATACCGTGAAGGTCTACGAGAACACCAGCGGCACCAAGTACGCCCAGGCCTACAGCACCGCCCTCACTGTGAAGCTGCGGGATCCCTTCCTGCCCTTCCTCTATGCCAACCAGTATGTGAACTTCACCAGCGACAGCAAGACGGTGGCCAAGGGCGCGGAGATTGTGAAGGCCGCCAACGCCACCACCGATCTGGCCAAGGTCCAGGCCATCTTTACCTGGGTCACCAAAAACTTTACCTACGACTATGAGCTGGCCGCCAATCCCCCCACGGGCTATCTGCCGGTGGTGGACAAGGTGCTGGAGGCCAAGAAGGGCATCTGCTTCGATTACTCCGCTGTGATGGCCGCCATGCTCCGCTCCCAGGGCATTCCCTGCAAGCTGGTCATCGGCTACGCCGGTACCGTCTACCACGCCTGGATCAACGTGTACATCGAGGGCGTGGGCTGGGTAGACAAGGCCATCTATTTCGACGGCAAGACCTGGACGCTGATGGATCCCACCTTTGTCTCCACCGGCAAGGGCAGCGCCTCCATCATGAAGTATGTCACCACTGCCAGCAACTACTCCGCCAAGTATGCCTATTGATCCATCCTACAAAACAGGAGATGAGTGCATGAAAGAACACAATGCCAGCCGTCTTGCCCTTGGTCCCGAGGAGCTGTCCGTCTTCTGCTATCAGCTCTCGCTGATGGTGAAGGCAGGCATCAGCTCCGAGGAGAGCCTGGGAATTCTGGCCGACGACGCCGCCGGTCCCCGGGAGCGGGCGCTGCTCACCGCCATCCACCAGGTCCTGTCCCGGGGGGAGTCCCTGTCCGCCGCCCTGGCGGAGACCGGAGCCTTTCCCAACTACCTTCTGAAGATGGTGGAGATCGGTCAGGCCTCCGGCCGTCTGGATCAGGTGCTGGCCGCTCTGGCGGACTTCTACCGCCGTGAGGCCGCCACCCGTCAGAGCCTGCGCCGGGCCATTCTCTACCCGGTGGTGATGGCGGTTTTGATTGCCGTGGTCTTTTTGGCCCTGGTGGTCCGGGTGCTGCCGGTATTTCAGCAGGTATTCAGCCAGCTGGGCGTCAGCATGTCCCCGGTGGCCCAGGGGCTGATGCGCTTCGGCTCCGTCAGCAAGTATGTGGCCGCGGTGTTCGCCGTGGTGCTGGTGGCGGCGTCCCTGTACATCCTGTGGATGTTCCGGTCCCGGAAGGGACAGGCGGCCATGAGCCGCCTTCTCGCCCGCTCCGCCGCCTCCCAGGCGGTGGACCGCAGCCGTTTCGCCTCCGTCATGGCCCTGATGCTCTCCAGCGGCCTCGATCTGGACGAGGCCATGGACCGCTCCTGCCAGCTGCTGGAGGGTACCGCCCTGGCCCGGCCTCTGGCCGACTGCCGCCAGAAGATGCTGGCGGGCACCGCCTTCCCCAAGGCCATGGAGGAAACCGGGGTTTTCTCCGGCCTCCAGGCCGGCCTGCTCAGCGCGGGTTTCCGCGCCGGCAGCTCCGACCAGGCCATGGAGGAGCTGGCCGGGCGCTGTCAGGCCGACGCCGACGAGAAGATGTCCCTGATGCTCAGCCGCTTTGAGTACACCCTGGTGGTGGTGCTGTGCGCCGCTGTGGGGCTGGTACTGCTGTCGGTGATGCTGCCGTTGCTGGGGGTCCTCTCCAGCATCGGCGGCTGAGGAAGGAGGTGCGGTCGCCGTGGTATTCCGGAGATCCCGCCCGCTGGGCCGCCTGATTCTGCTGCTGCTGGCGGCGTGCCTGCTGCCGGTGGTGCTGTCCCTTGCGGCCCGGGGCCTCGGCAGCCGGGCCGACGAGGAGAGCCTGGACCTCACCGCCCAGGCCATCCGCCGGGCCGCCGTGCAGTGCTACGCCCTGGAGGGGGCCTATCCGGCCAACCTCAGCCACCTGGAGGAGCGCTACGGCGTCCAGGTGGACGAGAGCCGGTTTTTTGTAGACTACCAGTACGTGGCGGCCAACCTGATGCCGGACATCACGGTGCTCCCCCGCTGAGCGCCGAGGCTGAGCCGTCCGAAAACGGAAGGAGCCGTTTTCCATGAGGTTTCAAAACCGATCCAGCCGCCTTCTGCGGGCCGCTCTGACGGCGGCCCTGGGTGCGCTATTCTTTCTGCTGGCCATGGGCATCACCCTCATGGGCAGCAGCGTCTACCGGAGCACCGTATCCGCCTCCGATCAGCACTACACCGTCCGCACGGCGGCGTCCTATCTGGCCAATCAGGTGCGCCAGGGGGACCGCAGCGGCAGCGTGTTCGTCACCGCCTTCGGGGACGGGGACGCCCTGATGGTGACGGAGGGGGACTACTACACCCTGCTCTACTGCTATGAGGGCCAGCTGCGGGAGCTCTATGCCGAGACCGGCTCGGGCCTGACCGCCGCAGACGGCCTCCCCATTCTGGCCCTGGACGCCCTGGAGATTTCGGCGGAGGACGGTCTTCTGACCCTCTCCGTCGCCGGTGAGGGGGCCGCCGCCTCCCTCTCCCTGTCCCCCCGCAGCGGCGTCTCTTTGCTGGAGGAGGTGGAGCCATGACGCTGGGACCCAAGCGCACCAACCTCTTTTTGATTGAGCTGGTGTTCAATCTCTTTATCTTTGCCCTGTGCGCCGCCGTGTGCGTGGGGCTGCTGCTCCACGCACGCCGCCTCAGCCAGGAGAGCGAGCGGCTGACCCAGGCGGTGTGCCTGGCCCAGTCCGCCGCTGAGTCCCTGCGGGCAGGCCAGGCCCTGCCGGACGCCCCGGAGGGCTATGAGATCTCCCCCCTCCTCACTCCGTCGGAGGGGCTGGTGGACGCCCGGATTCAGGTGCTCTGGGCAGGCGAGGCCGTCTACACTCTGGACTGCAGCTGGCCCGATGACGGCGGCACCGACTGGTCCGCCCTGACCTTTGAGACCGGGGAGGTGACCGCGCCGTGAAGGAATCCCACAAGAGCACATCTCCCCTGGGCGTGGGCCTCATCACCATCATCACCGTGCTGCTGGTGCTGACCCTCTCCATCTTCGCCGCCCTCACCCTGTCCACCGCCCGGGCGGATCTGGCCCTGTCCCAGATCAACGCCGACACGGTGCAGGCCTACTACGCCGCCGACAGTGAGGCCGCGGCCCTCTACGCCGCCTTTGTCTCCGGTACGGAGCCGGAGCTCCAGCGGGAGATTCCTCTCCAGAACGATCAGGTTCTCTCCCTCCACCTCCTCCGGGAGGCGGACGGCTCCGTCACCATTCTGGCCTGGGATGTAACCCCCGTCCAGCCCGATGACGGAGAGATCGACGACGCCCCCGACCTGTGGGACGGCGGCGATCTGTCGTAACCCTCTCCACCAAGCAAGAAAGAAGGAACCCGCCCCATGAAGATCCAGGAGATTCTGGAGCAGGCTGTCCGTCAGTCCGCCTCCGACATTCTCATCATCGCCGGCATGCCGGCAGCCTATAAAATCAACGGCCTCATCCAGCGCCAGGGAGAGCGGCTGCTCCCCAACGACATTGAGGCCCTCACCCGGGAGCTCTACCAGCTGGCCGGCGGCCGGAATATGGACCGGCTTCTGGAGAAGGGGGACGACGACTTCTCCTTCGCCGTGCCCGGCCTCTCCCGCTTTCGCATCAACGCCCTGAAGCAGCGGGGCTCCCTGGGTCTTGTGATCCGGGTGGTGTCCTTCCAGCTGCCGGACCGGACGGCTCTGGGCATTCCGGACAACGTGATGGCTTTTGCCCGGTACACCCGGGGACTGGTGCTCTTCACCGGCCCCGCCGGCAGCGGCAAAACCACCACCCTGGCCTGCCTGGTGGACGCGGTGAATTCCAGCCGCAACAGCCACATCATCACCATCGAGGACCCCATTGAGTACCTCCATCAGCACAAGCAGAGCGTGGTGACCCAGCGGGAGCTGTCTACGGACACCCAGTCCTACGACGTAGCCCTCCGGGCCGCCCTGCGGGAAGCGCCGGATATCATTCTTCTGGGAGAGATGCGGGACGCGGACACCATCCGGGCCGCCGTCACCGCCGCGGAGACGGGCCATCTGGTCATCTCCACCCTCCACACCATCGGCGCCTCCAGCACCATCGACCGTATCGTGGACTCCTTCCCCCCGGAGCAGCAGCAGCAGATCCGCACCCAGCTGGCCATGGTGCTGGAGGGCGTGGTGTCCCAGCAGCTGGTGCCAACGGTGGACGGCGCCCTGGCCCCCGCCTTTGAGGTCATGTCCGTCAACAGCGCCATCCGCAATATGATCCGGGAGTCCAAGGGCCACCAGATCGACAACGTGATCTCCCAGGGCGCCGCCGAGGGGATGGTCACCATGGACCAGAGCCTTCTGCGTCTGGTGCAGAGCGGCCGGGTCTCCCGGGAGGAGGCCCTGCGCCACAGCATCAACAGCGAGTGGATGCAGAAACGGCTGGCCGCCCTGTAAACACACATATAAAGGAGCGAACGGAATGCCTGCCAGAATGAATCACTACGACGCCGCCCTGCGGCTATGCGTGGACCGCGCGGAAAGCGGACAGGTCAAGGGCCGCATCGTCAGCCGGCGCCTCACCGCTCCCATTCCCTTCTCCGACATTGGGAATCTGATCCTCCAGGTGGAGGAGATTCTCAACCAGCAGAATTTCCCTCAGGCCTTCCAGCGCACCAGAACCTTCCGCCACGTACCGCCCCATGCCATTCCAGTGTCTCAGGATCTGGGCAGCGGCATGTCCCAGGAGGAGGTGGAGGCCGCCCGGGGCATTGCGGCCACCTTCAACCTCTATGTGCTCACCCGGCGCAGCACCACATGGCAGGGGAAGCTGGACTGCCTGGATGGCTCTGCCCCCCTCTCCTTCTCCAGCGTACTGGAGCTCATCAAGCTCATCGATGAACGTCTCTTCCCCCGTACCTGACACTGTGGGAGACCGGTTCTCCCCGTTGACGCGTAAAGGTCTGGGGAGGGGCATCCGCTGCCCCTCCTCGGACTTTTTCTATTCCGCCATTCCGGCATAAAGGAGCACCGCCGCTATGAAGGATCAACGCCTCACCTCCCCCATAACCAAATATCTCTTTTTGGGGCTATGCCTGCTGGCGGTGTTTGTCGCCCTTTTGACCCTGCGCAACTCCACCCGGATCATCTCCTCCCTGGAGGAGAGCACCACCAGCTATGTCTCCGATGTGGCGGGACAGATTGCGGAACAGGTGGACGCCCGCATTGAGACCTCTCTGGACACGCTTCAGCTCATCGGCGACAGCGCCGTGCTTTTGGCCGAGGAGGACCTGGAGGAGTTCCTTACCCGTAAGTGCGCCCTCTCCCACTTCGACGCCCTCTATCTGACGGACGAGAGCCAAGCCCATCAAATTCTGAGCCAGGCCAAGGAAAATGCCTGCGATATTCAGTTCGTCCATGACAGCAGCGCCGTGCTGATCTTTCAGCCCAAGGATCAAACGCTGACCTACCTGCTGCCTCTAAGCGACCAGACTGCCATTGTGGGCGTAAAAAGCAGTCTTCACCTCAGAGACTTTCTGGTCACCTCCTTTTTTGACGGCAATAGCCATTCCCTTCTGACCTCCCGGGATGGCATTCCCATCTCCAACCCCTCCGGCACCGAGCTGTTGGCGGAACTTCTGGCCTCGGAGAACGGCGACCAGGTCCGCCTGGATTTGTCCAATGGCCGCAGCGGAGATTTTTCCTTTTCCAGCAGCCAGGGCGTGAAGATGCTGCTGCACTATCAGCCCTTGACCACCCTGGACTGGAATCTTGTGACCATCGTACCGGCGGATCTGATTTCTGAAGATGTAAATCGGATTTCCGTCCACAACCAGCTGGTGTCGCTTGTCATGCTCTGTCTGCTGCTATGCGTCACCGCTGTGATCACCATCCAGCAGTCCCGCTACCGCCGCACTTTGGAGAAGGTCGCTTTCACCGACGCCGTTACCGGCGGCGTCAACAGCGCCCGCTTTCGTCTGCTGGCCGACCAGCGGCTGGCAGCCTCGCAAAAGTATGCCCTCGTCAGCGCCGATGTTCAGGACTTCAAGCTTATCAACAATGTCTACGGCAGAAATGCCGGAGACGACACGCTCCGCTACCTGTACCATGCCATGGAGGACAGCCTGGAGGATGGAGGCGAGCTGGCAGCACGATCCTCCGCCGATCTTTTCTACCTCCTGCTCCACGCCGACACAGAGGAAGCTCTGCGAAAGCGGCTGGAGGCGTTGTACCAAAAGATCAACCGATTCAATGTGGAGCGCGACTCGCCCTATTTCCTGGAGATCCGCTTCGGCATCTACCTGCCGGAGCCCGGGGAGACTGATGTGGCCGGTATGATGGAAAAGGCCAACATCGCCCGGAAAAATCAGGGGGAGAATCCCAGTGACCGCTGCATGTTCTACAACGCCGTCCGCCAGCAGGCCTATATCCAGGAGAAGGAGCTGCTGAACAATCTGGAGTTCTCTCTGGACAAGGGTGATTTTCAGATTTATCTCCAGCCCAAGGTCCGTCTGCGCAATCAGAAGATTGCCGGAGCGGAGGCGCTGATCCGCTGGAAGCACCCGGACAAGGGGATGCTGCCTCCGGCTCAGTTCATCCCGGTGTTTGAAAAACACGGACTGGTCAGCAAGCTGGACTTTTTCGTCTTTGAAGAGGTGTGCAAGCTGCTGGCCCGCTGGAACCGGGAGAAACGGGAGCTGCTGGTGATCTCAGTGAATCTGTCCCGGCAGAATCTCCCCATTCCCAACTTTCTCCGTCGCTATCATGAGATTTATACCTCTTATAATCTGCCGCCAGGCCTCATTGAGTTTGAGCTGACGGAGAGCATTTTCATTGAGGAGCCCTCTATTGTCAAACCTATCATCGACGAGATGCATGAGCTGTCCTTCCAGTGCTCCCTGGATGATTTCGGCACCGGCTACTCCTCTCTGAATCTCCTCAGCGATCTGCACATCGACACCATCAAGCTGGACCGCACCTTCTTTACCGGCAAGAACAACAGCCAGCGCGGCCGTTGCATTGTAGACAGCATTATGAAGCTGGCCGGTCAGCTCCACATCAGCACCGTGGCGGAGGGCATCGATACTGTGGAGCAGGTCCGGTTCCTCAACCAGTCCGCCTGCTCTATGATCCAGGGGTACATCTACTCCCTGCCTCTCCCTGCGGCGGAATTCGAGACCTTTGCCTATAGCGGGAAGCTTCTGCGGTATCTCCCGCCGGCGGATTCGGCCTCCGCTCCGCCGATAGACAAGCCCGCTGTCCAAACAGCGCCTACTTTGAACTACATCATCTCCTTCTCCTACCACCTGGACACCGACCGGGCCATTTTCTCCGCCCCCTTCTCCCCCTTCCTGGAGGACGCCCACGGACCTGTGCCCGGGCGGGAGCTCTTTGGCCGGGCCGGTCTGGTGCACGCCAATGACTTTGCTGCTCTGGAGGAAATGGTGCGCCGGTCCATTCGCACAGACGGCTGGATTGTGGAAAACCTGCGGTTCTATGCCTCCCGGGGCCGCTATGAATGGCTGGAGGTCTACATGCACCGGGATCCGCCTCCCGCCGGAGAGACAGTCTCCCGCGCCGTGTCCGGTTTTCTTCTGAACACAGAGGAGTGGAAGGCGGAGATCTTCCGCTGGAAGGAGAAGGCCAACCGGGACGCTTTGACGGGTCTCTACAACCGGCAGGCACTGGAGGAGCTGGTGAACAATCTGCTGCAGACCCGCAAGCGCGCCCGCAGCGCCATGATCTTCATCGACATCGACGATTTCAAGCGGATCAACGATACCTTGGGCCACATCTGCGGCGACGACGTGCTGCGGTGCATCGCCAAGCGGCTGACGAAGGTCTTCCGCAGCACCGACGTAGTAGCCCGGTACGGCGGCGACGAGTTTGTGGTCTTTGCCCCGGGCATCGAGGAGCCGGTGCTGCTGCAGAAGCTGGAGCAGCTGCTGGACGTATTCCGGGAGGAGTACACCTCCGGCGCCGTCCGCTACCGGTTCTCCGGCAGCATCGGCGTGTCCTGCTATCCCGACCACGCCGCCACCTTCCAGGATCTGATTTCCACCGCCGACAGCGCTCTCTATGAGGCCAAACGCCGAGGAAAAAACCAGTACATGGTCTACCGCCCCCCCGCCGGGAATGGGGAGGAGCGCTGTTGTTCCGGGAGCTCCCCGGCATAAATTGCAAGATAATCTTCCACGAAACAGGAGAGGTCCCCCGCCGGAAAACCGGCGGGGGACCTCTCTTTTTCCGACGCCGCAGCGCCGTTTGTCATGCTGATGTGTTTACAGTTCCTCGTGCTTGCCCCGCTTACGGGAGAAGTACAGGCCGGCCATGGTCATTGCCGCGGCCAAAGCCATCAGCCCAGCCGTCATATAGGGGGTCACAGCTTCCGCCGTACCGGTCTGAGGCAGGTTGCCCATGGGGGTGTCGGGGTCCACGATGTCCACGCCCTCATCCCCGCCGGGAGCAGGGTCCAGGGGGATATCGCCGTCGGGGATGTCGGGGTCCTCTCCGGGACCGGGATCCAGAGGCGTATCGCCGTCATCCAGCTCGGTCTCGGCAGTGTAGTACACATTGATGGTCTTGTTGCCGTTCACGGTACCTGTGAGGGCGTCGCCGGTGGTCTCCACGTAGGTGTAGCCTTCGATGGCAATGGCGTCGTAGGCGGTGACGTCATAGCGGAGCCCCTCGCGGATATTCTCCGTGTGGCTGGGAGCAATGGCGTTGCCCTCCTCGTCATAGTAGTTGACGGTGACATCGTAATAGGTGTAGATGATTCCGCCGCCTCCGCCGGAGGAAGTCTCCTCCCATTTCGCATATACCGTTATATTTTCTGTCAAAACTGTGGTAAAATCATAGGCAGTCTGACAGGAGGCATCGGTATACCATCCATCAAAAGTATAGCCGCTGCGGGTGGGGTCCTGAGGCTGGATGCCGGCAGTGTTATAGAGCACCTGCTGAGTTTCCGGCATATTTTCCACCGTGTCGGTGGTATTGGCATCAAAGCTCAGGGCTACCGCAGGGGCGTACACATAGGTGCCCGCGCAGTCAAAGCTGTTGGGATGGCTGCCGGTGTTGGTCATGTAGTCGCCGCAGTCCAGGCAGGCGTAGCGGATAATGCCGTAGTTCTCGCCTGCGGCTGCCTGAGTCACCACACCGTTGGCCCAGTCATAGCGGTGATGGGAGAGCTGGGCATCGGTAAGTCTGTCGATCTTGGCGTTCTCAATACCGATAATATCGCTCTGTGCGGTCATCTTGTCATCGGCAAACAGGTCGGCGTCGTTGTTGCTGGCGCTGCCTTCCGCGTTGCCCCGGGCATAGGGGGTGGTCATGAAGGGATTGAGGAACAGGGTATGGCCGTTGTCCTCTCCGTTCAGGGCCAGGGCCGCACTGGTGAGGGTGGGCTCGGTGTTGCTCTTCAGATTGTCCGCCGCGTTAGTGTTCAGGTCATAGGCCACCACGGTGGTGCCCTCGGCGGTGGTCACGGTGCCCTTCCGGCCCACGCCGCCCAGCCAGGGAGAGCCCTTGAGAGCCTGGGAGGTGCCGCCGTCCACCGTCAGGGTGTAGGTATTGAGCCACAGGTCGCCGGCGGTATAGCTGAGCAGCTTCTCGCCGTTGCAGCGGATATCCACCGAGCAGTTGGTAAAGGAGGAATCCCTGGACTGCACATAGACGCCTGCATAGCCGTTATGCATAATTTCCACGGTGGAGTCCGTCATCTCAAAGCCGATGCAGGACAGGGCGTGGCCGCCCCGGTTGCCGTTCATGGTGATGGTGGAGCCGTCCACAATCCAGTAGCCGGAATTGCAGGCATTGCCCTTGTTGTTGCTTACCGTAATCGTGGAACTATCCACATGGATGTTTACATTGTTGATGGCAAAGCCGCCGGCGCTGTTGTCGCTGAAGTCGATGGTGGAGTTCTTCACAAAGATGGCGTCATATTTGGTCTTGTTGTCGCCGGAGTAAAAAGCGTTGGTGTTGCCGCTGTCGGTGCTCATACCGGTGGCGGTCATGGTGGAGCCGTTCACCAGTTTAAGCACGCTGCCGCCGTACATGGCGTAGCTCCAGCCGTTGCGGTTGTTGACCGTGCTGATGTCGCAGTTATCAAAGGTGACACTGCCGCTACTGCCGTAGAGGCCCAGGAACTGGCCGTTGTAGCCGTTGGCGCTTAGGGTGCAGCCGTTGAGGACAATGTCCCCGGAGAAGAAGTAGATGCAGGCATCATAGCCGACACTGGAACTCTTGCTGCCAGTCGCGTCCGTCACGAAGGTGCAGTTGTCAAACTGGACGTTTCCGCCAATCCACAGTTTGGTGATCACCTCGCCATTGTTGTAGCTGATGCCGTCCTGGTTTCCGCTGATTTTGACCGTCGTTCCAGTTAGGTTAAAGGTACAGTCGGTAAAAATGATAGGCTCACTGACATCAGCGGGGCTGGCCACCATGACCACCTGGTCCTCGCCAATGTTATAGGTCATACCTTCAGTGCCAGCACGGATGATATTGACACCGTTCTCCAGCGCTGCCTCCTTCACCCCGCAAACCGTACAAGTCTTGACCCCACTTTCTGTCTGCCACATATGTCCCAAGGACGGGATTTCCTCTATCACAGTTTGTGTACAGATACTACAGATACCAGCCTTTTCCCCAGCCAGGGTACAGGTGGGTTCCCTGGTAATCGTCCAACCACTGTTATCCACAACATGACCAGTCGCAGGAATTATCTCTTCATAGCTTGCATTGCAGCTGGTGCAGGTATACACCGTAGATCCCGGCTCCGTGCAGGTGGCGGGCGTGGTCCCGCCGGCTGTAAAAGTACCGGTGCAGTCTACTTCACCCGTGCCGTTACAGGAGGTGCAGTTCACTTTGCCTGTTCCGCCGCAAGTACTACAAGTGCTGTCACTTTCTGTGGTCTCGTCGCCGACCATTCCGCTACCGCTGCAAGCAGAGCAGGTAATCTGACCATTTGTACATTCCGTACAGGCCACCTCGTTGTGAGGGTGACTGTCTGGCTCTGCCAAAACAGCAGTCCCTAACATGCCGAAACTCAATGTCATTGCCAATAAAACAGCCATCACTCTTCTCAAGTTCTTTGCCATGTTCCGTTCTCCTTTTCTTCCAATTTGAGATCGGAATAGATGGCGGCCGGGCGGGCCTGGCGGCTGCGCCGCTGTAGCTCCCTGGCTTTGCGTCCCGCCGTTTCCAGCGGTTTGCCCTTTTTCATGTATTCCCCGCGCTGTTTTGTGCAAAATGAGCTGGACACCTGTTTCCTATGCGGTTTCCAACTCGCTTTTTCTTCCTTTCAGGAAGAAGATGGAAGGGATTCCCCTTAAACGCGGCGTATACCGCCTCTCTTTTGCACTCTTGCTTGATTTTCACCTCCCTCGGCTTCTTCCACCAGGGTACTGTTAATCAGATGGAGCAACTCCACCGCTTTTGGGAAGGTCTCCTGGTGTGCTCCCCCGTCCAAGTCATCGCCCCCTGCCAGGTGTCCTCTGCGTGAAATTTCTTGGATGATATAAGTCCCTTCTATGCCGCCTTCCTCCACATTGGGATGGAAAGCCCTCTTCTCCTCCCTCGATGTGATTCCCATTATACACTGCAATGGTTACTTCTCGGTTATATTGTAGAAACTTCATAAAATTTTTTGACGCGTCCTCTGTAACCCTGTATAATAGAGCACAGAAACCGGCAGGTAACAGGAGGACACACCATGATTCGAAAGGGCACAGCAGCGGATCTCGACCGGGCGGAGGAGATCTATCACGAAATTCTGGACCACCAGGCCGCCACTGTCAATTACACCAACTGGATCAAAGGGGTTTACCCCACCCGGGAGGACGCTCGCCGGGCTTTGGATGCCGGCACCTTCTTCGTGATGGAGGAGGAGGGTCAGGTGGTGGGGGTGGCCAACCTCAACCACATCCAACCCCCGGAGTACGCCAATCTCTCCTGGTCCATTCCCGCCGAGGGAGATGAGGTGCTGGTCATCCACACCTTGTGCATTCCTCCCTCCTGCTCCGGCCATGGCTACGCCAAGGCCTTCGTGGCCTTCGCCATAGAGCATGGACGCTCTCTCGGCTGCAAAGCCATTCGCCTGGACACCTATGAGGGGAATCTTCCCGCCATCTCCCTCTACAGCGGCCTTGGCTTTCACGATGTGGGCATCACGCTCTTCCACTTTGAAAACGCCATCTGGGAGAACCTGCGCTGCTTTGAATACCCCCTATAAACAGGGAAACCGCCTGCAAACTCGTTTGCAGGCGGTTTTTTACTATATTTTATTTTTTGAGCTTCTCCAGCAGGTCCTCCAGGGCCTCCCCGACCCCTTCCTCGAAGGTGGGATGGGGACGCATCACCTTCAGAAGCTGGCCGGCGGTGAGGCCGTTGACCACGGCGGCGGTGAGCTGGGAGAGCATGTCCGTGGCCCGCTCGCACATGAGCTGGGCCCCCAGGATCACCCCGGTATCCGCGTCGGCCACGATCTTGATGAAGCCCCGCTCTCCGTCGGCAATGACGGTCTTGCCGTTGGCAAACATGACGAACTTGCCCACCTTCACCGCCCGTCCGGCAGCCTTGGCCTCGTCGGCGGTGATGCCGATGGAGGCGATCTCCGGGCTGGTGTAGATGCAGCCGGGCACCTGGGACACATCCACCAGAGGCTCCTCCCCCGCCAGACGCTCCACACAGGCGGTGCCCTGGGCGGAGGCGGCGTGGGCCAGCTGGACCTTGGAGGACACGTCGCCCACAGCGTAGACGCCGGGGACGCTGGTCTGGAAGGTCTCGTCCACCAGAATACGGCCTCGCTCCATGTCCACAGAGAATCCCTCGCCGAAGAGGCCCTGAGTGTTGGGACGGCGGCCGATGGCGCAGAGCACCGCCTCTCCCGCCGCCTCGCCGGGCTGGTCCTTCAGGGTGTAGCGGACGGTACACATACCGTCCTCCCCCCGCTCTACAGAGGTGACCATGGCCCCGGGGAAGATCTTCACGCCCCGCTTTTTGAGGATCATGCTGAGATTCTGGCAGATCTCCCGATCCATGTTGGGGAGAATGCGGTCCATGGCCTCCAGCACCGTCACCTCACAGCCCAGGGCGTTGTAGATGGAGGCAAACTCCATGCCGATGACGCCGCCGCCGATGATGACCAGGGAGGAGAACACCCTGTCCTGATGCTCCAGCAGCTCATCGGAGGTGATGGCGTGCTCCAGCCCCGGAATGGGCGGCCGGGCGGGGACGGAGCCGGTGGCGATCAAAATCTGGTCGGCGGTGTAGGTATTCTCCCCCACCGCCACCTTGCCGGGGGCCAGAATGGTGCCGGTACCCCGGATGAGGTCCACCTTTTTCTGCTTGAAGAGGCCCTCGATACCGCTGCGCAGCTTCTCCGTTACCTCTGCCTTCCGGCGGTGGGCGGCGGCGAAGTCCACGGCGGCCCCCTGGACGGTGACGCCGAACTTCTCTCCCTCCCGGGTCTCCCGGTAGAGCTCCGCGGTGTGGAGGAGGGTTTTGGTGGGAATGCAGCCCCGGTTGAGGCAGGTGCCGCCCACGTCCCGGTTCTCCACCACCGCCGTCTTGAGACCCAGCTTGGCGGCCTTCAGAGCCGCCACATAGCCGCCGGGACCGGCGCCGATGACGATCAGTTGATAGTCGCTCATAGTCTTCTTCTCCTCTTAGATGGCCGGGCCTGCCCGCAGGCAGGCCCGGCGCCGGTATTTTTTCAGATATCCTGCTGGGCAAGGAGGGTCAGGAGATCCTCCTTTACGGTCCCCTCCAGAACGAGGGTTTGAACTCCAGCCGAGAGGTCCTCCCGGGAGAACCGGCGGCCGGTGAGGGCACGCTCCAGGGCAGGGGCCAGGGTCCAGTCCATAGCGTCGGAATACACCGCGGCCTGCTGCACAATTCCCTCCTCCACCTGGAGCTGAAGGGACACCTCACCCCAGGCAAAGCGCTGGGCGCAGGTGAGGGTACAGGGGATCTTCCTGCCGTACTTCCACTCCCAGCTGGCGTAGTGGGCCGTCAGGGCCTCCACCTCCGCCCGGTCCAGGGAGGCAAGGGGTTTCACTTCCCCGCCGTAAACCTTGCCGAAGGCCGCCGTCATGGCGTCGGCCAGACCGTCAATGGAGAGGCCCGGCACCAACTCCCGGAGATTCACCACCCGGGAGCGCACCGAGGCCACCCCCTTGGCCTGGAGCTTGGCGGTGGAGGGACTCAAATACCGGCCCATGGCCTCCATGTCCACATCCACCAGCAGGGTGCCGTGGTGGTAGCACCGGCCCTCATGCTCGTAGAAGGCGTTGCCGGAGAACTTCCGCCCCCCGGTCAGCACGTCGTTGCGGCCGGACCGCTCCGCCGGAATTCCCAGGGTGCGGCAGGCCTCGACGATTACAGACAGTTGTTTTTCGACAGAATAGTCCTCTTTGTTTACTAAAAAGGTGAAATTCAGGTTGCCGAGGTCGTGGAACACCGCCCCGCCGCCGCTGAGCCGCCGGGCCAGAAAGCCCCCGTCCGCCTCCAGGCGGGCGGTGCGGCACTCCTGCCAGGCGTTCTGGTTGCGGCCGATGACCACGGTGTGGCGGTTCTGCCACAGGTAGAGGATGCAGGCCCCCTGGGGCACATGCTCCAGGAGGACCTGCTCCACTGCCAAGTTCTCATAGGGGTTGGTATCCGCTGCGCGATAGGTCAAGAGCTTCATTCAGGCTGGTACCTCAAAACGGGATTTCGCGCGGCGCCCACCTCGTCCAGCCGCCGCACCGGGGTGGTGACGGGGGCGTCGTGGAGGGCCTGGGGGTTGGTGTGGGCCAGGTCCCACAGCTTCAGGAACACATCGCAGGCCTCGTCCAAGGTCTCCTTGCTCTCCGTCTCCGTGGGCTCGATCATCAGGGCCTCGTGGACGATGAGGGGGAAGTACATCGTGGGCGG
>CALXDC010000026.1 GCA_944386975.1 uncultured Oscillospiraceae bacterium | reverse complement strand
GAGAGCATGAGGGAGAGAAGGCCCTTCGCTTTCAGCGAGAGCGACTTGTCCCGCAGGTGGTGGTTGGACATCACCGTATAATCACGGGTTTTCTCAATGCGGAATACCGCCATATTGGATACCTCCTTCCTTCGGTTTTGAAAAGTGTTCGTTTCGGCGGATTTTCGCCCCTGTATCACCACCCCGTCTCCCATGAGGGAAAGAATATGGGCAGTTTCACTTTCGCCGCCCACAGGCGAAAAATAAGGGGATTTCCCACCCTAAAACGCACACTTGATTTGGGGATAGAAAAAGGGCGGCTGTCATCAAAACAGCCGCCCGATAGGGGGTCTAATACAAGTTATTTGCTATCCGGCAAGCCCGAAAACCATTGATATTACGGGATTTTTTGAAAAGTTCTGTATCGCCATTCGTACCAAAAAGAAAGACACGCTTAAAGCGTGTCTTTCTTTTTGGGTTTCGCCGCCCGGAGGGCGGCTCCACCCTTCGGTGATTGAAATGCTCGGTGATTGAAATGCTCGGGGCAAGTGAATTGCCCCTGCGCCGAGGTTTTGCCTCCGGCAAAACGCTCGTACGGCGCAAAGGCGCCGCCGGCCAGAAGGCCGGTTTTCCAGTTCTCCTGCCGCTGTCTCAATCATTGAAAGTATCGATTTTAGCCGTCCTTCCTTTTTTGTGTTACAACCCCGGCATCAGTTCTTTCTTGACAAATTCCGGCAGGGGGACTATAATCTCTTCCATAATCATATAGGGGAGCTTGTGCAGCAGGCTGAGAGGGAGTCCTTCAACTCCGACCCTGAAACCTGATTTGGGTAATGCCAACGTAGGGAATGCTTGGAAAAAGCGGATGCGCGTTGGCGCATCCGTTTTTTTATTTGATTATGAGAGGAGGACCGGGCAGCCGCGCCGGAAGGCGCCGCGGCAGAGGGGGAGCGCCCTGGGCCGCGCAGGCTGCAGCTGCGATGGGAAGCCGTGTTCCGGCGTGAGAGGAAGCCAGCAAGCTTCGACCGACCCGGCAGAGTCTGCCGGTAAGATTTGAAGAAAAAGGAGCTTTTTTCCATGAAACGCAATACGGTACAAAAGCTGGCCCTGTCCGGCGTCCTGGTGGCTGTGGCCGTGGCCGGCAGCCTCCTGTCCTTCCCCTTCCTGGGTTCCAAGTGCGCCCCCATCCAGCACATGGTGAACGTGGTGTGCGCCGTGTTCCTGGGGCCCTGGTACGGCGTGGCCGTGGCCTTTGTGGCCAGCCTTCTCCGCAACCTCTTCTCCCTGGGCACCCCCATGGCCTTCCCCGGCAGCATGTGCGGCGCTCTGCTGTGCGGTCTGGTATACGCCAGGCTCCCCCGCCTGCTGCCCACCTGTCTGGCGGAGGTCTTCGGCACCTCCGTTTTGGGGGGCCTCGCCGCCTACCCCATCGCGGTGTATGTCTTGGGCCAGAGCGCCGCGGTGTACGCCTTCATCTTCCCCTTCTTCGTCTCCACCGGCGTGGGGTCCCTCATCGCCTGGGCGGCTCTCTCCGCCATGCAGCAGGCCGGCGTGCTCCGCCGCCTCCAGCCCCACGTCTGAGATGCTGGGGGCATGTCTCGACCGGGTGCGGCAGCAGGCTCCGCTGGTCCACAACATCACCAACTACGTCACCGCCAACGACGTGGCCAACCTGCTGCTCTCCTGCGGGGCCCGGCCTGTCATGGCCGACGACCCCCGGGAGGCGGCGGAGATTGCAGGCCACGCCGCCGCGGTGCACCTGAATCTGGGCACCTTCAGCGCCAGCCGCTATGAGGCCATGCTGGCCGCCGGGACGGCGGCGGGGCAGCTGGGCCGCCCCATTGTGCTGGATCCGGTGGGGGTGGGGGCCAGCCGTCTCCGCCGGGAGGCGGCCCTCACCCTCCTGGGGACCCTCCCCATTACGGCGGTGCGGGGGAATCTCTCGGAGCTGCGGGCTCTGGCGGAGGATCTGACCACCGCCGGGGGCGTGGACGCGGAGGGGGACATGCCCCCGCTGGAGGAGACTGTTTTCCATCTGAAGGCCGCCGCCCGTTCTCTGGGAACCATCCTCATCGCCACCGGGGCGGAGGACCTGGTCACCGACGGGGACCGCTGCTTCGTCATCCGAAACGGCAGGGCGGAGATGGGCCGCATCACCGGCACCGGCTGCCAGCTCTCCGGTCTCACCGCCGCCTTTCTGGGGGCCAACCCGGAGACGCCCCTGGAGGCGGCGGCCGCCGCGGTGTGCGCCATAGGGCTGGCCGGGGAGCTGGGCTGGCAGCGGATGGGCCCATCAGACGGCAGCATGGCCTATCGGAACTATCTCATTGACGCTGTCTATCATCTGTCCGGCGAAGGGCTGGAGAAAGGAGCCAAGTATGAAGTGCAATAGGGAGCAGCTGCTGCTCTACGCCGTCACCGACCGGAGCCATCTGGGGGAGAAATCCCTCTATTCCGCCGTGGAGGAGGCTCTGGAGGGGGGCGTTACCTTTCTCCAGCTGCGGGAGAAGCATCTCTCCGACGAGGAGATTCTGGCGGAGGCCAGGGCCCTCCTCCCCCTCTGCCGGGCCCACAACGTACCGCTCATCATCAACGACAGCGTGGACATCGCCCTGGCCGCCGGGGCCGACGGGGTTCACGTGGGCCAGGAGGACCTGGAGGCGGGCGCGGCCCGGCAGAAGCTGGGGCCCGGCAAAATTCTGGGCGTCTCCGCTCACAATGTGGCAGAGGCCCTCCGGGCGGAGAAGGCCGGGGCGGACTACCTGGGCGTGGGGGCCATGTTCCCCACCGGCACCAAGGACAACGTGGTCCCCACCTCCCCGGAGACCCTCCGGGCCATCTGCGAGGCGGTCTCCATCCCCGTGGTGGCCATCGGCGGCGTGACCGGAGAGAATCTCCCCCGGCTCCGCGGCTGCGGCATGGCCGGGGCGGCGGTGGTCAGCGCCATCTTCTCCCAGCCGGACTGCCGGGAGGCCGCCCGGCAGCTGCGGGAGATTCTCGCATCCATTGTGAAATAATCAAACTGCATATCCCGCGGCGGATCGGGGGCACCACCTTCCGTCGCGTAAGAAAACGGCACTGCTGAAAGGAGAATCCCATGTACACAGCATTGACGATCGCTGGAAGCGATTCCAGCGGAGGCGCCGGTATCCAGGCAGATCTCAAGACCATGGCCGCTCATCACGTCTACGGCATGAGCGCCGTCACGGCCCTGACCGCCCAGAACACCACCGGCGTCACAGACATTCTGGAGGTCCCCCCCGCCTTTCTGGCGGCCCAGCTGGACAGCGTGTTCACCGATATCCCGCCCCAGGCGGTGAAGGTGGGGATGGTGTCCTCCGGGGCCCTCATTCAGGTGATCGGGGAGAAGCTGCGCCAATACGGCGCGGTCAATGTGGTGGTGGACCCGGTGATGGTGGCCACCAGCGGCGCCCGCCTCATCTCGGAGGAGGCGGTGGAGGTTCTGTGCCGGGAGCTGCTGCCCCTGGCGGCGGTCCTCACCCCCAACATTCCCGAGGCGGAGGTCCTCTCCGGCCTGACCATCCCCGACGCCGCCGCCATGGAAAAGGCCGCCGGGGCCATCGGGGCGCGGTACGGCTGCGCCGTCCTTTTAAAGGGGGGCCACCGGGTCTCCGACGCCGACGACTACCTCTGGCAGAGCACGGGAGGCCGGTGGTTCCACGGGGTGCGGATCCACAACCCCAACACCCACGGCACCGGCTGCACCCTCTCCAGCGCCATCGCCTCCAATTTGACCAAGGGCCTCTCCCTGGAGGAGGCGGTGGAGGAGGCCAAGGCCTACCTCTCCGGGGCCTTAGGGGCCATGCTGGACCTGGGGAAGGGCAGCGGCCCCATGGACCACGCCTTTGCCGTGGCCGGAACCTACCCGGCAGGACACTGATCTGGATACTATAAAAAGGAGATAGAACACAATGGAACGCAGCTACACCACCCAGATGGACGCCGCCCGGAAGGGCATCGTCACCCCCCAGCTCGAGACCGTGGCCCGCAAGGAGCGGATGACCACGGAGGAGCTCCTCCCCTTGGTGGCCGCCGGCAAGGTGGTCATCCCCGCCAATGTCCGCCACACCTGTCTCGATCCCGAGGGCGTGGGCTCCATGCTCCGCACCAAGATCAATGTGAATCTTGGCGTGTCCCGGGACTGCAAGGACTACGACGTGGAGATGCAGAAGGTCATGTCCGCCGTGAACATGGGGGCGGAGGCCATCATGGACCTGTCCAGCCACGGCAACACCCAGCCCTTCCGCCGGAAGCTCACCTCTGAGTGCCCGGTGATGATCGGCACCGTCCCCGTCTACGACAGCGTCATCCACTACCAGCGGGACTTAGGTACCCTCTCCGCCCGGGACTTCATCGACGTCATCCGCCTCCACGCCGAGGACGGAGTGGACTTCGTCACCCTCCACTGCGGCATCACCCGGAAGACCATCGACCAGATCCGCAAGCACAAGCGGAAGATGAACATCGTCTCCCGGGGCGGGTCCCTGGTGTTCGCCTGGATGTGCATGACCGGGGAGGAGAACCCCTTCTACCAGTACTATGACGAGATCCTGGATATCTGCCGGGAGTACGACGTGACCATCTCTCTCGGCGACGCCTGCCGCCCCGGCTGTCTCGCCGACGCCACCGACGTGTGTCAGATTGAGGAGCTGGTGCGTCTCGGGGAGCTCACCAAGCGTGCCTGGGAGAAGGACGTCCAGGTGATGGTGGAGGGTCCCGGCCACGTGCCCATGGACCAGATCGCCGCCAACATGAAGGTCCAGCAGACCCTCTGCATGGGGGCGCCCTTCTATGTCCTGGGCCCCATTGTCACCGACATCGCCCCCGGCTACGACCACATCACCTCCGCCATCGGCGGGGCCATGGCCGCCATGAACGGCGCGGCTTTCCTCTGCTATGTCACCCCGGCGGAGCACCTGGCCCTGCCCAATGTGGACGACGTGAAGCAGGGCATCATCGCCAGCAAGATCGCCGCCCACGCCGCCGACATCGCCAAGGGCGTCCGGGGGGCCCGGGAGATGGACGACAAAATGGCCGACGCCCGCCGCCGCCTGGACTGGGAGGGCCAGTGGGCCTGCGCCATGGACCCGGAGACCGCCAAGGCCGTCCGGGCGGACCGGTCCCCGGAGCACGACGACACCTGCTCCATGTGCGGCAAGTTCTGCGCCGTCCGGTCCATGAACAAGGCCCTCAGCGGAGAAGTCATCGACATTCTGTAACTGCGCGCCCATCAAAAAGGGCCGCCCGGCAGGGCGTGGAATTTTAGAAACGTGCGGCAAAAAAGCCGGCCCGAGAGGGCCGGCCTTTTGCTGTACTTTAACCATACCGAACGGTCATATGGCCGTCAATCGTATAGATGGGGGTATAGGAGGCGGAGACACGGAGCGTATAAATTGCGGATGTACTGATGGTGAACGTTGCGGCGACACCATTCCTGAGAAGGACAGAGCGTGCGTTCCCGGTGCTGGGATCATAAAACTGTACATAAACGTTTATAACGGATGGATACCAGTTGCCGCTTACCGTTACCGTGGTATTCCCGCTGATCGAAAGACCGGATGCCAAGGTATGGTATTCATTGTCGGTGGGAAAATTCAGTGTGTACGGAACATCGATACGGGGGGAGATCTCCTCGGACCCGGGGACCACGATGGCGTTGCTGGGGGGATTGAGCAGACCGGAGCCGTTATCGGCGGTATCTGCGGCGGCGGCAGGCAGGGCGGTGATGGAGAAGAGGGTGAACAGCGTCAGGATCAGCGCCAACAGTCGCTTCATAAAAATCCCCCTTTTCAGTCGGTTTTTACGTTTTGCCAAATGTGCTTAGCTACATTTTTATGCTATCATACATTTCGAAAAATATCAAGTAATTTGGGGGAAATGCTGTTCCGCCGGTCCGAGACGGCGGAGCGGGGCGGGATGGGATATGCGAAAAAAGACCGCCGCGGAGGGATCCCTCCGCGGCGGTTTCGCTTAAAACCAGCCCAGATTGAAAAAGTCGCTGATCTGGCCCGCCAGCACCAGGGCCATCACCACCGGCACCACCACCCGGATGGAGAAGGTGTAGAACCGGCGCAGCCAGGGGGAACGGGCGTACTCCCCCACCTCGTCCAACACCAGCTTGGGCTTCACCTCCCAGCTGACCATGAAGGACATGATCAAAGCGCCCAGAGGCATCATGATCCCCTCGGAGAGACAGTCCATGAAGTCCAGCCAGCTGCCGGCAAAGGTCCGATACTTGGTCACGCCGTCCACCACATAGGCCGTCTCCTCCCGCAGAGGAATCCACAGCCCGTTGGCGCCCAGACCATCCAGGGCCACCACCACCGCCAGGGCCATCACCAGGGCGGACACCCCCATGGAGATCTTCCGCCGGTCGGGCACCCGGCCCTTCAAAATGGCGTGGTCCATCATGAAGGTCACCAGCACCTCCGTCAGGGAGATGGAGGAGGACACCGCCGCCACCAGCACCAGCAGGTAGAAGATGGCGCCGAACAGGGGGCCAATGGGTCCCATGGCGTTGAACACGTCCTGCAAGGTCACAAACAGCAGGGAGGGTCCGCTGAGCTGGGCCTCGGTGCCGTAGGTGGCAATGGCGGCGGGAATCACCGCCAGCCCCGCCATCAGGGCCACCGTTGTGTCGGCGGCCACCACCACCAGGGCGTTGCGCACCAGATTTTCCTTCTTATCGAGATAGGAGCCGTAGGTCACCATGATGCCCATGGCCAGGGACAGGGAGAAGAACATCTGCCCTCCCGCGGTGGCCAGAACACTGATCAGCCCCGGGGCCTCCTCCATATAGCCGTTGGCCGCCGACCAGCCGGGGACGAACATGTACTTCAGGCCGTCCACCGCCCCGGGAAGGGTGACGCTGCGTCCGATGACGATGACCAGCATCACCGCCAGAGCCGGCATGCCCACCTTGTTGAACCGCTCGATGCCCCCCTTGATGCCGCCCTTGATGATGACATAGCCCAAAAGGAGGTAGAGGAGGGTGAAGATCAGGCTGCCGAACTGGTTGTGGCGCAGGGTGTTGAACAGCTCGCTGCCGGTGACGCCGCTGATGGAGAAGCCCAGATTGGACAGGTTGAGGAACATGTACTCCATGCAGTAGCCCCCCAGCACCGTATAGAAGCTGAGGATCAGCAGGGGCGACAGCACCGCCAGCCACCCGATCCATCCAAAACGCCTGGACACCTTGTGGTAGGCCCCCACCACACCCATACCGGTTTTCCGGCCGATGGCCAGCTCGCTGAGCATGATGGTAAAGCCCACCAGCACGCCCAGAATGAGATAGATCACCAAAAAAGCAAAGCCTCCGGCCCGGCCCATTTTATAGGGAAATCCCCAGATATTCCCCAGGCCCACCGCCGATCCGATGGCCGCCATCAAAAATCCGAAGGTACTCCCCCAGGACTCCCGCTTTTTGTTCATGTTCTCGCTCCCTCACAATCTTCTCGACGGAAAAGCAGAGACTTCTTGCTTTTTTTACCAAAAATGGTTCCATCTGGTAGGGAATTATACCAGACATCTTGCCAAAGGACAAGTTCCAGATTATAATAAGCTTACCCTATGTATTAAACTTCCTAATGGTGCAGGAGAAAAATTTATGGATACCAAAAAGTGGGAGGCGCTGCTGACGGCGGTGGAGCTGGGCAGCTTTACCAAGGCGGCCGAGCGGCTGGGATACACCCAGTCGGGGCTGACCCACATGATGCACGCCTTAGAAAAAGAGATCGGCCTTTCCCTTTTGATCCGGGACCGGTACGGCGTCCGCCTGACGGCGGCGGGGGAACGGCTGATGCCCGCCATCCGGGAGTTTCAGCAGGCGGGCAAGCGGCTGGAAAATCAGATTGCCCAGGTGGGAAGTATGAAAAAAGAGAATGTCCGGGTGGCGGCCTACTCCAGCATCTGCATGCACTGGCTGCCCGCTATTGTCTCCAGCTTCCGCCGGGACTATCCGGACATCAGCGTGGACATCCGCATGGGCACGGTGGATGAGATGTACAGCTGGCTCCAGGAGGACAAGGTGGACCTGTCCTTTGTCAGCCGCCAGGAGCGGGAGGGCTTCGACTGGGTACCCCTGTGGGACGACCCCCTGCTGGCCATTCTGCCCCCGGACTACCCCATCGGCCAGCGGACCTCCTTCCCGGTATCGGAGTTTGAAGGCCGGGAATTTCTCATGCCCTCTCTGGGCTTTGACTACGACATTCTGCCCATCTTCCACGCGGCAGGGGTGAGCCCCGACATCCGGGATACCTCCGTGGACGACAGCACCATCATCTCCATGGTGGAGCTGGGCCTCGGCTTCTCCATCCTCTCGGAGCTGATTCTCCAGGGCCGTCAGGACAATATCATCGCCCGCCCCCTCTCCGGCGGGGTCCACCGGTCCCTGGGCATCACCCTGCCCTCTCTGCGGCAGGCCACTCCCATCGCTCTGAAATTCATTGAATATTCCGCCCAGGTGGTTCAATCCATCCACGGCGGGAAATCCTAAGACCATCCCAACCATTACAAGAAAAGCGAGTTATTACAGTATGCTGGAATTCAAGCACGTCAACGTCCGCAACGCCGCCCGTCTGGACCGGTACTACAAAAACTGCACCTACCGCCTGTGCGAATACTCCGTGGGCGTGAAGCTCATGTGGCGGCAGCACTTCAACCCCATGTTCGCCGAGGCGGGAGACTGCCTCATCGTCCGCAACCAGTACCATGGCCGGGTCTCCTTCGACTACCCCGTGCCCCTGACCCCCGGGGGCAGCGTGGAGGCCGCCCTGGACGCCATCGACGACTACTGCCGCGGGCGGGGCCTCTGTCCCGCCTTCAACCAGGTACCGGAGGAGGCCGTGGGCCTGCTGGCCGCCCGGTATCCCCTCCTCCGCACCGACTGCAACCGGCTGTGGCAGGACTACCTCTACCACGCCCAGGACCTCATCCAGTTCGCCGGGCGGAAGTACTCCGGCCAGCGCAACCACATCAACAAGTTCAAAAAGCTCTACCCTGAGGCCGCCTTCCGCCCCATCACCCCGGCGGACCGGGAGGAGCTGGAGGAGTTCTGGGACGCCTTCCACCTGGCCTTCAACAAGGAGAACGCCTCCGCCAAGAAGGAACTGTGCTACGCCCGGAAGCTGACACGGCAGATCGGCAAGCGGTGGTGTCTCGCCGGAGCCATCGAGCTGGAGGGAAAGTTCATCGCCATCTCCCTGGGAGAGGTCTGCGGAAATACCCTCATCTGCCACATCGAGAAGGGCCTGCCCCAGTACGAGGGGGTCTACCCCATGATGGTCCAGTCCTTCGCCGCCTACTACGGCCGGGACTGCGCCTTCATCAACCGGGAGGACGACGGGGCTGACCGGGGCCTCCGGGTGAGCAAGAGCCAGTATCTCCCCTGCGCCCTGGGGAAGAAATTCACGGTGGAGACCATGACGGAGCTCCAGCGGCTGTCCCAGATCCCCACCCTCACCTCCCAGCGGCTGACCCTGGACGCCCTCACCCGGGCCGATATTCCCGACTACAACCGGCTGTGTCTGGACGACGAGCGCAACCGCTGGTGGGGCTACGACTACCGCCAGGACCTGAAGGGCCCCCTCACCGAGAGCTGGTTTTACCGGGTGGCCCAGAACGACTTTAAAAACCGGCTGGTCATCAACTTCGCCATCCGCCTGGACGGCCGGTTCATCGGCGAGGCGGTGCTCTACCGCTTCGACTGCAAGGGGGCGGCGGAGCTGGGCTGCCGCATCCTGCCGGAGTTCGCCGGCCACGGCTACGGGGCGGAGGCCTTCGCCCGGGCAGCGGACTGGAGCCTCTACGAGCTGGGCCTCACCCGTCTGGAGGCCAAGTGCTGCAAAGAGAACGAGGCCTCCCACAAAATGCTCTCCGCCGTCATGCGCCCGGCGGGGGAGGACGAGACCTTCTTCTATTTCACCAAAACCATCTGACTGCGCAGAGGGCCGAGGACGTCCTCCGATTTCTGTTTTTTCACTTTTCCATTCTCCCATAAACAGGATCCCGGATTTCCGTTCTGGAAATCCGGGATCACGTTTTCAGCGGCGGTATTGCGCGGCCGGGGTCACGAGCGGTGGAGACTCTGGCGGACGGCGTCCTCCGCCAGCTGCCGCCGCATAAGGCGGGGCATCCACCGGCCGGAGTTGTAGTAGATCAAAAACACCCCGGAGGAGATGGCCCAGGTCACTGGGAACACCACGGCGATGGACAGCAGGGAGGCGTGGTCCAGTCCGTAGAGCCAGAGGTAGACGATCCGCAGCAGGCACACAAACACCAGGGTGATGATGGTGGGCTTGATGGCGTTGCCCACCGCCCGCATGGTGGCGGCAAAGACCTCCGTACAGGAGAAGAGAGCGTAGAAGAGACAGGTGTATAGCGTGACGGTGACGCCGGCCTGAATCACCGCCGTCTCCCCCTTGGCAAAGAGGCTGATGAGGGGATAGCGGGCCAGACAGGCCGCCGCCGAAAACAGCACCGACACGATCAGGTGGATGGAGAGGCCCGTGGCGATGGACCGCTTCACCCGGTCGGGCCGCCGGGCGCCGTAGTTCTGCCCCACAAAGGTCATCACCGTGATGCCGATGGCGTTGCTGATGGGCCAGTAGATGTCGTCCAGCTTCCGGTAGGCGGACCAACCCGCCACCACGTCGGTGCCCAGGCTGTTCACCGCCGTCTGCACCACCATGTTGGCGATGTTGTACATGGCGGACTGGAAGCCGCTGGGCAGGCCGATCTGCAGCATCCGCCGCAGCAGCTCCCCGTTGATCTGGGGGTGGCGGAGGTCGGGCCGCACGTTCTCCGGCAGGCGCAGCATGGTGATCAGCACCAGGATGGCGCTGACGGTCTGGGCGATGGTGGTGGCCACGGCGGCGCCGATCACCGCCATCTGAAAAACCACTACGAAGAGAAGGTCCAGAGCGATATTCAGCACCATGCTCACCGCCAGGAACATCAGGGGCTTTTTGGGGTCCCCCATGGCCCGGAGAATGCCGCTGCCCATGTTGTAGATCATGGAGGGGATCATTCCCAGGAAATAGAAGTGGAGATAGTCCACGGAGAACTCCATGGTATCCGCTGTGGTCCGCAGCAGGGTCAGCAGAGGCCGTGCCGCCGCCACGCCCACCACCGTCAGCAGCGCGCCGCTGGCCAGCGCCAGCACCATGGCGTTCTGCACGCCCCGGCGCACCAGCTCATACCGGCCCGCCCCGTAGTGCTGGGCGATGACCACCGAGGCGCCGGAGGCCAGGGCTACAAAGAAGTTCACCAGCAGGAAAATGATGATGGCGGAGGATCCCCCCACCGCCGCCAGAGCCTCCTTGCCCACAAAGCGGCTGACGATGACGGTGTCCGCCATGTTGTAGAGCTGCTGCAGCAGGGTCCCCAGCATGATGGGCAGGAAGAAGCGCAGCATCCCCTTCCAGATGGACCCCTCGATGATACTGTCGTGGGCCAGTGTCTTCGGCATGGTATTTCTCCTCCTACCAGAGTTGTCATACATTTATACGCCTTTTTTCTATGGTTGGCAAGGGGGTTTTTCCACTTTTTCTTTGAAGGACGCCAAATTTTTTGATAGAATAGCAGCAACAGAGGCGGACCTCCGCCCTTTCTTACCAGATATTGTAAATCAATTCCGGCGGGAATGCAACGCGGACTTCCCCTCCCGCCGGCGGAAAAAAGGAGCGCAGAGCATATGGGAACAATTTATGAGATTTACGGCAGCGACGCCCACGCCATGACGGTGGCCCTGATGGAGGCGGCCAAGGTGGCGGACAGGATCCCCAAGGGGGGCAGCGTGGCGCTGAAGCCCAACCTGGTCATCGCCGGCCGCCCCGAGGACGGAGCCACCACCCACGCCGGCGTCCTCTCGGGAGCCATCTCCTACCTCCAGAGCCACGGCTTTGACAAGATCAGCGTCATCGAGGGCTCCTGGGTGGGGGACGACACCGGCCGGGCCTTCCGGGTGGCGGGCTACGACAAGGTGTGCAGGGAGTACAACGTACCCTACTTCGATCTCAAGCACGACAAGACCCGGACGGTGAAGACGGCGGCCCGGCCCATGGAGATCTGCTGCCGGGCCCTGGACACAGATTTCCTCATCGACCTGCCGGTGCTGAAGGGCCACTGTCAGACGGTGATGACCTGCGCGCTGAAAAACTGCAAGGGCTGCATCCCCGACAAGGAGAAGCGCCGCTTCCACGCCGAGGGGCTCCACAAGCCCATCGCCGCCCTGGGGGCCTACCTCAAGCCCCAGCTCATCATCGTGGACAGCATCTGCGGCGACCTGAACTTCGAGGAGGGCGGCACCCCGGTGCAGACCAACCGGATGCTCCTGGGCACCGACGCGGTGCAGATCGACGCCTACGGCTGCAAGCTCATGGGCATCCCTCTCAGCCAGGTGCCCTACATCACCATGGCGGAGAAGATGGGGGGCGGCTCCACCCAGGTCCGGGAGGAGGACATCGTCCGCCTCAACGAGCCCACGGACGCCGTGGGCTACCCCGCCCCCTCCGGCACGGTGGCCTCCCTCACCCGTGGGAAGGTCCAGGAGAAGTCCGCCTGCTCCGCCTGCTACGCCTCTCTGGTGCGGGCGTTGTATCTGGCCAAGCGGATGGGGATCAAGGTGACGAAGCCCATCTACATCGGCCAGGAGTGGAAGGGTCAGACCATGGAGGGCGTGGGCGTGGGTGCCTGCTGCGCCGGGGCCAGCTGCCCGGTGAAGGGGTGCCCCCCCACCGCCGAGGCGGTGCTGGAGGTCCTGCGGCAGCAGAAATAACGGAAAATCGGACAAAAAGCGGCCGCTGGGGAACATTCCCCAGCGGCCGCAGTCTTTTTTTCTCAATAGGCCACGCCCCAGATGATGTCGGTCTCGCACTCCTTGCCGCAGACCGGGCACTTGCCGAGACTCTTGGTCTGGGCCAGGGGCATGCAGCGGGAGCTCACGCCTACCTTCTCCTTCATGGCCAGCTCGCAGTCCAGAGAGCCGCACCACTTGGTCTTTACAAAGCCGCCGTTGTTCTTCTCCAGAATGGCCTTCACCTCTTCCCAGGTCTCGGCGGTGAAGGTGTTGTCCTCCAGATTCTTCTTTGCCTTGGCAAACATGTTGGCGTGGATGTCGTCCAGGAGCTTCGCCACCGTGGCCTCCAGCTCGGCGAGAGGCACGAAGGTCTTCTCCCCGGTGTCCCGGCGGGCGATGCAGCACTGGTCCTTCTCCATGTCCTTGGGGCCGATCTCCACCCGGAGAGGCACGCCCCGCATCTCATACTCGGCAAACTTCCAGCCGGGGCTCTGCTCGCTGTCGTCCATCTTGGCCCGGAGTCCGGCGGCCTGGAGGCGGTCGAGAAGGCCGCGGGCGGCGTCCAGAACGCCCTCCTTGTGCTGGGCCACGGGGATCACCACCGCCTGGATGGGGGCGATGCGGGGGGGCAGCACCAGACCGTCGTCGTCGCCGTGGGTCATGATGATGCCGCCGATGAGGCGGGTGGAGACGCCCCAGCTGGTCTGATGGGGGTAGGAGCGGCCGTTGCTTCGGTCGGCGAAGGTGATATCGAAGGCCCGGGCAAAGCCGTCGCCGAAGTAGTGGCTGGTGCCGGCCTGGAGGGCCTTCTTATCGTGCATCATGCACTCCACGGTGTAGGTCTTCTCCGCGCCGTTGAACTTCTCCTTGTCGGTCTTCACGCCACGGGTCACAGGCATGGCCAGCACGTTCTCACAGAAGTCGGCGTAGATGTTCAGCATCCGCACCGTCTCCTCCATGGCCTCCTCGGCGGTGGCGTGCATGGTGTGGCCCTCCTGCCACAGAAACTCCCGGTGGCGGAGGAAGGGGCGGCTGGTCTTCTCCCAGCGCAGCACGCTGCACCACTGGTTGTAGAGCTTGGGCAGGTCCCGCCAGGACTGGATCACGTTCTTGTAATGCTCACAGAACAGCGTCTCGCTGGTGGGGCGGATGCAGTAGCGCTCCTCCAGCTTCTCGCTGCCGCCCATGGTGACCCATGCGCACTCGGGAGCAAAGCCCTCCACGTGGTCCTTCTCCTTCTGGAGGAGGCTCTCGGGGATCAGCATGGGCAGATACACGTTCTCATGGCCGGTCTTCTTGAACTCGCCGTCCATGATGCGCTGAATGTTCTCCCAGATGGCATAGCCGTAGGGCCGGTAGATGAACATGCCCTTGATGCTGGAGTAGTCGATGAGCTCCGCCTTGGTGCACACGTCGGTGAACCACTGGGCGAAATCCACGTCCCGGGAGGTGATGGCCTCCACCTGCTTCTTATCCTTCGCCATAATATCTCTCCGTTTCTTCTATAAAAAGGTAGGAAAACGCCCGGCGTGGGGCCCTGCAGGGGCCGCCGGGCGCGGTTGACCGTGCTTATTGTATCGGTCTTCCTCCAAAATGTCAAGGTTTCCCCGGCCTTTTCGGCCCGTTTTGGGAGAAAAATCGCCTACTGGGCCATGAAGATATCCCGGGCCACCGGCGTGTAGAACAGCCGCTCCACCTCCTGCCGCTCCCGGGTCTGGCCCAGAATCCACATGAGCTTGGCGGTGACCGCCTCGGTGGTCATGTCGTAGGCCTCCAGGATGGGGAGGTTCCGCTTGAGGTGGCTGCCCACCTGGTAGACGGAGAGGTCGCTGCCCTCATTCTCCACCTGGGTGGTGAGGACTACGGTGCGCCCCGCCTCCAACCCCGCCCGGACGGCCTCATAGAAGTCTCCGGCCTTGTAGCTGGGGAGTCCCCCCACGCCGAAGGCCTCGATGATGAGGCCGTGGCTGCGCTGGAGCAAAAACTCCGCCACGGCGCAGTCCGCCCCGGGGATCAGCTTCATGAGGGACACCGCCGGGTCCACCCGGTCATAGAACACCGGGCCTCCCGTCTCCTCCGGGGGGATATAGGGGACAATCCGCCCCTCCCGCACCAGCCCCAGGAGGGGATAGTTGATGCTGGAGAAGGCCTCAAAGCTCTTGCTGCGGGTCTTCCGGGCCCGGGTGCCCAGGATGATCTTGTTGTTGAACACCACCATCACCCCACGGAGGTCCGACGCCGCCACCGTGAAGGCGTCCCGGAGGTTCTGCTTGCTGTCGGTGGTCTCAAAGCCGATGGGCTTCTGGGCCCCGGTGAGGACGATGGGCTTGGGGCTTTGCTGGATGAGGTAGCTGAGACCGGCGGCGGTGTAGGCCATGGTGTCGGTGCCGTGGCTCACCACAAAGCCGTCGTAGTCCCTGTACCGCGCCGCGATGGCGTCGGCGATGCGGACCCAGTGCTTGGGCTGGATGTTGGTGCTGTCCAGGCTGAAGAGCTGCAGGCAGTCCACCTGGGCGATGGCCGCGATGTCCGGCAGATACCGCAGGAGCTGGGCGCTGGTGAGCTCCGGGGCCAGCCCGTTCTCCCCCAGCTCCGCGGCGATGGTGCCGCCGGTGCCGATCAGCAGAAGCCGCTTCATATCCTTCCTCCTCACATGTCCCGTCCGTCCATGGCGGCCAGCCCGAACCGGGCGGCCATGGCGATCTTTTCCCGCTCCGCCTGGTCCGCCGCCTTTTCATACCGGCTGTGGAGATCCGCCAGAAAGAGCCCCCGGAGGCTGTCCTCCCCGGCCCGGCTCCACAGTGCCTCCCCCACCCGGGTCTCGTCCCGGACCTCAAAGTGGAAAAACCGCAGCAGGAAGGCGGTGCGGACGGCCTCCAGGTCCACCCCCTGCTCCCCGGTCTCCCCGGTGAACACCAGGCGAACCAGGTCCTCCTGGGGAATCTCCTGGAGAACCTCCTCCGCGGCGGTCCGGGGATCCCGCCCGGTGACGTCGGCGGTGACAATGGTATACCGGCGGCGGCAGAGAGGGATGAATTCCGCCTCCACGCGCCCCCGCTCCGCCTCGATGAGCAGCACGCCCTTCTCCCCCAGCTCGTCAAAGCCCCGGCCCTCGGGGCAGCCGGGATAGGCGTAGAAGGTGCTCCCCGCCTTCTGAAGGCCGCTGCACTGGTGGACGTGCCCAAGGGCCAGGTAGTCAAGACCGCTCAGAGCGATCTCCTCCGGCGACACCGGCCCGTAGGGCCCCTCGCCGAGATCGGCGTGGAGGCACATGATCTGCAGCCGGTCCTCCGCCGGGGCGGTGAAGCCCTGGAGGACGTGGTCGATCCGCCGCTGGTCGATGAAGGCCGCTCCATAGATAACGCAGTTGTGCTCCGGCAGCTCGAAATAGGTGATGTGGGGATCGGCGAAGAGGTGGACATTGTCCGGCCAGTCCACCTGCCGGTAGGGGCTGCGGCTGTGGTAGGGGTCGTGGTTGCCGGGGGCGATGAACACCGGACAGGCCATGGCCCCTAAGGTCCGGCTCAGGTGCTCCAGGGTCTCCCGGTAGACCGCGCCGCCGTCGAAGAGGTCCCCGCTGAGGAGCACCGCATCCACTGCCCGGTCCTTTGCCAGCGCCGCCATGGCGTCCAGCACCGCCCGGCTCTCCCGGCGGCGCTGGAGAGCCTTCTCCGCCGTAAGGCCCCGGAAGGGGCTGTCCAGGTGGAGGTCCGCCGCGTGGAGAAACCTCATGCCTGCTCCTCCGGCCGCCAGGCCTTGCACACGTCCACCCAGGCCTTGGCCCCGGAGAGGTCCTCCAGCTCGGCGCAGGTCAGCTCGATGGCGCTGTTGGCGCTGCCCGCAGCGGGGTAGACCGTGGCAAAGCGCTTAAGGGACTCGTCCAGATACACCTCCACGCCGTCATTGACGGCGAAGGGGCAGACGCCCCCCACGGCGTGGCCCACCAGGGTCACGGCCTCGTCGGCGGTGAGCATCTTGGCCTTGCCGCCGAAGGCGGCCTTATAGCGGCCGTTGTCCACCTTGGCGTCTCCGGCGGCCACCACCAGCAGCACCCGGTCCCCCAGCTTGAAGCTGAGGGTCTTGGCGATGCGCTTTCCCTCCACCCCAAGGGCCTGGGCCGCCAGCTCCACCGTGGCGCTGGACACGTCGAATTCCTGGATGCGATCCGCCATCCCCTTGGTCTGGAGGTAGGCGCGTACCCGTTCAATGGACATGGTTCTGATTCTCCTTTATCTGTTATCTGTAAAATCTCTCACCGGATTTCCAGGCGCTCCACCGAGAGGCACCGGCCTGTGGCGGTGTTCAGGGTGAAGAGGGCGCCCTGCAGCTTGCAGGGGTCCGCCGCCACCTGGTAGCGGCCGGGACGGCCCCCCAGGAAGGTCTCGATGCTCTGCTCGGGGCGGATGCCCAGCACGGAGCGAATGGGGCCGGTCATGCCCAGATCCGTGATGTACCCGGTGCCGCCGGGAAGAATCTGCTCGTCGGCGGTGGGCACATGGGTGTGGGTGCCCCACACCGCCGACACCCGGCCGTCCAGATAGTAGCCCATGGCCAGCTTCTCGCTGGTGGCCTCGGCGTGGAAGTCCACCAGGACGAAGGTGAGGTCCCCGTTTTCCGCCAGGAGGCGGTCGGCGGTGGTGAAGGGGTTTTCCGCGTGGAAATCCAGCTCGCAGCGGCCGATGAGGTTCATCACCCCCACCCGCACGGCCCCGGCGTCCCAGACGGCGAAGCCCTTCCCCGGCGAGCGGCCGGTGTAGTTGGCGGGGCGGAGGAGGTAGGGACACTCCTCCAGCATGGAAGCGATCTGGGGGCGGTTGAAGGTGTGGTTGCCCAGGGTGATGAGATCCGCCCCGGCGGCGAAGAGGTCCTCCGCCTGACCTGGCGTCAGCCCCACGCCGGAGATATTCTCCCCATTGACCACCGTCAGGTGGACGCCCTTCTGCTGCTTCACCGGCCGCAGGCAGCGGCGGAGGAAGTTGAGACCGTTCTCCCCCACCACGTCGCCCACAGCAAGGACCCGATATTCCATGGTTCGCTCCTCCCTGCCGTTTCGTTGTGCAATATGGCCTATTATACCCGCTTGACGGCGCATTTGCAAGGGCGGCAGGTCCGCCCCGCCCCGCAAACAGATCGGGCGGTCCACTCCCGAAGGAGCGGACCGCCCTGCACAGGCTCCTATTTCTTCTGTTCCTTTTCTCCCCGGAGCAGCGCCGTCCCAAACAGCACCACCATCACCATGCCCAGCAGCAAAATGGGAAATCCGGCGATGGTCTTGACGATCTTGATGCCCTCAATGTTCCCCGTGAGGGTGAACACCAGGGCGGCGGCCCCCATGAGAATGCCCCAGAAGAGCTTGATGGAGGCGGGGGCCTCCCGAACCCCCCGGTTGTCCCGGATGGTCATGAGGGCCACTGTGGAGGTCATGGAGTCGGCCAGCGTCACGAAGGACAGGGTGATGAGCACCAGCACCGCCGGCTTCACCACCTGGGAGAAGGGGATGGCCTCCACCACCTTCAGCAGCATGGCCTCATTGCCGTAGGTCTCCATATAGGCGAAGAGGCTCTCGCAGCCCTCCAGACTGATCTGACCGGCGTAGTCGGCGAAGTTGTACTGGATATCCAGGGCCAGCCCGCCGAAGATGGCGAACCAGACGATGCCGAACACCGAGGGGACGATCCAGTTGATGACGATGAACTCCCGGAGGGTCCGCCCCCTGGCCAACTTGATGAGGAAGAGGCCCGTCACCGGGGCGAAGGCCAGAAAGTCCACGAAGTAGTACTGATCCCACCACTGGGACCACAGCTCGCTGCTCTCGTGCCACACGGCCCCCACCGCCGCGCCGCTGTCTGCGAAGGGAGCGGTGGAGGTGATGGAGGAGAGGAAGGTGGAGAGGAAGGACCCGACGGACTCCACCAGGAGATTGCAGATCCAGGACCCGGGCCCCGAGAGAAACACCAGGGCCAGAAGGATGAGGAACATCCAGGCATTCTTGTCGCTGAGCCAGCGGATGCCCCGGTCCACGCCGGTGACGCTGGCGGTGTTGTACACCCCCACCACCACCACGCAGATGGCTACATAGACCCAGGTGGTCCGAGGCACGCCGTAGAGCTGGTTGAGGCCGCTGGAGATCTGGAGAAGGCCGTAGCCGAGAGACCCGGCCACCCCTCCGGTGATGGCGAACACCGTCAGCGTGTCCACAATCCCCCGGAACCACTTCCGCTCCGTCACCTCTCCCAGCGCGGGGGCGAAAGCGGCGCTCACCGCATAGCTTCGATGGAGGTTGTAGACGGCGTAGGCGATGCACAGGCCGAAAATGCCGTAGCAGGCGTAGGGGGCAAAGGACCAGTGGAGGTAGCGCTTGGAGAGGGCCCAGATCACCGAGGAGCGGGAGTCGGGGGGAATGCCGGCGGAGAGCTGAGGCTCCACCGCAAACCGGAGGGGCTCCGCCGCCCCCCAGAAGACGATGCCCGTGCCGATGCCGGCGCACAGGGAGATGGCAAACCAGTTCCAGGTGCTGTACTCCGGCTGGGCGTCCTCGCCCCCCAGCTTCACCTTTCCGATGGGGTGGACCAGAATCACCACCATGAACACCACAAACAGCAGGGTGCCAAGGGACACCAGCCATCCCCCGTGGACCATGAGGCCGGCAAACACGGCGTTCAGCACCGCCATGAACTGCTCCGGCGCCGCCGTCCCCGCCAGAATGAGGGTGACAAAGATCAGCACCGGCACCAGAATCACCGCCGGACGGATTCCCCGGCCCACAGCTTCCCTCAGGGTGAGGCAGCCCTCCCGGTCCCTCGGGTTCTTTCCCATGTGGTCTCTTCCCTCCTCCCTTTCTCAAACAGGACGGCCCTTACTGCGCCGCCTTTCTGCGGTCCCTCTTCACCACTGACAGCAGAGCCGCCGCTCCGCCGATGACCTTCAGCCGGGAGCGGATCTTGTCCGCCAGGAAGCCGCCGATGATGCCGCCCACGCCCTGCATGAGGTACCGGATGCCGCCTAAGTTGGCCGCCGCCGTCTCCGACATGCCGTAGAGAGTGACGAGGTAGGTGTTGATGTAGCTCATAAGGCCGTAGATGCTGTAGGCGGTGAACACGATCCCCGCCAGGAGCCACACTCTGGGGATCTTCATGCATTTCACCATGCCGATGCACACGTCCTTGAGGGACTCGGTCTGCTCTTTGGCGTTGGTGTTCTCAATGACCAGCCAGCAGAGGACGCCGATCACCAGCAGCAAAATTGCGCACAGCCGGATGGCCGCCGCGGCCCCCTTGATGTTGTCGGCGAAGGAGGCGTAGACCGCCGCCATCACAAAAACCAGCAGGGCGTTCAGAAAGCCCCGCAGCCCCTCCTGGAGGCCGAACAGCCGCCCCTGCTCGCTGGAGTCCCCCAGCATCCGCACCGCCTTGATGACGGAGCTCCAGTAGGTCATCACCGTGGTGAAGCCCATGAGGGCGAAGATCACCCGGCTGACGGTGTAGCCCGGGAAGAGGGAGAACCAGAGGCCCAGAAGGCCCGTGGAGAGGAAGGAGAAGGTGAGCATCACCTTGGGGGAGAACTTGTCCGCCACGATGCCCCCCAGGAAGTAGGCGGGGGTGGCCACGACGGCGTACCAGCCGTTGAGGGAGCCCATCTGGGCGTTGGAGAGGCCCATGGCGTTCTGGATGGGGATGTAGAAGGTCTCCCGGATGAAGGGGAGCTGGAAGATGAATCCGGCTCCGCAGGACAGCAGCAGCAGTGTCCCGTATTTTTTGATGGCCGATCGTTTCATGGCTGCACTACCTCGTTTCCCGTTTTGCTCAGACCTTGGCCATGTCGGCGGCCTTCATGCCGAGACCCCGCATGATCTCGTCCAGGGCCTGCCGCTGCTCCGCCGGCAGGGCGGGACAGGTATAACCGTCCAGCAGAGCCTGGAGCCGCTTCTGGATGGAGGCGTAAAGCGCCGCATTGGGATCGCCCTTGGTGTTGGTGTGGATGGACACCTGACTATACCAGGGATCGACACGGCAGCGCTCGTAGGTGTGGTCCAGCGTGATGAACACGCCGCCCTCCTCCACCGCCTCCTGGATGGCGTCGAAGGCCAGGGCGTCCTCGTCGTCGGGGAGGTCGCTGAAGTAGTACTTCATCCGGGTGTAGGTCTCGATATCCAGAAGGAACTTCTCAAAGCTCACGGTATTGAAGGAGTGGAGGGAGCCGGTGGCGTGCATCATCAGGTTGGCCTTTTCGGAGAAGGACTCAAACATGCTCATGGCGCTCTCCACACCGGCCTGGGCGGTGAGGCCGGAGGCGTCGGACATACCGCCGCCGCTGCGGCAGGCGAGACCGTACCGCTTGGCCATCAGAGCGCCGTACTTGGCCTCCTTCACAAAGCCGGGGCTGGCGTTGGACACCTGCATGTTCTTCATGTCGCTGACGGTGGAGGCAAAGCCGTAGATGATGGGGGTGCCGGGGCGGATGAGCTGGGCGTAGACGTTGGTGCCCAGAATCTCCGCGTTGGCGAGAGCCGTGTTGCCCGCCAGGGAGATGGGGCCGGTGGCGCCGGCCATGTTGCCCGGGGCCAGCACCAGGGGCTGGCCGTTGCGGGCGCAGACCTCGATGGTCTCCAGGGTGTTCTCCGTGACGCCCAAGGGGCTGAGGGTGGAGATGAGGTTGAAGGTGCAGGGGATCTCGGTGATATCTCCGCCGAAGACGATGCGCATCATCTTCATGATGTTCTCCGCCTGGACCCCGCCGCCGCAGACGGAGAACAGGGCCTTGTCGGACCGGCAGAGGGTGGCGTAGACCATCACCTCAGCGGAGATCTCCGCGTCGATGTCCGAGGGCTGGGCCAGAATGCCGCCGTTGATGGCGAACTCCTCACTCTGCTGGACGATCTCCGCCAGCTTCAGAAAGTCGTCGAAGGTGGCGGGACGGACGGTGCCGTCGGCCTCGCAGACGGAGGGACTGCCGTAGCCGGGGGTCATGTACAGATCCTCGGTGTTCATGCGGACGTTGTACTTGGGATTACGGGCGTACACCGTGAAGTCCTTCACAGCGGCGTCCATGGCGTCCATCACCTGCTTTTCCGTGAAGTAAGCCCGGTTTCCCTCCACCCGGATACCGCCCTGGCGCAGCTGCTCCAGAGCCCGCTCCGAGTGGAAGGCCATGCCGATCTCCTCCAGAATCCTGAGGCTGGTCCGGTGGATCTTCTCCACGATCTCCTGATCCCGCGCTGCCATCTCTTCCTTTTTCATTGTAACATGCTCCTTTCTTTCCATCAAAAGGTTTTGTGTTTGATCGTCTTATGAAGTCATCACGATTATCTCGACCGCCGAAAAGAAAGCGGCGCTCTGTCCGCCCGGCCTTTCGACTGCCGAAAAGTCATCATGATTACTTTTTGGGGTGGAAGAAATGCCGATAGGTGCTATCGGCAGATTTTCCCTGGGAACTTATTCTGCGTCCATCCTGGTCCCCGGCTCCAGAAACCGCTGGAACAGGGCGTAGATCAGGCGGTAGCAATCCTCCGAGGCGAAGCGGATCTCCGTCTCGGTCATGGCCTCCCCGGCGTACTGGGTAAAAAGGCCGTTGAACACCGCCACCGACAGCCGGCTGAGGAGGGTGGCGTTCTCCATGGTGATGAGCCCCTCGTGGGCGGCCCGGCGCAGGCGGACCAGCTCCCGCTCGCTGAGGTTGTTGCTGAAGATGATGCTGGCGGAAAAGCCGTCAAAGCTGCGCTGAACCTCCGGAAACATCTGATAATACTCATAAACGCAGTCGGGAAGCATATCCCGCTGGTCGCTGAAAAACATCAGCTCATAGTAGGGCTTGTGGCGGAAGGCCTCCTGGATGAAGAACTTCCACAGGATCAGATCCATCTGGATGGAGTTGATGTCCTTACGGCCGGTCTGCTTGATGAACTCCAGAATGTAGGGCTCCAGAAACTTCACCGAGGCCAGCATGATAAGGTGCTCCTTGTTCTCAAAGTGCTTGTAGAGCACCGCGCTGGTGCACCCGGCCCGGGCCGCCACCTTCCGGATGGTGACGCCCTCGATGCCCTCCTCCTCCAGAATCTCCCCGGTGATCTCCACATAGCGGATCTTTCGTTCCGGCTTCAAGCGCTCACCGCCTTTGGTAATCTTGATTACCTACAGTGTACCCCTCCCTCTCCTGTTTGTCAAGGGGGGCACTGCACATTCTGCATTTTTTATTGTACTTGACTTTGTCAAGTGTATTTGTTATACTTGACAAAGTCAAGTAAGAAAGGAGTGGACCGCACATGTTTGAAACCCTGGCCTACTACGCCACGGTCCTCCATCGCAGCTTCACCGCCTACACCACGTCCCGGCTCCAGGCTCTGGGACTCAGCTTCGGTTCGCTGTTCCCCATCCTCTACGTGGGCAAGCACCCCGGCTGCTCCCAGGCGGAGCTGACGGCGGCTCTGGGGCTGGACTGGGGCTATTCCCAGCGGAGCATCACCCGCCTGGTGGAGGAGGGCTTCCTCACCCGGGAGAAGTCCGGCCGTGCCTACCGCCTGGGCCTGAGTGAGAGGGGCCGGGAGGCCTTTGCCGTGAGCCACCAGGTATTTTTCGACTGGGACGCACTGCACCTGTCCTCCCTCACCCCGGCGGAGCAGGAACAGCTGCTGGCCCTTCTGGCCAAGGCGGCGGGAAAGGAGGGGAACGGCCCTTGTACGAGACCATAACCAGCCCCATCTCCTATGGCGGGATTTCCTTAAAGAACCGGGTGATCTTCGCCCCCACCTCCATGGGCCTCCGGGGGGAGGACCTGACCGCCCGGCTGGGGCGGATCGCCGCGGGGGGCTGCGCCATGATCATCATCGGCGACGTGCCGGTGCTGCCCCACGCCTTTGTCCCCTCCCTCTACACGGAGAAGGGCCGGGCCTTCTACCGCGCCCTGGCCGACGCCGTCCACCGGGAGGGCTGCCTCCTCTGCGCCCAGCTCCACCAGTCCGACGCCAATATCAGGGCCATGGGAAAATACCTCCCCGGCGTGCTGACCGGGCGGATCTCCAAGGAGGCGCTGCGCCCCCTTCTCAACCAGCAGGTGGGGCCCTATATCACGAACCTCCCCCAAAAGAAAATCCGGAAGATCACCGAGAGCTTCGGCACAGCGGCGGAGCTGGCCCTTCAAGCGGGGTTCGACATGATCCAGGTCCACGGGGACCGGATGTGCGGCAGCTTCAGCTCCTCCGTCTTCAACCACCGGACGGACTGCTACGGCGGCAGCGCCGAAAACCGGGCCCGGTTTGCCGTGGAGGCGGTGTCCGCCATCCGCCGCCGCCTGCCGGACATCCCCATCGACTACAAGCTGGCGGTGCGCCGGGAAGCCCCTCACTACGGGAATGCCGGGGTACTGGAGGAGGAGCTGCCTGTCTTCGTACCTCTGCTGGAGGCGGCGGGAGTCACCAGCTTCCACGTGACCCTGGCCAACCACGGGGCCCTCACCGACACCATTCCCCCCAAAAACCACCCGGCTTTCGGTGCGGAGGGCTGCTTTCTGCCGCTGTGCGACCGGGTGCGGGCCCTGACGGCCCTGCCCATCTGCGGTGTGGGCGGGCTGACGGACCCGGACTTTGTGGAGAAACAGCTCAGGAGGAGACGGGTGGACTGCGTGGCCATGAGCCGCCAGCTCATCGCCGACCCGGACTGGCCCCGGAAGGCGGCGGAGGGACGGACCGGCGAAATCCGCCGCTGCGTCCGCTGCAACAAGGCCTGTCTCGGGGGTATGATGGCCCACCAGGGCGTCCACTGTATCTATGAAAAGGAGGAAATCCTATGAGCTACGCCATCGTTTTTCAGAGCCGGACCGGCAACACCGCCCTGCTGGCCCAGACGATCCGGGAGGCCCTTTCCCCGGAGGACTGCCTCTACTTCGGCCCTCCGGACCCTCAAGCCCTGGGTGCGGACACCGTCTACGCCGGGTTCTGGACCGACAAGGGCGCCTGCAGCGAGGACATGGCCGCCTTTCTGGCCGGTCTTGCCGGCAAGCGGGTGTTTCTCTTCGGCACCGCCGGCTTCGTCGGCGCTCCCGCCTACTTCGACCAGATTCTCTCCCGGGTGAAGGCCCACCTCCCCCCGGAGGCCGCGGTGGCGGGGACCTTCATGTGCCAGGGGAAAATGCCCCAGGCGGTGCGGGACCGCTATGCGGCCATGGAAGACAGCCCCCGGCGCACCGCCATGCTGGAGAACTTTGACCGGGCCCTGTCCCACCCCGACGAAGAGGACCTGCAGCGGCTGCGGGCGGCGGTGACGGCGTAACGGAGAGGCGGTCCGCCGCATAGGATGGCAAGGCACGCCTGAAAAGGAGGTCTGTCCTATGAACACCAACTGCCCCTGCGGCGGCACTGACCACGGGGCGTCGCCCTGGGCCGTCAGAATGGCGGCCGCCGCCCACGAGAACACCGCTTTCCGCTCCGCCGTATGGACCGGGAGCTTCCTGCAGCTGACGTTGATGCACATTCCCCCCTGCGGGGAGATCGGCCTGGAGTGCCACCCGGAAACGGACCAGTTCGTCCGGGTGGAGGAGGGCTGCGCCCTGGTCTGTATGGGCCAGTGCCGGGAGCACCTGGATTTCCGCTGCCGCCTCACTGCCGGCGACGCCGTGCTGATCCCCAAGGGGTACTGGCACAACATCTGCAACGCCAGTGACCGCGCACCGCTGAAGGTCTCCTCCCTCTACGGGCCGCCGAAGCACCCCAAGGGGACCCGCCACTGCACCCAGGAGGACGCCGTCCATACAGAGTACTGACCGGCGAGGTCCGGTGAGCCCTTCCTCACCCGGTTTCCTCCGGCTGTCGGCGCATTGCTTTCCGGCAATGCGCCGCTTTTTTGCGCCCGGCGGGACGATTTTCCCGCTGGGACCGTTGACAGGCCTCCCCCGCTGTGATACCCTTTTTTTATGAAGTGTGAACGAAGATTCACAAATTTTGCCCCAAAGGGAGACACAGGAGGTACGGATATGGCCTACAACGGATTTGCCATCGACGAGTATCTGGACGCGGCGGCGGTGACACGGCAGCTGGACGAGCTGATTGAGAAGCCGGTCTGGTCCATCCGCCGGGACAAGCTGGCGGAGTATGTGCAGGGCTATTTTGAGGAGAAGTGCCCCAAGTCCAAGGCCATGATTGAGAAGGCCAAAAAGGTGATTCCCGGCGGGGTTCAGCACAATCTGGCCTTCAACTACCCCTTCCCCATCGTCATCACCAAGGCGGAGGGGGCCAAGCTCTACGATCTGGACGGCAACTGGTACTACGACCTCCTCCAGGCCGGCGGCCCCACCATTTTAGGCAGCAACATGCCGGCGGTACGGGACCAGGTCGTGGACCTTCTCCACACCTGCGGCCCCTCCACCGGTCTCTTCCACGAGTTTGAGTACAAGCTGGCCAAGAAGATCTCCGACCTGGTGCCCTCGGTGGAGATGTTCCGGATGCTGGGCTCCGGCACCGAGGCGGACATGTGCGCCGTCCGCATCGCCCGGCTGAAGACCGGGAAGAAGAACATCCTCAAGATGGGCGGGGCCTACCACGGCTGGTCCGACCAGCTGGCCTACGGCATCCGCATCCCCGGCACCAAGGGGCTTTTGTCCAAGGGCGTGCCCGGCTATGTGTTCCAGCACACCCAGGAGTTCTTCCCCAACGATTTGGAGGATCTGGAGCGGAAGCTGAAGGCCAACCGTCTCACCGGCGGCACAGCGGCGGTATTCCTGGAGCCCATGGGCCCCGAGAGCGGCACCCGTCCCGTCAGCAAGGAGTTCGTCCGGGGGGCCGCCAAGCTGGCGAGGGACTACGGGGCTCTCCTCATTTTCGACGAGGTGGTGACGGGCTTCCGCATCGGCCTCAGTGGGGCCCAGGGCTACTTCGGGGTGGACCCGGACCTCACCGTGTTCGGCAAGATCATCGCCGGAGGCTACCCCGGGGCCGGCGGCGTGGGCGGCCACGCCGACTGCATGGCCCACCTGGGGGCGGGTCTCGACTCCTCTGGGAAGAAGGTGTCCAAGGCCATGTGCGGCGGCACCATGGCGGCCACCCCCATCTCCTGCGCCGCCGGGTACTACGCCCTGTGCGAGATCGAGCGGACCAATGCCTGCGAGGTGGCCGGACGGATGGGCGACCGGTTGACCCGAGGCCTCCAGGCCCTCATCGCCAAATACGACCTCCCCTTCGTGGCCTTCAACCAGGGGTCCATCTGCCATCTGGACAGCGTGGGCACCATGCATTTTGCCATTGATTGGAAAAAGCCCTGGACCATTCCCCACATTCTCAAGGAGACGGGAATCCGGCAGAAGGAGATGGAGCACATGGGGGCCGCCTACATGGCCGAGGGTCTGGTCACCCTGGCGGGCTCCCGGCTCTACACCAGCGCCGCCTACACCGAGGAGATGATCGACGACGTGCTCTGCCGCTTCGACCGGGTGCTGGCGGGCTGCGGTCCCATCAAGGGGTGAGCCATGGCCTACACAGAGCTGGAAGCACGGGAGCTGGTGGCGGCGGCAGGCCGGATGCTGCTGGAGAAGGGCCTGGTGGCCCGGACCTGGGGCAACATCAGCGCCCGGGTGTCGGACACCCACTTCATCATCACCCCCAGCGGCATGGCCTACGACGCCATACGTCCCCGTCAGCTGGTGCTGGTGGACAGCCGGGACGGCTCCTGGGAGGGCACGCAGAAGCCCTCCAGTGAAAAGGGCATTCACGCCGACGCCTACCGGCTGCGGCCTGAGGTCTCCTTCGTCATCCACACCCACCAGGACATGGCAAGCGTCCTGGGGACGGCAGGGCTGGATCTGGTGACCCGCCACCCCCTCTTAGGGGGCCGGGTGCCCTGCGCCGCCTACGGCCTTCCCTCCACGGACCAGCTGCGGCAGGCGGTGCGGCGTGAGCTGGCAGAGTGGCCGGAGAGCCCCGCCGTCCTGCTGCGCCGCCACGGGGCGGTGTGCCTGGGGGCGACCATGGACCGCTCCTTTGCCGTGGCGGAGGCCCTGGAGGAGGTCTGCGGCAGGAAGGTGCAGAAGACTTTGCCCATCCCGGACCTGCCTCTCCATGTGCCCCACTTCGGAGAGAGCGTCCGCCAGGGGGTCCTCTTCTCCCTCACCCTGGGCGGAAAGACCCGGGTCTACCCAGTGGAGGGGACCGGTCTCCCTCCCGTCGCCGCTCTCCACGCCGCCGTCTACCGGGATACCGGGGCCCAGGCGGTGGTCCACCAGCGGGGCCGGGACACGGTGGCCATGAGCGTCAGCGGGCGGCCTCTGCGGCCCATGCTGGACGACCAGGCCCAGATCGCCGGGGCCAGCCTTCTCTGCGTGCCTGCCGACCCTGAACGGGTCCTCCGGGGCCTCCGGGGACGGAACGCGGTGCTGCTGCGGGAGGCCGGGGCCCTCTGCACCGGCAGCTCCCTGGAGGACGCCCGGGCGGCGGCCCATCTGCTGGAGAAGGGCTGCACCGCCGCCCGCTTCGCCGCCGCGGTGGCCAGGGGACGCCCTCTTGGGCGGGGAGACGCCCTTTTGCAGCGGACCCTCTATGTGACCCGGTACGCCAAGCGGAAGGGGTGAGGCCATGGGACGCAAGCTGACGGAGGACCAGCGGGAGCAGATTCTGGAGGCAGGCATCGAGGCCTTTGCGGAAAAAGGGCTCCACGGGGCCGCCATGGCGGACATCGCCCGGCGGGCGGGCCTCAGCGTAGGGGTTCTCTATAAGTATTACGAAAACAAGGAGGACTTCTTCCGCTCCTGTCTCCGCCACAGTCTCACCGCCCTGGAGGCGGTGCTGGCGGAGGCCGCCGCCGGGGAGGCCCCCCTTCTCCACCGAGCCCGGCGGATCATCCGCTCCCTCCAGACCTATGCCGGGGACCACCCCAGCCACATCCGCATGTATCACCAGCTCACCGCTGCCGGGGGAGACGCCGCCCGACAGCTGGCGGAGGAGATTGAGGGGGTCACCGCCCGGCTCTACACCGCCTTCATCGCCGAGGGCCAGGCCCGAGGGGACCTGCGGCGGGACATGGACCCCCGGCTCTTCGCCTTTTTCTTCGACAATCTCCTGATGATGCTGCAGTTTTCCTACTGCTGCGACTACTACCGGGCCCGGCTGGCCCTCTACTGCGGGGAGGACCGGGAGGACCTGGGGCGGATGGAGGAGGAACTTTTGAAGTTCCTGGAATCCGCCTTCACCACCGAGCAGGCCCAGATTCCCCACCGCAATTTGGTTTTAGGAGGAACAACGCCATGACATACGTCATCGCCTACGATGTGGGCACCACCGGCGTGAAAACCTGTCTCTTTTCCATCGGGGAGACCATCCGCCTGGAGGCCAGCGCCCAGCAAGGCTACGACCTCTACATTCTCCCCGGCGGCGGGGCGGAGCAGGACGCCGGCCAGTGGTGGGAGGCCATGTGCGCCACCACCCGGAAGCTCTTTACCAACAGCCCGGTGCGGCCTGAGCAGGTGGCGGGCCTCTCCTTCTGCTCCCAGATGCAGGGGCTGGTGCTGGTGGACCGGTACGGCCGCCCCGTCCGCCGCCCCATGAGCTACATGGACCAGCGGTCCGGGGAGGAGCTCAAAAAGGGCATCGCCAACGGCCTCCAGATCGCCGGGGCCAACGTGGGGAAGCTTCTCACCAGCCTCCGCCTTACCGGGGCGGTGTCCAGCAGCGTGAAGGACCCCCTGTGGAAGTACAAATGGGTGGAGGCCCACGAGCCGGAGAATTTTGCCAAGGTTTGGAAGTGGCTGGACGTGAAGGAGTACCTGATTCTCCGGTGCACCGGCAAGGCGGTGATGACCCGAGACAGCGCCTACGCCACCTTCCTCTACGACACCAGGAAGGGCCATGAGGGCTGGAGCGACACTCTCTGCCGCATGTTCGGGGTGCAGAAAAACCACCTGCCCCGGCTGGCGGAGGCCACGGAGGCGGTGGGGGGGCTGACGGAGGGCGCGGCGGCGGAGCTGGGCCTCCCGGCGGGGACGCCGGTGTTCGGCGGCGGCGGCGACGCCTCCCTCATCGGGGTGGGGGCCGGGGCCTCCGCTCTCGGCAGCACCCACATCTACTGCGGCACCTCCGGCTGGGTGTCCACGGTGACGGACCGGCAGTTGGTGGACGTGACGGCCATGATCGCCGCCATCGTGGGCGCCCGGAGGGGCCGGTACCACTATTTCGCCGAGATGGAGACCGCCGGGAAATGCCTGGAGTGGGTGAAGGACCACCTGGCGTTGGACGAGATCGGCATCTATCTTCAAAAGCAGGACGTGGCCCACAGCCAGGAGGCGGTATACACCAGCCTCTACGACTACATGACGGAGACGGTGAAGGACGTGCCCCCCGGCTCCGGCGGGGTACTCTTCACGCCCTGGCTCCACGGCAACCGCTGTCCCTTCGAGGACCCCAGCGCCGCCGGGATGTTTTTCAACATCCGTTTGGAGACGGGGAAAACGGAGCTCATCAGCGCCGTTCTGGAGGGGGTGTGCTTCCACCTGAAATGGATGCTGGACTGCCAGGACCGGAAGGTGAAAACCTCCGATCCGGTCCGCTTTGTAGGCGGCGGGGCCCTGTCAGCGGTGACCTGCCAGCGGCTGGCGGACATCACCGGCCGGACGGTGGAGGTGGTGGCGGAGCCCCAGAACGTGGGGGCCGTGGGCGCTGCGGCGGTGATGGGGGTGGGCCTGGGCCTCATCCCCGATCTGGACGCGGCGGGGGCCTTCATCCCTGTGGCGGCCCGGTATGTCCCGGACCCGGAGCGGAATCGGGCCTACGCCCCCTACTACGCCGTATTCAAAGAGCTCTACCGATCCAATCAGAAGAATTTCCGGGCCCTCAACGGCCTTGGGAAGTAAGGAGGACGCCATGTCCAAACGAAAAGAAGTGATCCGCTCCCTCAAGTTCCTGCTCTTCTCCATCTCCGCCGGGATCATCGAGCTGGCCGCCTTCTCCCTGCTCAACGAGCTGACGGAGTGGAGCTACTGGCCCTGCTACCTCATCGCCCTGGTGCTGTCGGTGCTGTGGAACTTCACCCTCAACCGGCGGTACACCTTCCAGTCGGCGGGCAACGTGCCCCGTGCCATGGCCCTGGTGTTTCTGTTCTACTGCGTATTCACCCCGGTCTCCACGGTGCTGGGAAGCTACTTGGCGGACACCCTCCTCTGGAATGAGTATCTGGTGACCGGCCTCAACATGGTCTCCAACTTCGTGCTGGAGTACCTCTTCGACCGCCTGGTGGTATTTCGGACCACCCTGGACACCAACAGCGTGGCCAAGCGATGATCGTAAACATATGCGCCCCGCAATGCGGGGCGCGTTTGTCTGTCCCCTCGATTGCCGGGAGGGGCGTTCTTTCTGCCTTCTGACGTGGGAATTGGGACTTTTTGTCGGTGCCCGACGGTATTTCGTTTGGTGTTCAGCCTCCGGCGGCCTACTTTTGTCGCTGAACAAAAGTAGGCAAAAATCAGCTTAGAACCAAGGTTCTAAGGACTCCTTTTGGCCTATTATGGGGAGTCTGTCCCATTTTATCGTTGGCTTTGTGCGGCTGACCCTGCAAGGAGGTCGGAATTCCCCTCTCCCTGCGCTTCAGCGCGCTCCCCTGGTGGTTGTTGTGGTTTCTGCGTCTTTCGCCTTCCCCCAGGGGAAGGCTTAGAAAAGATCAGCGTCTACCCAACAGATGAGCGCGCCGAAGCGCGGCGCAGGAGCAGAAGACGACCCAAACAGGCGTCACCCGGACCAAACCGACGACAAAAAGCATCTCTGACTTCCAAGTTTTGGTAACAAACAAAGGGAGTTCTTAGAACCGTAGGTTCTAAGTCAACTTTTGCCTACTTTTCTTTGACGAGAAAAGTAGGCCGCCGGAGGCTTAACACCATTCGAAACACCGTCGGGTATCGACAAAAGAGACCCCGCCCTCGTCAGAGGGCAAACCGGCCCGCCCGCCGGAGGGCAAAAAGAAAAAAGCGCGCCGCAGAGGCTTTCTCTGCGGCGCGGCTTTTTTCAGTTTGACAGGTTCTTACAGAGCCTTCAGAAGGCCGGTGGCCTCGTTGAACTCATTGATGAGCTCATCCAGCTCCTTGGCCTGGGCGTGGACGGCGTCCCAGGTATGCTCCACGTCGTACCACTGGGCGTTCAGATCCTTCACGTCCCGAGCCTGCTGCTCCACCCAGGTATAGTACTTCAGGTTGTGGACCCGCTTGCGCTCGGTGTAGGTGAGCTCCAGCAGGTTGTCGGTCTTGAGGCCCAGAATGTGGAGGTTGTGATCCAGAGCGGCCTCGTGGGCGTTGTAGGCGCCGTGCATCTCGTTGAGCTCCTCGATGCGGCTCTGATACATCACGGCACTGTCGGTCAGGACGGTGCCCACCACGTCGTGCTCGGTGAGCTCGTAGTACTTGGCCATCTTGATGCAGCACAGCACGTTGGCGATGCCGCTGATGCCCAGCCAGCTCAGCTTCTCGATGAGGTCGTCCTCCAGCCCCAGCTCATTTTTCAGATAGGCCTGGCCCTCGGGGGTGTTGAACAGCCGCAGCAGGCGCTGGGAGTCCTCGTCGTCGATGGCGATGGCCATGTCGGTATTCTTTACATTGTGGATCCAGGGGATGTGCTTGTCGCCGATGCCCTCAATGCGATGGCCGCCGAAGCCGTTGTTGAGAATGGTGGGACACTGCAGGGCCTCGCCCACCGCCAGCTTCAGCTGGGGATACCGCTCCTTCAAAAGGTCGCCGGCGCTCATGGTACCCGCGGAACCGGAGGTGAAGGCGGCGGCGGCGAACCGGTCGCCGGGGCGCTTGACGGCCTCGAACAGATCCGCCAGGGCATAGCCGGTGACGTTGTAGTGCCACAGGGGGTTGCCCATCTCCTCAAACTGGTTGAAGATCATCATGGTGGGATCCTGCCGCAGCTCCCAGGTCTTGTCGAAGATCTCCTTCACGTTGGACTCGCAGCCGGGGGTGGCGATAACCTGACCGGCGATCTTGGAGAGCCAGTCAAAGCGCTCCTTGCTCATCTCAGCGGGCAGAATAGCCACGCTGTCGCAGGCCAGCAGCTTGGAGTTGAAGGCGCCGCCGCGGCAGTAGTTGCCGGTGGAGGGCCACACGGCGTGGTGGTAGGTGGCGTCAAACTGGCCGGTGACCAGCCGGGGGGCCAGGCAGCCGAAGGAGGCGCCCACCTTGTGGCAGCCGGTGGGGAACCACTTGCCCGCCATGGCGATGATCCGGCAGGGTACGCCGGAGAGAACAGAAGGAATCTCCACATAGTTGGGCACCGCCTGGAACAGGCCGCCGAACTCCTTGGCCTCGTTCTTCCAGGTGATGCGGAACAGGTTCAGGGGGTTCACATCCCACAGCCCCACGTCCTTCAGCTTGGCCTGGATCTTCTCAGGGATGGTCTCGGGATTCTGCATCTGGGCGATGGTGGGGATAATAATGTTGTTTTCCTTGGCCTTCTGGATATTGTGGGCGAGGCCCTCCTTGTGGATGGTCAGGTCAATCTTACCCATTGCTTTTTTCCTCCTGTTTTGTATCAATGTAAGAATATAAGGTATATTTAGAAATACCGAAGTATTTCGCCACCTTGTCGCCGGATTTGGTGATCAAAAATGCACCATGCTTGTTGAGAAACTGAACGGCCTTCACCTTGTCGTCCTTGTTCATCAGCGCCACCGGCTTTCCCACCAGGGCCACACTCTGCTCAATCAGCTCCTCCAAAAGATCGTTGACGTTGATCACCGTAATCCGTTCCTGCCCCTTCTTCTCCTGCTTCTCCGGAATGGAGGTAAAGGAGGAGATGGCGTGCTCCGCCAGCAGAAGGGAGGAAATATCGTAGTTAATGGCCATGATTCCCACCACCTTCCCCGCAGCGTTGCGGATATAAATGGTGGAGGATTTCAGGATCTTGCCGTCCGGCGTCCTGGTGAGATAGGCCAGCTGGTCCTGGGGCTCCTCCGCCCCGGACAGGATCTGTTCCATCACCACCTTGCTGGGTCCGTCCCCCACATGGCGGCCGCTGACGTGGCCGTTTTCAATGTGGACGATGGAGTGCTCGACTTTGGAGGCCGCCAGATCGTGGATCACAATCTCACACAAAGGACCAAACTGTGCGGCCAGCCCCGCCGCAATCTGTTTAAGCAACTCCAGTTTGTTTGCGTTCAATGGGCCACCACCTCTCCGTTCTCCCGGTTTTCCTGGTATCTTTCTACAACTTCGCATATTTATCATACCACATTTTTTTTAGAAATCAACGGTTTTCTCAAAAAATTTTTTAGGTTTTCTAAAATTTTATTTGACATTGGAATTTTCTATGATATGATAGAAGCAGAGACACCCCGTAAGCCAACTGGAATGCGATACAAAATAAAAATGATGGAGGTATCCTGCAATGAATTTCGATGCGATCAAGGCTGCCGCTGAGGGCTATAAGAGCGATATGAGCCGCTTTCTCCGGGACATGATCTCTCACCCCAGTGAGAGCTGCGAGGAGAAGGACGTGGTCATGTGCATCAAGGCCGAGATGGAAAAGCTGGGCTATGACAAGGTGGAGATCGACGGCCTGGGCAACGTCATCGGCTGGATGGGCGAGGGCGACAAGATCATCGCCATCGACTCCCACATCGACACCGTGGGCATCGGCAACATCAACAACTGGGAGGCTGATCCCTACAAGGGCTATGAGACCGACGATGTGATCTACGGACGCGGCGGCTCCGACCAGGAGGGCGGTATGGCCTCCGCTGTGTACGGCACCAAGATCATGAAGGACATGGGCCTCATCCCCGCCGGCTACAAGATCATGGTCGTGGGCTCCGTTCAGGAGGAGGACTGCGACGGCATGTGCTGGCAGTACATCGTCAACAAGTACTTCCCCGCCAACGGTATCAGCAAGGAGCAGGTGGAGTTCGTCATCTCCACCGAGCCCACCGACGGCGGCATCTACCGCGGTCACCGCGGCCGCATGGAGATCCGCGTGGATGTGAAGGGCGTTTCCTGCCACGGCTCCGCTCCTGAGCGCGGCGACAACGCCATCTACAAGATGGCCGACATTCTCCAGGATGTCCGCGCCCTCAACGAGAACGACGACGCCGACTCCACCGAGATCAAGGGTCTCGTGAAGATGCTAAACCCCAAGTACAACCCCGAGCATTACGAGGACGCCCGCTTCCTGGGCCGCGGCACCTGCACCACCAGCCAGATCTTCTACACCTCCCCCAGCCGCTGCGCCGTGGCCGACAGCTGCGCCATCTCCATCGACCGCCGCATGACCGCCGGCGAGACCTGGGACAGCTGCCTGAAGGAGATCGAGGACCTGCCCTCCGTCAAGAAGTACGGCGACGACGTGAAGGTCAGCATGTACATGTATGACCGTCCCGCCTGGACCGGCGAGGTCTATGAGACCGAGTGCTTCTTCCCCACCTGGATCAACAAGGAGAGCGCCGCTCACGTGCAGGCCCTCATCGACGCCCACCACGCTCTCTACGGCGACAAGCGCATCGGCCACGCCGACGCCGATCCCAAGTATGACGCCATGCACCTGCGCAACCGTCCTCTCACCGACAAGTGGACCTTCTCCACCAACGGCGTGGCCATCCAGGGCCGCTACGGCATCCCCTGCGTCGGCTTCGGCCCCGGTGCTGAGAGCCAGGCCCACGCTCCCAACGAGATCACCTGGAAGCAGGATCTGGTGACCTGCGCCGCCGTGTACGCCGCCGTTCCCGGCCTGTACAAGGAGGAGAACAAGACTGCCGATGTGACCCAGTTCCGTCAGAGCCTTACCAACAACGACATCAAGTAAAGCGTCTCATTCTGAATTATCTAAACAAAAAAGGAGATTTTACGTTATGAGCAAGACGACCAAGCTGGCCCAGCATCTGGAGACCCTGAAGATCAACAACATGTACAAGAACGATTTCTATTGGACTTGGGACAAGACCGATGACGAAATCGACGCCATTTTCACCGTGGCCGACGCCCTGCGCGACCTGCGTGAGCGCAACATCTCCACCAAGGTGTTTGACTCCGGTCTGGGCATCTCCATCTTCCGCGACAACTCCACCCGTACCCGCTTCTCCTTCGCCAGCGCCTGCAACCTGCTGGGCCTGGAGGTCCAGGATCTGGACGAGAAGACCAGCCAGATCGCCCACGGCGAGACCGTCCGTGAGACTGCCAACATGGTGTCCTTTATGGCCGACGTCATCGGTATCCGCGACGACATGTTCATCGAGGAGGGCCACAAGTACCAGAAGACCTTCATGGACGCTCTGGACGAGGGCTACGGCGACGGCATCCTGGAGCAGCGTCCCACCCTGGTGAACCTGCAGTGCGACGTGGACCACCCCACCCAGGCGATGGCCGATATGCTGCATGTCATCCACTACTTCGGCGGCGTGGAGAACCTGAAGGGCAAGAAGATCGCCATGACCTGGGCCTACAGCCCCAGCTACGGCAAGCCCCTGAGCGTGCCCCAGGGTATCATCGGCCTGTTCTCCCGCTTCGGCATGGACGTGGTTCTTGCTCACCCCGAGGGGTATGAGATCATGCCCGAGGTGGAGAAGATCGCCGAGGAGAACGCCAAGAAGTCCGGCGGCTCCTTCAAGAAGACCAACTGCATGAAGGAGGCCTTCGAGAACGCCGACATCGTCTATCCCAAGAGCTGGGCTCCCTTCAAGGCCATGGAGGAGCGTACCAAGTTGTACCGCGAGGGCGACAAGGCCGGTATCGACGCTCTGGAGAAGCGCCTGCTGGCCCAGAACGCCGAGCACAAGGATTGGGCCTGCACCGAGGAGATGATGAGCCTCACCAAGGACGGCAAGGCTCTGTACATGCACTGCCTGCCCGCCGACATCACCGGCCTGAGCTGCAAGGAGGGCGAGGTGGACAACAGCGTGTTCGATCGCTACATTGTCCCCCTGTACAAGGAGGCCTCCTACAAGCCCTATATCATCGCCGCCATGATCTTCCTGGCCAAGGTGAAGAACCCCGTGGACGCTCTGATGGATCTGGAGCGCAAGGGCGACAAGCGCAAGGCGTTCTAAAAAGCTTCGCTTCCGGGGGGAGCTGGCTCCCCCCGGATTCCCCCCACCTTAAAATCAAGGGGGAGCGGGCTCCCCCTTGAGAATCCCCCACCACCAGTCTGCGGACTGGTGCGCGCGCCCACGGCGCGCAAGTCAAAGTATTTTTCCAAGGCGCATGTCCTTGGAAAAATGTATGGGATGGGCCGTGAGGGGGAAGATAGGATACGGAACGGAAAAGGAGTACCGGCGGTACTCCTTTTCTATCAAGGGCAGGGAAAACGGCCGGCCGCCGTTTCGCGGCACGCTTCCGCTGTTCTCCCACTTCCCAATAGATGAAGGAGAAGATTGAATTATGAGCAAGCGCATTGTTATCGCCCTGGGCGGAAACGCGTTGGGCAACACCCTGCCGGAGCAGGCCGCCGCGGTGAAGATCACCGCCCGGGCCATTGTGGATCTGATTGAGGACGGCAACGAGGTCATCGTGGCCCACGGCAACGGCCCCCAGGTGGGAATCATCAACAACGCCATGGCCGCCCTGCAGAAGGTGGACCCCAACCAGGGCTTTACTCCCCTGTCCGTCTGCGGCGCCATGAGCCAGGCCTATATCGGCTATGACCTCCAGAATGCCTTCCGTGAGGAGCTGCTGGACCGCGGCATCACCAATATGCCCGTCTGCACCATCGTCACCCAGGTGGAGGTGGATCCCAACGATCCCGCTTTTGCCGACCCCTCCAAGCCTATCGGCAAGTTCATGACCGAGGAGGAGGCCAAGGATTACGCCGCCAAGACCGGCTATCTGGTGAAGGAGGACGCCGGCCGCGGCTGGCGCCGCTATGTGGCCTCCCCCCAGCCCAAGCACATCATCGAGGCCGGCGCCATCCGGGCCCTCACCGAGGACGGACACCTGATCATCTGCTGCGGCGGCGGCGGCATTCCCGTCTACCGCACGGAGAAGAACCACCTGAAGGGCGCCGCCGCGGTGATCGACAAGGACTTCTGCTCCGAGCTGCTGGCCGAGCAGCTGGACGCCGACATGCTCATCATCCTCACCGCCGTGGAGAAGGTGGCCATCAACTTCCGCAAGGAAAATGAGCAGTGGCTCAGCGACATGACCCCCGCCGAGGCCCGCAAGTACGCCGAGGAGGGCCAGTTCGCCCCCGGCTCCATGCTGCCCAAGGTGGAGGCCGCCGTGAAGTTTGCCGAGAGCAGCCCCGGCCGCACCGCCCTCATTACCCTGCTGGAGAAGGCCCGGGACGGCATTGCCGGCAAGACCGGTACCCGCATCCACCAGTAAATTGCCCCTCCATCTGCCCCGGACGGATCCCTCCCAGGCCGTCCGGGGCAATTTTTTGTCCGGTTATTGAAAAAAGCCCCGGAAATTTTTCAAAAGGGCAGGAAAATCCGGAAATTTACCTTGCAATTTTGGAAATCATGTGATATTATATTTCAGCATTACGCACAGCCTTGGATTTTCGGTCGGTGCCCCGAGAGGGGTTGGCCGGGGAGAAGAAGGGGCTGGAGGTAAGAAACTAAATTTTTTGGAGGAACAAACAACATGGCAAACGTCGTATCCATGAAGCAGCTGCTGGAAGCCGGTGTCCACTTTGGTCACCAGACCCGCCGCTGGAACCCCAAGATGGCGCCCTACATCTACACGGAGCGCAACGGCATCTATATCATCGACCTGCAGAAGACCGTGAAGAAGCTGGAGGAGGCCTACGCCTTTGTCCGCAGCCTGGCTGAGAACGGCCAGTCCCTGCTGTTCGTGGGCACCAAGAAGCAGGCCCAGGAGGCCATTCGCGACGAGGCCCTCCGCGCCAACATGTTCTATGTCAACGCCCGGTGGCTGGGCGGCATGATGACCAACTTCAAGACCATGCGCACCCGCGTGGACCGTCTGGCCCAGCTGAAGAAGATGCAGGAGGACGGCACCTTCGACATGCTGCCCAAGAAGGAAGTCATCAAGCTGATGGGCGAGATTGCCAAGCTGGAGAAGTACCTGGGCGGCGTCAAGGAGATGAAGAAGCTGCCCGGCGCTCTGTTCATCGTGGACACCCG
>CALXDC010000025.1 GCA_944386975.1 uncultured Oscillospiraceae bacterium | reverse complement strand
TCTCCGACGCACATGTCGCCGGAGAACATGGATTTGACTGGATTTGCGCCATCCGGCGCAAACTCTGCGAGGCTTTTTCGACACGCTGAACGCGCCGTGGGAAATCATCCCACGGCGCGTTGCTTTGTTTTCTGCCGGTCACCGGCGGGCCGAGATCTTCCCCGTCTCCGGATCGAGATACATGGTCCGGTCGGTAAGGGCACCCTTCTCCAGGGCCTGGGTCATGGCCCTCTCAAAGTCCTCCTCTCCCGGACTGCCGGAGGCATGGAAGGCTGCTGCGGCCAAAAACTGCTCCCCGTCGTGCTCCACTGCCAGCCACACCGGCTCCTCCGGCCGCCAGAAGCCGTCGGCATCCACCGGCAGATTGTCCTCCGGCCGGGCCGGATCCAGCGCCACCTCCGGCCCCGGCGGCTCCGCCTTGATGGCCAGCTGCACCCGGTAGAGCACCGTCCACCGGTTCTCCCCCGTCTGCGCAGTGCGCACCCAGGTCAGGCTCTCCGCCTGAAGCTGGGAGAAGGTATAGGTATAGTAGGCCTCCCGGTAGGGGGCCAGCAGGGAAAAGCTGTCTCCCACCAGCGTCTCCTCCAGGGCACAGGCCTGGAAGCTGCCCAGAACCGCCCAGGTATCCTCCCGGTCCTTCACGGTCAAAGGTACCTGAGAGGGCGGCTCCGGCGCTGTCACTCCCGTCTCTCCCCGGCGGAAGGTGGCGGCGGCGGCTGCCAGCAGGGTGCTGTCCTCTTCTGCGGGATAGGTCCACATGACCTCCCACACCTCTCCCTCCGCTGTCCGGCACAGGAGGGCCTCCGTCACCTGACCACGGGCGCTTTCTCCCCGGGCCCAGGGGGTCTCCGCCCCTGTACCGTAGCTGCTGCGCACCTGGCGGTAGCTGCGGGCAAAGGAGGTATAGAAGTCGGCGTCACTATAGTCCTCCTGGTGGCTGCGCACCTCCAGATAGGCCGCCAGGTCCTCCCCGTCGGGGTACCACCGGTCCCCGCTACGGCTCCAGCCCTCCGGCACGCAGAGGCTCCACTGGTAGTCGGCATAGACGCCGCCGCCCCAGGCCACATAGCACTCCGTCTCCTCCGGCAGCGCCGCCTGAAAGGCCTCCAGCCGCGCCTGTGCGTCTCCTGTCTCCGCTGCCACCTCCTGCAGCGGCGTTCCCTGGACGGTGTTGCCGGTAACCTGCCACACGGAGAGCTCCACCGCCTCCTCCCCCGCTCCGTAGGGAACGGTGCGGTGGCTCAGCAGCAGGGTATAGGTCCGATCCTCCGCCGTCGTGCGGGCGGTCACCACGGCGTGCTGGTCCATCCACCGGCCGCTGCCCTCCCGGAGGGACACCGTCTCCCAGCCCGCCAGCTCGTCCCCAAACTGCCACAGGTAGGCGGCGATGACGCCCTCCCGGCTGAGGACCCACTGCCGTCCGCCCCCCGCCAGAGCCGCCGTCATATCCTCCGTCAGCTCCGGCCAGCCGTTGTTGAGATCCGCGTTCTCAATGCCCTGCTCCATCACGAAGTCCACATACTCCTCCCAGGTCATGCCGCCGGTATCCCCGGAGTAGAGGGTGGCCACCAGCGTGCAGGTTCCCTCCCCCAGGGCCACCACAAACCGGGGCGATCCCCGGTCGGTGCGGGCGGTGAACCAGCCGTTCACCATCTCCGCCTCCATGGCCGACAGCCGCTCGCCCCGGTCGGTGCGGATACGGTAGTCCACATCCCACAGAGCGTAGCGTCCGTCCTCCGACCGGTCGGCGCAGCTCAAATAGGAGATATAGGCCCCCTCCACGGCGCCTCCCTCGCTCTCCACCCGGCGCACCGCCTTGGCAAGCAAATCCAGGGCCATGGCCTCCACGGCGTTGTACCGGCCGTTGGTATAGCTGACAATCTGCTCCTCCGCCGTCAGTGTAAGATCGGCGGCCTCCTCCCCGGTCCGCTCCAGCGTCAGGGTCACCGCCCCGTTCTCCCGCTGCCCGGCGGTTACTGTCACCGGCCCCTTGGGCTCCCGGGATTGGCCCCGATAGCTGTCCTCCCCCTCCAGATAGGTCCAGTCGGAGAGGGTGTCGGAGAGGTCCGAGAGGCCCAGGCCCGTCCGCGCCTGCAAAAGCGCGTCCATCTCCTCCGCCGCCAGGGTGACGGTGCCGTCCCCCGCCGCTTCGGCAAACCCCGCTCCGGCGGCGAAGACCCGGGAGAGGTTGAGATACTGCACGCTGCTGTACTGATGGGAGAGAAAGGCGCTCCACTCCGGCGTGTTCAGCCGCTCCTCCCACTCCGCCAGCTCCTGTTCCGACAGGGGCCCGTCCTTGGGGGTACAGGCCGCCAGCCCCACCAGCAGCAGGGCCGCCAGTGCGGCGATGACCCAGATCCGAACGCCCAGCTTCATCTCTCCATTCCTCCTATCCATCCCCGGGCAGGCCCGGGCCTTCCATTCCCTTATTATGTATAGACGAAAAGAACCTGCAAATGGTTCCACGCCGCTGAAATTTTTCTCCATACCGGCGTCCCTCTTGACAGGCAACCGTATTACCCTTATAATACAGTTAGAAACCGTATTAGTCAAGTAGTACAGTTGAGAAAGGGGGGACGGCCTTGGTCTCCTTCGACCGCTTCACCATCACCGGGGAGAGCCCCATCTATCTCCAGATTCTCCGCTATGTCCAGCGGGGCATCGTGGCGGGGACCATCGCCGACGGGGAGGAGCTGCCCTCCCGCCGGGTGCTGTCCGCCCTTTTGGGGGTGAACCCCAACACGGTACAGAAGGCCTTCCGGCTTTTAGAGGAGGAGGGATTGGCGGTATCCCACCCCGGGGCCAAGAGCTATGTCACATTCACTACAGAACAGCTGTCCGCCATCCGCATCCAGCTGACCGAGGACAGCGCCCGCCGGGCCGTGACGGCCATGCGGGAGATGGGGGTCTCCCTGGAGGAGGCGGAGGCGCTGCTGCGGCGGCTGTGGAAGGAGGAACTGCCATGACGAAGAAATGGACCACCATCGGATATCTCCCCCTGCGGAGCACCATCTTTCCCCTGACGGGGCTGCTGCTCCTTCTGGGGCTGGGGGAGGGGGCGGTGCTGCTGTGGCAGTGGAGGAATCCCCCCTCCCTGCCCCTGGAGGGTCTCTTTGACCGGCCCGCCACCCTACTATTCCTGGGAGCCCTGGTTTTGACGGGGGTTTTGCTGGCGGTGCGGTGCGCCGGGGGCGACGCCACCCTGGAGCGGCTGGACCTCTCCCCCACGGGCCGCTTCCTCCTGTGGGGCGGCTGGGGAGCCCTGTGCTTCTTCCTCCTCATGGCCTGGCAGGTGCTGGTGTTTCTGCTGCTGGGGACCCTCTACTTCTCCCTGGAGCCGACCATGGCCCACCCCCAGGCCATGATGCTGGCGGCGTACCGCTCGGAGCTGATCTACGCCCTGCTGCCCCTGTGGGAGCCTCTGCGGTACCTGTGCAACCTGGCCATGTGCGTGGACCTGGGGTTTGCCGCCGCCCTGTGGGTCCTCCTCCGGGGGCGGAAGCGGTGGCACATCGCCCCCTTCCTCTCCCTGGGGGTGGCGCTGTACAGCTTCGCCGCCGGACCCGCCCCCGGCTTTCTGCTCCCCTACGTCTGCGGCCTCATCCACCTGGCCCTGGGGGGCTGGTGTTTGGGGATCTGGAGGGAGGTGTCCCATGAAAAAGCCTGACCTCTCCCCCCTGGTGCCCCCGGGGGTAAACGGGGCCACGGAGGTCCACTGGACCCTCATCGGCGTGGGCCTCTCCGCCGCCGCCGGACTGCTGGGATTCCTCTTTCGACTGAACCAGCACTGCAGAAGTGCCAGGTGGGACCTGGAGGCGACGGGCATCCCCGGCGAGATCGGCACCTTTCGGGTGATCCTGGACGGGAACCTCTTCTGCTTTGCCCTGGTGAACCTGGCCATGGCGGGGATGCTCCTCTACCACATCGATCTCCACTACCGGGGCAGCCGCAGCATCTACCTCATGCGCCGCCTGCCCCAGCGGTGGGAGCTGTTGCGCCGGTGCGCCGCCCTGCCCCTGCTGGGCCTTCTCTGCAGCGTCCTCGTCTGGGGACTTCTCCAGCCGCTGCTGTTCTGGATGTATCTGACCATACCGCCCCGGAGCTTTCTGCCGCCCCTCTATGAGGGCGGGTTCTGGGCCGCTCTTTCGAGAGGAGGATTTTTATGCTGACGCTGCAGGATGTGCAGAAGACCTATCACTTTTCCGCCCCGGCCCTCCAGGGGGTGAGTTTCTCCCTGGGCCCCGGGGAGATCGTGGGCCTCTTCGGGGAGAACGGGGCGGGGAAGACCACCCTGATGAAGTGTATTCTGGGGCTTCTCTCCTACAACGGAACCGTCACCCTGGACGGGGAACCGGTCACCCGGAAGAACATCGAGCGCTTCTCCTACGCCACCTGCGAGCACTCCTTCTTCCCCCGGCTGACGCCGGAGGCCCACCGTGAGTTCTACGCCGCCCACTTCCCCAAATTCCGCCACAAGCGGTTCGACGCCCTCATGGACTTCTTCGAGCTGCCCCTGCGCCGGGAGGCGGGCAGACTGTCCACCGGCCAGCAGAACCAGCTGGAGGTGGTGCTGGCCCTCAGCCAGGGGGCGGACTACATCCTTATGGATGAGCCCTTCGCCGGAAACGACGTGTTCAACCGGGAGGACTTCTACAAGGTGCTGCTGGGGATTCTGGAGCCGGAGGAGACGGTGCTCCTCTCCACCCACCTCATTGAGGAGGTGGAGCGGTTCGTCAGCCGTGCGGTGCTGCTGCGAAAGGGCAAGGTGGTGGGGGACCGCACCGCCGCCGCCCTGGAGGAGGAGGGGAAGACTCTCATGGAGTATGTGAAGGAGACCTACCACTACCGGGCGGACCGGGTGCTCCGGGCTCTCGACCGGCTGTCGGGAGAGGAGGAGAAACCATGAGGAAGGCCCTGGCTCTTCTCCTGGCGGCGGTGCTGCCCCTCAGCGGGGCGGCGGCGGTACTGGGGGCCCAGCTGGTCCTCCGGGACCGGGAGACGGCGGTGACCGTGGAGGAGGAGATCCTCTACGGCACACCGGAGGCCGCCGGGGATCTCCAGGCGGTGGTGGGTACCCACTGCGGCAATAACCTCAGCTGGCTGACCCGCTTCTCCCCCGGCAAGGCGGAGAAGGCGGAGGTCCGCTTCGCCTTTTTCGATGCGTTTACCTACACCTGGGAGCAGCCCACAGCCAGCCCTCTCACCGTGGATTTTGCCTCCACCAGCTTCGGCGGGCAGTGGAGCAGCGGTTCGGAAGAGGATTGGTGGGCGAACATGGAGCATAGCCATCTCATGGTCCTCCCCATCCGGGATATAGCAAGCCGTACCGGAGCCGGGGAGGAGCGGACGGAGACGGTGGACCTCTCCCACTACTACGACGTCTACCCCCTCCACCTCTCCATCAATTCCGGGACCATGGGCGTCTATTCCAGCTCTGTTTCGGCGGAAGAGCAGGTCACGGACTTCTTCTCCTTCCCCGTTCTCCACGGCACCATGGCGGAGATCACCGTCCGCCGGGACGAGACCGGGACCCTGGCGGAGATCAACTGCAATCAGGACGGCTATTTTCCTGCCATCTCCGCCGTCTACGCGGACAACGAATGCGCCTACCTGTACTTTAACCGGGAGGACGGGTCGCCTTCCCTGGACGTGAGCCGCATCGCCGGGGGCTACGGGCTCTACCGGATGGACTACCACCCGGCGGAGGAGGCCGTCACCTACTCCGACGGCAGCACCGCCACCTGGTCCGACGCCCTCCATCTGGACCGCATTGAGACGGTGCTGCCGCTGGAGGGGACCATCCGGCAGGCGGTAGTGACCCCCGACGGGGAGAAGCTGCTGGTGCTGTGGGAGGGGGACGGCATGCTGCATCTGGCGGTGGTGGAGCTGAAAAGCGGCCGCCTTGTCCAGCAGCTGGACCTCCTGCCCATCACGGAGGGCCTCGGCTTATCCGAGACGGAGTTTTTAGGGGATGCCCTGCTGCTGCGTCTGGGGGACGGCACCCTGGCGGTGGCGGCCCCTGAGGGGGAGGAGTACCGCCTGGCCCTCTCCGCCAAGCCCACCGACGCCGCCCTGGCCCCCTACCTCTCCGACGGCGTGGAAAACGGGCGATACCGGTGGAACGCCAGCGTGACCGCCTTTGACGGGGAGCGGCTGGCCCTCCTCTACCCCCAGGACAACAGCGTTGTCTCCCCGCTGGTGCTGCTGGTGCTGAACGCCGACGGCGCCCCGGCCTTTGCCGCCCGGTACCACCACAGCGCCGACGACGACCGGGGCGGATGGCCCCCGGTGATGTACGACGACCCCGACTGGCGGTATAAGGAGCAGACGCCTATGTACCTCTCCTACTCCTGATCCCTCCCACCCAAGACGTTTTTTGCGAAAGGAGGCAATTCCATGCGGCAGCGGATCGCGTTGATCCTGGCGGCGGCCCTGGCCCTGGGCGGGGCCGCCCTGATACCGGGGGTCCATCTGTTCCTCACCGGCCAAGAGGATGCCGTAATCGTAGAGGAGGAGATCCTCTACGGCGACCCGACAGCCGCCCGGGGCCTCCAGGTAACCCTGGGGGTGGAGTGCGGCGTGGGCGGCACGGACCTCCTCTGGGACACGGTCTTCACCCCCGGCGAGACGGCGGCGGCCTCCACGGACTTCACCGCCCTGCCCTGGGGACAACATCGGGAAATGACCGAGGAGGAGGAACTGCGGGTAAAATTTGCCTCACCCAGCCTGGTCTACGCCGGGCCCACAGACGACGCAAACTTCTGGCAGCCCCAGGCGCGAAACGGGCGGTTGTATCTCCCCGCCCGGGACGCGGCGAGTCGCACCGGCCCCGGTGAGGAGCGAAGGGAAACGCTGGACCTCGCGGACTACTACGACGTCTATCCCGTCCATTTGAGCGCGTTTTTCAACCACTTCTACAACAGCAACTATGCGGACATGGAGCAGCTCACGGAGTTCTTCCGCATCCCCGTCCCGGAGGGCACCATGATGGAGGTGACCGTCTCCCGGAACGAGGAGGGCCTGCTGGAGGACGCCTCCTGCCGCGGTGAAACCGGCCTGCCGAAGATCGAGGTCCCCCTTTTTACCGATTCGTACGCCTATCTCTTTTTTGACCCCACCGGAGGCGACCAGGCCGTGGACGTGAGCCAAATTGCCGGAGGCTACGGCCTTTTCCGCCTGGACTACCACTTCTCCTATGACCCCGCCCCCTGGATGACCCTGGACAACATCGAGACGGTGCTGCCGGTGGAGGGAATTGTGCGAGGGGTAACCGTCCGGGACGGGGAGCTGCTGGTGTTCTCCGAGGAAAACGGCATGCTGTGGATGTCGGTTCTGGAGGCGGAGGGCGGCGAAGTGAAGCAGCGGCTGGAGATTTTGCCGGTCACCGGGGAGACCCCCTTCCACGAGGCCATCAGCCTGGACCAGGGCGTCCTCATCTGGCTGGTGGGCGGACAGGCGGCGGTGGCGGAGAAGGACGGCGGCATCTGGCGGGTGGCCCTCACCGGGGACCTCTCCGACGCCGCCCTGGCCCCTTATTTCTCCGACGGCGCCCATGACGACGACCGCTGGTACGGCAGCGCCGCCGCCTTTGACGGAGAGCGGCTGGCGGTGCTCTACACCCTCCCCTCCCGGGAGACCACGTCCCTGCCGGACGTGGGGCTGACGGTGCTGGACCAAACCGGCGCGCCGGTGTTCGCCGCCCGGTACCGCCGCAGCGGCCATTTCGACCAATCCAGCCGGGGGCTTCTGAACTACAGCCCCGGTCCCTACCACTGGACGGAGGACCCCTCCGCCATTCTGGCCTTTTCCTGATTTGAGAAAGGAGGTCTTCCCATGTCCCACCCCAGCGCCTTTCGCCGCTACGCCCTGCTCTTCGGCCTGCTGGCCCTGGCCCTGGCGGCTTACCTCATCAAAACCGTCCTCTGGCCCGCCCCCCTCTGGCCCTGCCGGGAGACCTACACCGGCCTTCGGTGGAGCGAGACGGAGGAGGAGACCGCCCCCTGCGTCCTCACCCTGGAGGGAAAGCGGAGCCTCTCCGGCAGCTTCTCCGGCACAGTGATCCTGGAGGTGGAGGGGGAGGAGCCGGTGGTCCGGGAGGACTGCGACGGCACGGGCGGCCCGGGGCAGTGGGCCTTCACCCGGCTCCGGCGGACGGAGGCCCCCAGCGGCAAGGCGGACACCTCTTTCCAAGCGGTGGGGCATCTCATCACCGGCGGGGAGGAGGACAGCTTTTTCACCTTCGCCTTCTTTGAGGAGGACCCGGCCTACGGGGCGGGGACCTTCTATTCCGGTCCCGCCGAAACCCGGGAGGAGGCCCAAGAGGCAGACCGGCTGGCCCGGGAACGGTCCTGAACAGGAGAGAGGCCCTGCCGCTGCGGCGGCAGGGCCTCTCTGCGTTTGCCGCTATTGGGCCGGCTCCACCCCCGCCGGGGGGATGGGAGCGCCCAGGGTACCCAGAAAGCGCTGGCTGTCCAGGAACAGGTCGATGTAGCTCAGGGTGTTGTCCCCGCTGAAGTGATACTGGAGGCTCACCGCCCCCTCCTGGCGGTAGATGGTATACCGGCCCAGGATCGTGGTGTAGCTGAGGTAGGCGAAGCGGTCGGTCCGCCCATCCGGTGAGAGATCTCCGTAGAGGATATCCTCGGCCCAGCCCCGCAGGGGATGGTCCGGGTACCCCAGGGCAGCCAGCACATCGCTGACGGTGCTCCCGGGGCCGAAGCCTGTGGAGGCTGCCGTCATCGCCGCGTTTGCCGGCAGGCGGAGGGAGACGAGCTGCTCTCCCTCCGGGGTGTGGTAAAAGCTGTAGTCCACCTGTTCATAGGTAAAGCCTATGGAGCCGCCCATGTGGAGATAGGGGCTATAGGGGTCCGGCGTCCCGCCCAGGCACTGGGCCACCTCCTCCACCGTCATTCCCATCACCACGCCGTTTTGGAGAGCAAAATCCGCCGCCTCCGCTTTGCGCTCCACCTGATACCAGCTGCGGGACAACTGCCAGTACATAGCCTGCTCCTCGGGTGGCAGCCAGTCGTAGAAGATGGGCAGGGGAATATCGGAATAGAGGGCGTCCTCCGCCTGGAAGCCCACCACCTGCCAGTAGCGCTCCGGAGCGAAATTGGGATTGACCGTATCGGCGCTGGCCTCCTGGAGCAGCAGCCGCAGCTGCTTGCCCCCGGCGGTCTCCACCTCCAGCAGGGCCACGGTGCCCACAGGGCCGGTACCCGTCAGGTCGTCCTCCAGCACGGTAATGGACGCCGCCTCATCCCCCAGGGCCTCCACATACTGCCGGGCCACCTCGTCCCGCTGGAAAATCCAGTCCTGGCCGGTATTGACGCAGTCGCCGATGAGCATGGCGAGATCCTGGGGCCAGTACAGCTCCGGCCGGGAGATCATGCCGTCATCCAGGGCATACCGGACATAAGCCCCGAAGGAGGACCAGCCGGACATCTCCTCCTGGCCCACCGCCGTGACGGACACCCCGTCCGCCTCCCGCTTGGCGATCAGCTGCTCGCCGAAGGCGGGCTTGATACATAGCCAGCCGCCCTCACTGTACCAGTTCTCCCCCAGCAGGGCCAGGGCTGTCTCCGTCTCCTCCCGGACCCGGAACTTTTCCGTGAGGCTCCAGAGGGTGTAGTCCTCCCGGTCCCAGCCCCGGAGGTAGGGCTGGCCCATCTCCTGCTGTTCCACCGTCAGCCCCAGGGCGGTCAGGGCACCGGCGGTATCCTGAAGGTGCTCCTCCGCCGCCTGCTCCACGGCGTCAAAGACCTCATTGGTGAAGGAGACCACCCGGTCCCCCTCCAGGGTCATATCCGCCCGCTCCATGCCGCCGCCGTGGCCGTAGTAGCCGGTACCGGTGAGGTCCAGGGTCAGCGTCACCGTGTCCCCCATCCGCTCCCCGCCGGTGACCTGGGGGGCGCTGCCCATGTAGGGCGTGCCGGTAGTGATGGGGGCGATGTAGTAGACCTCCCCGTCCACTGTGGCGGGGATATTGTCCCAGGTATGGAAGAGATCCTCCAGGCCCAGGCCGGTCCGCTCCTGCAGAAAGGCGTCCATGTCCGCCCGGGTCATCCGCCGCAGGGTCTGCCCCATGGACAGCTCCCCAGTAACCGTCAGAGCCTCCGAGCGCTCCGCCGGGTCCGTCACCTCCGGCGCCAGCCCCGCCCCATAGCGAAAGACGTCGTCCAGGTCCAGATGGTCCACGTCGTTGTAGCAGCTGACGAAAAAGCCGTACCACTCCTCGCTCTCCACCCGCTCCTGCCACATGGCCAGCTCCTCCTCGGTAAGCGGCTCCGGCTTGAGGGCAGTGCAGGCCACGGCTCCCATGGCCGCGGCGGTAAGCACGAGGGCCATACACAGCACCACCGTACCCCGCCGCCGCCCGTGCCCGGTGAGAATATTCCGGAACCTCTCCTTCATCAGCTCTTTTCCGCCGTAGAAGTGGGTGGTGAGGACCCCGGACCGCTGGCGGTGGAGGGTGGCCAGAAGGGCCTCGCTATAGGCCCGCCGCTCCCCCTGCCCCGCGCCGCTGAGCGCCGCGTCGTCGCAGGTGAGCTCCATGTCCGCCCTGGCCTGCCGGACCAACAGCCAGGCAAGAGGGTTGAACCAGTGGACCGCCCGGGCGGTGCAGAGAAGCAGCTGGAACCACAGGTCCCGGCGCTTGAGATGCACCAGCTCATGGCGCAGCACAAACCGCAGCCGCTCCTCCCCGTACTCTCCCTCCGGGAGAAAGATCTTCCTTTGAAAGAGTCCCATGGCCACAGGGCTCCCGGTAGCAGAGGTGACGTAGAAGTCCACAGGCTTTGCAAAGCCCAGGAGCGCCTTCTCCGCCGCCAGGGCCGCCGCCGTCTCCGCATCAGGCCGCCGCGCCCACCGCATGCACCGCCAGGAAAAGAGGGCTGTGGTCAGAGCCGTCCACAAAAGGCACCCCGCCGTCCCCAGGCCCCACAGAATCAGCAGAATGGTCTCCAGAGGGACGGTGCGGACCTCCTCCACCGGCGGAGTGACAACGGCGGAGGACTCCGCCGGAGCCATCTCGAAGGACTCCTCCACCGGCGGCAGCGCCTCCAGGGTGCTGCCCTGGGGCGCCAGGGAGAGCCCTGCCTCGCCGTAGGTCACCGCCATGGCGGGTACCTCCACCTGCACCGGCGCCGTATACATCCCCGCCCCCTCCAGCTCCGGCAGAGGGACCAGGGGAGACAACAGCAAAACTGCTAAGCACAGCCACACCCAGTACCGCCACTTGGCGTGGTACCGCCGCCGGAGGACCGGGCCCAGCAGGCACAAAAGGGCGGTCACGGCCCCGGCAATGGCGCTGATCTTCAAAAGGCGCAGCAGAAATTCCATGGTACGCCCTCCTTTCTGCAAGTCAAATGGATGGGGTTCAGCCCCGGATCTCGGCGGGGTGAGTGGAGACGGCAAACAGCTCCCCGGTCTCCCAGTCGTAGAAGATGGCGGGAGAGACTTCCAAGGGGACACTCATGGCGTCCAGAACCCTCTCTGCCTGCTGCCAGAAGCTCCGGCCGTAGGAGAAATCCAATCTATCGGTCCCCACATAGGTCCGGAGGACACTGCTGTCGGTGTGCTCCACCAGGAGGATGGTGCTGTCGGTAAACTGCCAGCTCTCCTCTGTCACCTGGTCGGGACCCATTTCTCCCCAGACATACTCCTCTGCAGGCGGAGAGACGGGGATCTCCCACTCCACCAGGATCTTCTCTATCGTCCGGCCGTCCCTGGTCACGCTGCGGCTCGCCCAGGTAAAGCCGGTGATGGCCGGGGTCCCGAAGGTAAAGTCCGGATAGACCACAGGGAGGCTCTGCTCCATGGCGGCCACATAGGCCGCCGCGAAGCTCTCCAGCCGGTAGGCGCTGCCGCCCCGCAGGGCCAGATAGGTCCCCGCCTCCAGCAGATCGGCGGCCTCCGCCTGCTCCACCAGGCAGGCGCTCCCCTCCGACAGGAGAAGACTGCCGTCCTCCGTTTGGAAGGCCTCCACCCGCCAGCACTGCATCCCGGCATACTCCGTACCGTAGACGTCGGCGCTGCACTGGCTCAGCAGCAGCCGGAAGCTCCGGTCCGTGTTGGTCTCAATCTCCATGAGAGCGATGGTCCCGCTGGGGGCGCCGGCCCCTGTGAGGTCATCCTCCAGAACGGTCATGGAAACCGCTTCCTCCCCCAGGGCCTCTGTATACCGGCGGGCCACCTCATCCCGGTCCTCGATCCAGTTGTCCCCGCTCTCCAGGCAGTCCGCCAGAACCGTCTCCATCTCCCAGGGCCAGCGAAGCTCCGGCTGGAAGGTCATCTGATCTTCGAGAGCGTAGCGGACGTAGGCGTCGGAATCGCCGAAGTAGGGGCCGGTATCCAGAAGGGTGGTGCCCTCGGTCAGCAGATAGTCCTCCGTGCCTTTGACCCACCTGGGCCAGCTGCCGTAGGGGTAGTCGTCCAGGCGGTCCTCCGGCGGCTTTTGCAGCAGGATGTTCTCCTGCAGCTCCCACTGGACATAGCCGCTCTCACTCCAGTCCCGCAGGAAGGGCTGCGCCATCACCGCCTGCTCCACGGTCAGGCCCTGGTCGGCCAGGGCCGTCAGGGTTTGCTGGAAATGCTCCTCCGCCATGGCCTCCACCGCGGTGTAGATCTCGTTGGTGCAGGACACCACCTTGCTATCCTCCAGGGTCATATATACCGTCTCCAGCCCGGCGCCGTGGCCGTAGTAACCGGAATCCGTCAGATCCAGGGTCAGGGTCACCCTGTCCCCGAAGCGCTCCCCGGACACCACCAGGGGGTCGCTCCCCATATAGCTGACGTCATAGTCCTTTTGGATGAGGTAATAGCAGGTTTCGTCAGCGGAGGGGGTGAGCCACATGCCAGCGGCGATCTGGGACTGGAAGTCCTCCAGCCCCAGGCCGGTCTTTTCCCGAAGGAAGGCGTCCATGTCTTCCCGGTCCAGCCGCAGCACTACGGAATCGCTGTCGGGATCCTTTTCCATCAGGGCCAGAGCCTCCGCCCGCTCCGCCGGGTCTGTGACCTCCCGGGCAATCCCCGCTCCATAAGCAAATATGTCGTCTGCGTTCAGATAGCGGACATCACTGTAGCACTGGGCAAAAAAACCGTACCACTCCTCGCTGCCCACCCGCTCCTGCCACGCAGCAAGCTCCTCCTCGCTGAGAGGCTCCGGCCGCACCGCCGTGCAGGCCACCGCTCCCAGAGCCACGACAGTGAGGAGCAGGGCGATGCACAGGGCCGCCGTGCCCCGACGGCGGTTCCTGCCGGTCATAATGTTCCGGAACCGCTCCTTCATCAGCTCCTTGCCGCCGTAGAAGTGGGTGGTGAGAGCCCCGGACCGCTGGCGGTGGAGGGTGGCCAGAAGGGTCTCACTGTAGGAGCGCCGCTCCCCCTGCTCCGCCCCCCGGAGCACCGCGTCGTCGCAGGTGAGCTCCATGTCCGCCCTGGCCTGCCGGGCCAAAAGCCAGACGAGGGGATTGAACCAGTGGACCGCCCGGGCGGTGCAAAGGAGCAGCTGGAACCACAGGTCCCGACGCTTCAGGTGTACCAGCTCATGACGCAGCACAAACCGCAGCTGCTCCTCTCCGCAGTCCTCCTCCGGGAGAAAAATCCTTCGCCGGAAGAATCCCATGGCCGCCGGACTGGCGGTGCCGGAGGTGACGTACAGAGCCACCGGTCCCGCAAAGTCCAGGGCCTCCCGCTCCGCCGCCAGCACCGCCGCCATCTTCTCGTCGGGCCGCCGTGCCCACCGCATGCACCGCCGGGAGAAGAGGGCGGTGGTGACCAGCACCCAGGAAAGGCACAAAACAGTGCCTGCCGCCCACAGGGCCAGCAGCACCGTCTCCACCGGGATCTTCCGGGCGGTTTGCGCCGGTTTCGGGCTGCTCTCCGGCACAGTCACGATGGGAGCCGTCTCCCCCGCCTCCGGAGTGGGCACGCTGTCCGTCGTGGGGACAGGCGGGAGCACCAGGGTGGTCTGGGGCGTCAGGGACAGCCCCTTCTCCCGGTCATAGGTCACCTCCATGGCGGGTACCTCCACCTGCACCGGGGCGCGGTAAACCGCCGTCTCCCCCAGCTCCGGCAGGGGAACCAGGGGCGACAGCAGCAGCGCCGCCAGGCACAGCCACACCCAGTACCGCCACTTGGCGTGGTACCGCCGCCGCAGGGCAGGGCCGAGAGCCCCCAGAAGGGCTGAAGCCGCCCCGGCAACGGCGCTGACCTTCAGCAGATTGAGCAGGAACTCCATGCTACTTCCCCTCCAATCCGTCCAAAAACGCCCGCAGCTCCCGGAGGTCCTCCTCTCCGATGGCCTTGCCGTCGTACAGGGCTGTCACCAGCCCCGCCACCGAGTCGCCGTAGAGCCGGTGGAGAACCCCACGGCCCTCGGCGGTCTTGTAGTCCTCCTCGGAGATGAGGGGGCGGTAGAGGTTCACTCTCCCCTCCTTCTCCCGGCTGAGAAAGCCCTTGTCCACCAGCCGGTTCATGGCGGTGACCACCGCCGGAAGAGGCCAGGAGCGCCGCAGGTGCTGCTGCACATACCCCGACTGCACCGGCGCCGCCGCCGCCCACACCGCCAGCATGATCTCCAGCTCCGCGTCTCCCAGCCGTTTGATCTCTTTCTCCATGGTCCATACCTCCTTGCTATACAAGTGTATTTCTACTTTCATTATACAATCGTATAATATTCTGTCAAGAGGGGCTTTTTGCATTGTTTCCTTTTTGCTGTCTCTTCTGTGGGCGGTGACCATCGGGAAGACCACCAACCACTATGTTCTCCCCCTCTTTTGCTTCCTCGCCGTGGCGCTGACCGCCGCTGGACCGCGGCGTTTTAATCTTCTTTTGCCGTGGTTCGGCACACCCTCCGTCGTAGTACGGGGGGGTGTCTTTTTGTCCCCTCAATCGCCGGGACCGACTTTTTTTCTGCCCTCGGGCCGGGCGGGCCCGCCGCTGACGGAGTTTTTTTCTCTTTGTCGGTGCCCGACGGTATACTGTCTGGTGTTATGCCTCCGGCGGGTGACTTTTTGAACGAGCAAAAAGTCACCAAAAACTCGCTTAGAACCAAGGTTCTAAGGACTCCTTTTGTTTGTTACCAAGACCGGATGGTCAGAGAGGCTTTGGGTTGCGGGCTTTGTCCGTGTGATGCCGATTTGGGTCATCTTCCGCTTCTGCGCCGCGCTCCGCGCTGATGCGATGGGTGACGGTAGCTTTAAGCCTTCCCCTGGGGGAAGGTGCCTCCGAAGGAGGGGGATGAGGGAAAAGGCATCGAGATGTATCAGACTTATTCAGAAGCAGTTTCCATTTGGCATAAATTTTTGATTTTCTTCCGCGAGAAAAGCAGGCCGCCGGAGGCAGAACACCTATCAGTACACCGTCGGGCACCGACAAAAACCACCCACCCCTTTGTCAGAAGGCAAAAAACACCTGCGGAAATGCAGCTTTCCGCAGGTGTGCTTTTTCTTACAGGGCTTTATAGTGATAAAACTTCGCAAAGTTATTAAACAGAATGTCCTCCAGCAGCTGCTGGTCCAACCCCAGGTGAAGGGTCTTCTCCAGCTCCTTCTTGGGGCACCAGATGGGGTAGTCACTGCCGAAAAACAGGTGGGTGGGGTCGTAGGTGTGGAGGATCTTCAAAAGGGGCTTGGGGTCCTTCACGTAGGAGCAGGCGCTGGAGATGTCCGTGTAGACATTGGACAGCTGGGTGAGGGGGTAGATCTTGTCATAGTCCCAGTCCCCCCAGTTCCCCAGGTGGGCTCCAATGCACCGGAGCTTCGGGAAGGTCTTGGCAATGGGCAGCAGCCGGGCCGGGCCGGACACGTTCACTCTCGGGTCGCCCATGTGGGAGATGAGGAACATGTCGTGGCGCTCCATCTCCTCAAACATGGGGAAGATCCGCTCGTCATCCAGCACGAAGTGCTGAAATTCCGGGTGGAGCTTCACGCCGAAGATGCCGTTCTCCCGCATCCACTTCAGCTCCTCCACGTAGTTTTCATACTCGGCGTGGAGGGTGCCGCAGGGAATGAACTTGGGCTGCTTCTGACACTCCCCTAAAATATAGCGGTTGATGTGCTCCACCTGGTGGGCGGTGGTGGCAGCGGAGAACACCATGGCGTACTCGATGCCCGCCTCGTCCAGCACCTCCACCAGCTCCCGCACGCTGCCGTAGTGGTTGGGGGGCTCGGGGAGATCAAAATACTCCGCGGTGGCGATGGTTGCCTTTGCTGAAATCTTTTCAGGAAAAATGTGGGTGTGGGCGTCGATGACCCGCATAAAAAATCACCTTTCTTTCTGTTACACAGTATAACACAGTGATTTTCCTTATAAAATTGCAGATACCCACAAAATTCCAGCGGTGAGCAAACAAAAAATTAGCAGGAGTTTCCATACAAACCGGAACCACCGGTCGTAGGGCACCCGGCCGAAGGCCAGGCCGCCCATCACCACCGCCGCCGTGGGAGTGATGATATTCACAAGGCCCGAGGCCGCCTGGAAGGCGGTGACCACCAGGCTCTTCTCCACCCCTGCAAACTGTCCGAGAGGGGCCAGAATGGGGATGGCCAGCACCGCCAGGGCCGAGGAGGAGGGGATCAGAATGGAGAGGGGCAGGCAGAGGAGGAACACCAGCACCGCAAAGAGGCCGCCGCCCGCTCCGCTGAGGGCCTCCTCCCCCCAGTGTAGCACCGTGTCGGTGATAGCTCCGTCGTTCATCAGCACCGTGACGCCCCGGCTGATGCCGATGATGAAGGCCACGCCGATGAGGTCCGCTCCGCCGGAGACGAAGGCGTCCGCCGTCTCCTCCTCCCCCAGGCCGTAGAGGAGGCCGATGGCGATGCCGCCCACCAGAAACAGGGCGCTGAGCTCCGGGAACCACCAGCCTAAGGTGGGCAGCGGCAGACCCATCTCGTCAAAGGGAAACACCGCGTAGATCATCAACACAAACACCGCCGCGAAGATGCCCAGGGCCACCTTCCGCCGCCCGGTGAGGGGCGGGGCCTCCCCCTCGTGGCGGAACTTCTGGTCCCGCCCCGCCACCAGGGACAGCTCCGGATGATGTTTGATCCGGGCGGCGTAGGCCATGACAAACCAGATGGACGCCCCCTCATAGAGGAGCAGCAGCAGCAGCCGCAGCAAAATGCCGTCGCCCAACGACACCCCGGCAAACCCGGAGGCAATGCCGGTGGCAAAGGGGTTCACGGTGCCTGCCATAACGCCGCTGCCCGCCCCCAGCAAAATCACCGCCACCGCCGTCACCGCATCGTAGCCCGCCGCCACGAACACCGGGATCAGCAGGGGGAAAAAGGCCATGGTCTCCTCCCACATGCCGAAGGAGGTGCCGCCCAGGCCGAAAAAGATCATGAGAATGGGGATCAGCAGCCGCTCTTTGCCCTTTAGCTTTTGGATGATCCCGGCGATCCCCGCGTCAATGGCGCCGGTTTTCATCATGACGCCCAAAAAACCGCCCACCATCAGAATGAACACCGCCACATCCACTGCGTCGTAGAAGCCCCGGAAGGGGGCCAGCACCACTTCCGCCGGTCCCTGGGGCTGCTGCTCCACCTGGGCGTAGGTCCCCGCCACCGGGGTCTGGTCCTCCCCCTCCCGGGCGTACTGTCCCGCCGGGACGAACCAGGTGGCCGCCGCCACCGCGATCAACAGAAAAAATAAAATGGTATATGCCGTCGGCATCCGAAACCGTTTCATGGAACTCCCTCCTATACCGCCATAGTGTGCCCCCGCCGCCGCCGGAGATTCCCCAAAGCCTCCGGCAAAAAAAGGAAGGCTTGACATACCTCGGCAATCAAGGTATACTAAGCATAGATAATCGAGGTATGGAAGGAGGCGAAGCCATGAAGCGCAGAGAGAGCAATCCGCTCCCCGGGTCCACGGCCATGCTGGTGCTGGCCCTTTTGAAGGGGGAGGAGATGTACGGCTACCAGATTATCGAGGAGCTGGAGCGGCGGTCCAAGGCGGTGTTCCGGCTGAAGGAGGGCACCCTCTATCCCCTGCTCCACAGTATGGAGAAGGAGGGGTTGGTGGCGGCCCGGGAAGCCCAGTCTCCCTCCGGCCGTCCCCGGCGGTACTACCGCATTACCGGGGAGGGACTGAAGGTGTTGGAGGAGAAGGCGGAGGAGTGGCAGACCTACGCCCACGCGGTGTCGGCGGTTCTGGGGTGGGGGTGACCATGAACAAGGGCTACTGGCTGGACACAGCCACAAAAGAGATCCGTTTCGGCCCGGACCGCCGCCGGGTACGGCAGGAGTTAGAGGACCACATCCTGGACCGGATGGAGGCGGCGGAGGCCCGGGGCCTCTCCGGCTATGAAGCAGAGAAGGCCGCCGTGGAGGCCATGGGGGACCCGGAGCCGGTGGCCCGGGAGCTGGGGCGGCTTCACCAACCCTGGATGGGGTATCTGTGGCGGCTGAGTCAGGTGCTGCTGGTGGTGCTGGCGCTGTGTATCGCCGCAAACTGGACCTATTTCCGGGATCTCTGGAACAACGGCCCGGACTGGGCCCCGCCGGAGCCGCCCCAGGATTTCCCCTATGTGTGGCAGGACCTGTCCCTGGGAGAGACCGGGGGCTACCGGTTCACGGTACCCCTTATGTTCTGGGAGCAGTGGGATGACGGCACTTGGGCCGGCACCGTGATCCTGCAGGGCAGCAGCTGGCGATTCTGGGAGCGCTGGGACGCAGGGTCCATTCTGGCGGCCCGGGATGACCGGGGGATCTCCTACACCTGCCGGAACCATTCCTGGGAATCCACGGGAGAAACCCCTCGATTTTACTACAACGCCGTCCAATTTTCCTACACCAGCAGCACCGCGGAACTGAGATTCTCAGGGATCCCGGACCCGGGAGAAATTCAATGGCTGGAGCTGACCATCGGCGATGAGACGGTGACCATCTCCCTGGAGGGAGGCGGGACGGCATGAGGAAAAGAAAGCCCCTGGAGCGGCGGACCTACGGCCGCCGTCTCATCCGAAATGGGGTGCTGTGTCTTCTGCTGGCCCTGGCCCTGTGGACGGTCAGCGGCTGTCCCCTGCCCCAGGCCATGGCCCTGCGGCGGCTGGAGCGGCAGATGCTGCTAAAGCCCTCCACCATCGTTCTGGAGACGGACGACAACGAAAACGACGGCTATGCCCTGCTGCTGGGGGTGACGGAGGACCATATCCACAGCTTTGCCCTCCGGGACGGGAACGGCAGTCTCCTTCTGTGGGAGCGGAAGGGGGAGGAGCCCACCCTGGTAGCGCTGCCCCAGCCGGTGCGGTACCAGACCGACGAGGCGGCCCGCTCCGCCCCCATGCTGGCGGCGGTGGACATCCCCCAGGAGGCCGCCTCCGCCCGGCTGACCATGACCATGGAGAGCGAATCGATCCATCTTCAGGGGGAGCTTCCCGAGGGCTGGGAGGAGCGCTTCCACTGGAAGCGGACCTACTCCATGGATGGTGTGAAGGAGGGGAATGTCTTCCTCTTCCAGCTCACCTACCAGGAGGACGAGGATTCCCAGGCGGGCCACGCGGAAAATTCCCACATGAAGCTCTCTCTGGCGGAAGATGTCCAGCGGGGACTAATCCCCTACACCCTGGAATTTTTTGACAACAGCGGCCAGGTGATCCTGACCCAGACCCATTCATAAGGAAAAGGGACGGAGCGTCTGCTCCGTCCCTTTGCTTTCTTACAGGTCGTCGGCGTCCTGGACCGGCTTTTCCCAGGGGTCCTCCGGCCGTCCGGTGTAGCTGCCGGAGGGGTCGGTCTTGCAGCTCATGAGGTCCGTCATGGCCATGGCCTTTTCCATGGGGGATTTTTTCTGTTCTTTTTGCTTTTCCTTCATCTCTCAGCCCCCCACAGTGGCAGCCTCACTGTGCGTACCGCACAGCGGGGACCCCCACATTTGATCTGCATGGGGCGAAGTGAATCCGCCCCATGCCAAGGTTTTGCCTCTGGCAAAACGCTTGTACGCCGGACTTCCGGCGATTGTTTTCTTCCTCATATCAGCACCCCATGGTGGCAACCAATACCGCCTTGATGGAGTGCATCCGGTTCTCCGCCTCGTCAAAGACCACGGAGTGTTTGCCCCGGAACACCTCGTCGGTGACCTCCCGGATGTCCACCCCCTTGTCGTGCCACTCCTTGGCAAGCTTGGTCTCAAAGTCGTGGAAGGAGGGCAGGCAGTGCATATAGAGGACGTTGGGGTTGCCGGTCTGCTCCATGGTCTCCTCGGTGACCCGGTAGGGGGTGAGGAGCTTGGTGCGCTCGGGGATCAGGTCCTCCTCGCCCATGGAGGCCCAGATGTCGCCGTAGATCACGTCGGCGCCCCGGATGGTGTTCATGTCGTTGGTGATTTCGATGGTGGCGCCGGTGTTGTGGGCCACCTGCCGGACCTGCTCCATGACCATCTTGTCCACGCCGTCGATGAGCTCCTTGGGCCCCAGGCCCACGAAGTGCATGCCCATCTTGGCGCAGCCGTACATCCAGGCGTAGCACATGTTGTTCCGCACGTCGCCGGGGAAGACCACCTTCACTTCCCGGAGGGGCTTGGCGCAGTGCTCCTCAATGGTCATCATGTCCGCCAGAATCTGGGTGGGGTGGTCCACGTCGGTGAGGCCGTTCCACACGGGGACACCGCTGTATTTTGCCAGATCCTCCACCACCTTCTGGTCGAAGCCTCGGTACTCAATGCCGTCGAAAAACCGGCCCAGGACCTTGGCGGAGTCCTCCAGGGACTCCTTCTTGCCCATCTGGCTGCTGCCGGCGTCCAGGTAGGTGACGTGGGCCCCCTCCTGGGTGGCGGCCACCTCGAAGGAGCACCGGGTCCGGGTGGAGGTCTTTTCGAAGAGTAGTACGATGTGCTTGCCCTTCAGGGTGTCGGACTGAATGCCCGCCCGGCGCTTGGCCTTCAGATCGTGGCCCAGGTCCAGGAGATAGCGGATCTCACCGGGGGTGAGATCCATCAGGGTGAGAAAGCTTTTGCCTTTCAGATTCACTGCCATGGAAGATTCTCCTTTTGTTTTTGGTTTTTTGTTCTGCTGACGGAATCGGTCTTTTTTTGTCGGTGGCCGATGGTTTTTCTTACCTTCTTTGCCTCCGGCGGCCTACTTTTCTCGTCAAAGAAAAGTAGGCAAAAGTTGACTTAGAACCAAGGTTCTAAGGACTCCTTTGTTCCTATTATGGGAAATCCGTACCGTTTGTTTCGTTAGATTGTGCGGCTGACCCTGCAAGGGGGTCGGAGTTCCCCTCCTTCCGCGCGACCGCGCGCTCCCCTGGTGGTTGTAGAGGCCTCTGCGTCTAAAAGCCTTCCCCTGGGGGAAGGTGGCACGGCGCAGCCGTGACGGATGAGGGGAACGTTATCAAAAAGCTCCAGGGCAACTCGGAAGAAAAATAAAAATCTACAGATAGTAAAAAAATTACTTCCGAATAAATCCGGTATATTTCGATACTCTTCCCCTCATCCGCCTCCTTCGGAGGCACCTTCCCCCAGGGGAAGGCTTGAGACGAACGACCATCGTCAGCCCACCGCATCAGCGCGGAGCGCGGCGCAGAAGCAGAAAACGACCCAAATCGGCGTCACTCGTACAAAGCCAACGACAAGAGCTCCCCTGACTATCCGGTCTTGGTAATAAACGAAGGGAGTCCTTAGAACCGTAGGTTCTAAGCGGACTTTTGGTGACTTTTCTTCCGCGAGAAAAGTCACCCGCCGGAGGCAGAACAAGGGATCGAAAAACCGTTTCCCGGTTAGAGGTAAACTGCTTCGTCAGAACATTCCGGACCGGGAGGACCTCCCCTCAGAGGTCCTCCCGCACAAAGGGCATGGACATGCACCGGGGCCCGCCGCGGCCGCGGCTCAATTCGCTGCAGGGAATTACATGGGTCTTGATCCCGTGGTCCTCCAACAGCCGGTTGGTCACCTGGTTGCGCTCGTACACCACTACCTCGCCGGGGGCGATGGCCAGGGTGTTGCTGCCGTCGCTCCACTGCTCCCGGGCGGCGTCCACCACGCTGTCGCTGCCGCACTTGATGAGGGTCACCTGGCCAAGGCCCAGGTGCTCCTTCAGGATATTCTCCAAGGTCCCCTGCTCCTCCCGGATGCGGACCTTCTCCCCCTCCATCTCCATCACATACACCGTGATTTCCCGGAGGATATTGGGGTGCACCGTGAACTTGTCCCGGTCCACCATGGTGAACACCGTGTCTAAGTGCATAAACGACCGCGTCTTGGGGATGTCGAAGGCCAGCACCTTCTGAAAGGTGCCGTCGTAGGACAGCACCGTCTGGGCGAATTTGTCAATGCTGTCCTCCCGGGTCCGCTGGGAGATGCCCACCGCCAGCACCTGGGGGCTCAAAATCAGGATGTCGCCCCCCTCAATGGAGGAGGTCTCCCCCCGGTCGTACCACTTGGGGGCATTCTTATACAGGGGGTGGTAGGTGAAGATGAACTTTCCAAAGAGGGTCTCCCTGCTGCGGGTCTCCGTGTGCATTTTGTGGAGAGACACCCCGGTGCCGATCACCGCGAAGGGGTCCCGGGTGAAGTAGAGGTTGGGCATAGGGTCCACCAGGAAGGGACTGTCGTCCCCACGGACGCTCACATAGTCCGCCAGCCGCCCGGTTTCAAAGCCCCGGACCTCACTCTTCCGCACCCCCGCCATCATGGCGTCCACCAGGGCACGGTCCTCCAGGGAGGCGAAATACTCCCGCAGCACCGCACGGGACCGGGGCTCCTGAAGCCCCGCCTCGTCTAAAAACTGCTCCACCAGCGCACCCCGGACCTCCCGGTCGGCGATGGTCTGGGCGGTGAGGTCCGCCAGATAGAGAACCTCCACCCCGTTTTGCCGGAGACAGGCGGCAAAGGCGTCGTGCTCCGCCTGGGCCGCCTTCAGATAGGGGATATCGTCAAACAGCAGCCGCTCCAGATTGTCCGGCATCAGATTTTCCAGCTCCCGGCCCGGCCGGTGGAGCATCACCTTTTGCAGCCGACCGATCTCGCTGGTGCTGTGGAGACCGGTGCTTCGTTCCTGCATCACGCGCATCACTCCTTTTCGGCCTTTAGCATGTCCGTCCCATGGGGTTTTATTCCTGCCTGCAGGCCCAAAAACGCAAAAAAATCGGACGCCTTGTCAGCGTCCGATTTTTGTTGGATGGGACATTATTTCCGCTTCTTGCCGAGATAAGCCTCCTTGATGCTCTCGTCGTTGAGAAGCTCCTGGCCGGTGCCGGACCGGGTGATCTTGCCCGTCTCCATGACGTAGGCCAGATCCGCGATCTTCAGGGCCATGTTGGCGTTCTGCTCAATAAGCAGGATGGTGACGCCCTGGCGGTTGATCTCCCGGATGATGTCGAAGATGCCCTGGACCACGATAGGGGCAAGGCCCAGGGAGGGCTCGTCCATCATCATGATCTTGGGGCGGCTCATGAGGGCCCGGCCCACCGCCAGCATCTGCTGTTCGCCGCCGGAGAGGGTACCCGCAGGCTGCCAGGACCGCTCCTTCAGCCGGGGAAACAGCTCGTAGACCCACTTGAGGTCGTCCTCAATGCTGTCGTTTCGGAGATAGGCCCCCACCTTCAGATTCTCCAGCACCGTGAGATCCGGGAACACCCGCCGCCCCTCGGGCACCAGGGTGATGCCCTTGGACACGATCCGGTCCGGGTTCAGGGCGGTGATGTCCTCCGCCTGGAGATGGATGCGGCCGTGGGCGGGCTTCACAAGGCCCGCAATGGTCCGCAGGGTGGTGGATTTGCCTGCGCCGTTGGCGCCGATAAGGGTGACGATCTTCCCCTCGGGCACCTCCATGGTGATGCCCTTCACGGCCTCGATGCCGCCGTAGCTCACCCGCAGCTCGTCGATCTTAAGCATCCTCACTCACCCCCAAATATGCGTCGATGACCTTCTGGTCGTTCTGAATCACGTCCGGCGTGCCGGCGGCGATGAGCTTGCCGAAGTCCAGCACGTAGATCCGGTCGGAGATGTCCATGACCAGATCCATGTGGTGCTCGATGAGGAACACCGTCAGGTGGAATTGCTGGCGGATGCGGCCGATGAAGGCGGTGAGCTCGTCGGTCTCCTGGGGGTTCATGCCCGCGGCGGGCTCATCCAGAAGGAGGAGCTTGGGGTGGGTGGCGAGAGCCCGGGCAATCTCCAGATGCCGCTGCTGGCCGTAGGGCAGGGAGGTGGAAAGTTCGTCCTTCACGTGGGCGAGGCCCAGCAGCTCCAGCAGCTCCAGCGCCTCCTTTGTCTGGGCCTCCTCCTCCTTGGCGTTGAGGCGGAAGGTGGCGGTGAGGAGATTGCTGGTGCGGCGGCAGTGCATGGCGATGCGCACGTTGTCCAGCACGCTCTGGCCCTTCCACAGCCGGATGTTCTGGAAGGTCCGGGCCATGCCCAGCTGAGTGATCTTGTCCGGGGAGGGGGACAGCGTCTCCGTGTACTTCCCGGCGTTCTGGCCCTGGTAGAGCTTCTTCATCTTGCCCCGGGGGTAGTTTTCAATGATCTTCTTTTCGTCAAACCAGACGCAGCCGTTGGTGGGCTGGTAGACGCCGGTGATGACGTTGAAGGCGGTGGTTTTGCCGGCGCCGTTGGGGCCGATGAGGGACACGATCTCCCCCTGGTTCACCTCCAGGGACAGGTTATCCACGGCCACCACGCCGCCAAACTGCATGGTGGCATTTTCCACCCGCAGCACGTTCTTGACGCTCTCGCTCATTTCGCCGCCCCCTTTCCTTTGATCTTTTTCCGCAGGAAGCGGAAGACGTCGGGCAGCTCATGGGTGCCCATGATGCCACGGCGGAAGAACAGCACGATGATCATGACGAAGATGGAGAAGACCACCATACGGAAGCCGGGGGCCAGGAGCTTCAGGCCGCCGATGTTGTTGGCGCTCTCATCCAGAAAGCGGAGCCACCACTCGCTGCACCCCACGAAGAGGAAGGTGCCGATAATGGAGCCGGTAATGGAGCCGATGCCGCCAATGACCACGATGAGCAAAATCTCATAGGTCATGGACACGGTGAAGCTCTTGGCCTGGACGCTGGCCATGTACATGGCCATGAGGCCGCCGCCGAAGCCCGCGAAGAAGGAGCTGATGATAAAGGACATCATCTTGTGCTTCGCCAGATTGATGCCCATAGCCTCCGCGGCAATCTCGTCGTCCCGGATGGCCTTGAAGGCCCGGCCGTAGGTGGAGTTGACAATGAGCACAATAACGGCGATGCACAGCCCCGCCACGATGACGTAGGCGTAGAGGCTCTTGAAGGAGGCGTACTGCCGGAGGGTGTTGGAGCCGTTGGTGAGGGGAGCAAAGCCCTCATACTGGATGAAGGTGCGGATGATCTCCGCAAAGCCCAACGTGGCGATAGCCAGATAGTCGCTCTTCAGCCGCAGCACGGGAAGACCGATGAGCCAGGCCAGAAAGGCGGCAATGAGACCGGAGATGACGAGGGTGAGGAGCATACCGATGACGGTGCCCACCGACTCCCCCATGAGGTTGCCGAAGGTCTCCGGAATAGAGAACTGGACGACGCCGCCGTCATAGTACTGATACACCCCCGCCCGCTTGGCCACGGGGATAGAGAGGATGGCGTAGGTGTAGGCCCCCACCAGCATAAAGCCGGCGTGGCCCAGGGAGAAGAGGCCGGTGAAGCCGTTGAGGAGGTTCATGGACACGGCGATGAGGCTGTATACCGCCGTCTTCTTCAAAACCGGCACCAGCATGGACATGCCGTCCACATTGCCTGCCACCGCCTCCGCCCCTACGGACAGCACCGCGAAAACGGCAATGGTGACCAGGGTGACGAGAAGGGTCTTCAAGTTGTTTTGTTTCTTCATAGCTTACACCTTCTCTTCCAATTTCTCACCGAACAGGCCGGTGGGCTTCACGCACAGCACCACGATCAGAAGGGCGAAGGTGAAGGCGTCGCTGAAGGTGGACCAGCCGAGGCTGCGGATGATATTCTCGCAGATACCGATGATGAAGGCGCCCACCACCGCCCCGGGGATGGAGCCGATGCCGCCGAAGACGGCGGCCACGAAGGCCTTCAGTCCCGGCATCATGCCCACGGTGGGGGACACGGTGGAGTAGTTGGTGAAAAACAGCATGGACCCCACCGCCGCTAAGAAAGAGCCGATGACGAAGGTAACGGAGATCACCCCGTCAATCTTGATGCCCATGAGCCGGGCGGTCTCAAAGTCCTTGGCGGCGGCCCGCATGGCGAGGCCCACCTTGGTGCGCTTGGTAAGGAACACCAGCAGGAGAATGAGGATCACCGTGAGGAAGGGGGTGATGACGGTGACCACCTTGGTCTCCACCCCCAGCACCATCACCTTTCCGGAGATCCAGGGGATGCTGGGGTACTGCTGGGCCTGACCGCCGGTGACGTACCACATCAGGTTCTGGAGCAGGTAGCTGACGCCGATGGCGGAGATCATCACGCTCATCCGGGGGGCGGAGCGCAGGGGCTTGTAGGCCACCCGCTCCACGGTGAAGCCCAGGAGCACGGTAACGAGGATGGTGAAGGGAATGGCCAAATACAGGGGCATGGCGGTGATGGCGTAGAACATCACAAAGCCGGCCACGGTGAAGATGTCGCCGTGGGCAAAGTTGATGAGCCGCAGAATGCCGTAGACCATGGTGTAGCCCAGGGCAATGAGGGCGTACTGTCCGCCCGCCGAGATGCCCGAGAGCAGGGTGGGCAGAATCTTCTGGAACAGTTCCATTGTTTGTTCTCCTCTTTGATCGGTTGCGCCGATTGGAAAGGCAGCACCGGGATGCTGCTTTTCAGACCGGCGCAAAATGAGGGGGTACCTGCGGGAAAATGCCGGGGCAAAGAAGCCCGGCGAGGGTCTCCCCCCGCCGGAGCGTTCTTTGCTCAAAATGTTCGCTGGATGCGGGACTTACTCAGCCAGGCCCTGCTCCTTCACGGAGTAGAAAGCGCCCTTCTCAGCGTCCACGCCCTTGATGAAGATGATGTTCTTGTCCACATCGCCCTCCTCGTCGAAGACCACATCGCCGGTGACGCCGGTATAGGTCACGCCGGCCAAGGCATCGCGGATGGCATCGCCGTCGGTGCTGCCGGCGGCCTTGATGGCCTCCAGGGCCACCATGTAGGCGTCATAGCCCAGAGCGGACACGGCGGAAACGGTGTCGGTGCCGCCGTTGTTGGTCATCTTGTCGTCGTTCTCGCCCAGCCAGCCCTTGAAGCCGTTCATGAAGGCGGCAGCCTCGTCGGAGGCACCCTCATCATAGAAGGTGGAGAAGTACACCTTGGCGCCGGACTTGGTGGCAGCCTGCAGGATCACGGCGTCGTCCCAGGTATCACCGGCGATGAGGGGGATACCCGCGGAGGCCGCCTGGTCGATGAGCAGGGAGGCCACGGTGGTGGAGCTGGGGGCAAAGATCACATCGGCATTGGCCGCCTTGGCGGCGTTGATAAAGCCGGACATGTCGGTGTTGCCGGCGGGGTTCTGGTCGGCCACCACGGTGCCGCCCAGCCGCTCAAACTCCTGGGTGAAGTACTCGCCGAGACCCACGGAGTAGTCGTCGCCCAGCTCGGTGAAGACGTAGGCCACGTCGGCCTGGAACTCATCCACCGCCAGGTTGGCCAGGACGCTGCCCTGGAAGGGATCCAAGTAGCAGACGCGGAAGTAGTAGGGGTTGCCAAGGGTCACGCCGGGGTTGGTGCAGGAGCAGCCGATGGCGGGAATGCCGGCCTCCTCAAAGATGGGGGCGGCGGCCATGGACACGCCGGAGCCGTAGGAGCCGAGAGCGATGGACACGCCCTCCTGGACCAGCTGCTGGGCGGCGGACACGCCCTTGTCGTTCTCGGACTGGTTATCCACGATCACCAGCTCCACGGTGTACTCCTCGCCGCCGATCTCCACGGTGGGAGCGATGGAGTTGGCGTACTCAATGCCCAGTACTTCCTTCTTGCCGCCCGCGCCGTTGGCGCCGGAGGAGGGCTCGTACACGCCGATCTTGACGACCTTCTCGCCGCCGTCGCCGCTGCCGCTCTCGTCGCCGGAGCCGCCGTTGTTGCCGCTGCCGCAGGCCACCAGGCTCAACGCCATAGCCAGAGTCAGCACAAGCGCAAATACCTTTTTCATTTCCAATTCCTCCTAAACTGTTTTGGAAGCGGTCCCCACCGGACCGTCCCGCTCTTTCCCCGCAGCGCAAGGCTCCGGTGGAAATAGCTTCTTCTATTATACGGAATACCTACAAAAATGCAAGCACTTTTTCCGTGTACAACGTACAAAAAAATGATATTTTACCGCAAATTTGCCCATTTTTGTTCGTTGTTCGTGCACAGAAACAATGTGAATCATAAAACACACTTGTCTTTTTTTGATAGACAGTTTTGATTTTTAGAGATTTTTCAGGTTCTGCTTCATTTTTTGTTATAAAAACAATGTCCGCCAATGGCGGACATTGTCGAACTCTGTTGTTGTATAAAATGACCAAATTTATGGATTTTCCCTGGCAGTTTCTGAGGAAGTTGCTTCCTCCGGCTGAATGGAGTCCCCTTGCTCCTCCATGGTCCGGCGGAAAGCGTCGGCGTCCATGGTCTCGTGCTCCAGCAGGTACTCCGCCACAATCCGCAGCTTCTCCCGGCTGCTCTCCAGAATCTCCCGGCAGCGGTCATAGGCCCCGTCGATGATGGCCTTCACCTCCTGGTCGATCTGGGCGGCCACCTCCTCGGAGTAGGGGCGGGTGTGGCCCATGGAGCGGCCGATGAACACCTCGTCGCTGTCGGCCTGGTAGTTGATGGCCCCCAGCTTCTCGCTCATGCCGTAGACGGTGACCATATTCCGGGCAATGGAGGTGGCCCGCTGGATGTCGTTGGAGGCGCCGGTGGAGATATCCCCCAGCATGAGGGACTCCGCCGCCCGGCCGCCCAGGAGGGAGACGATCTGCTCCTCCATGTAGGACCGGGAGTAATAGCCCTTGTCCTCAGTGGGCAGGGAGATGGTCATACCGCCGGTCTGACCTCTGGGGATGATGGTGATCTGGTGGACCGGGTCGTGGTTGGGCAGGTGGTACATCACCACAGCGTGGCCCGCCTCATGGTAGGCGGTGAGCTGCCGCTCATGCTCGGGCACCACCCGGCTGCGCTTCTCCGGCCCGGCAATGACCTTGATAACGGAACCCTGGAGGTCCTCCATGGTAATGAACTTCCGCCCGGCCCGGGCGGCGGCCAGAGCCGCCTCGTTCACCAGATTTTCAAGGTCCGCACCGGTAAAGCCGTGGGTGGCCTGGGCAATCTTCCGGAGGCTCACATCCTCCGCCAAGGGCTTGTTGCGGACATAGATGTCCAGAATCTCCTCCCGGCCCTTGATGTCCGGGTAGCCCACATAGACCTGCCGGTCAAACCGGCCGGGCCGCAGCAGGGCAGGGTCCAGAATGTCCCGGCGGTTGGTGGCCGCCAGGACCACCACCCCTTCGTTGGCGGAAAAGCCGTCCATCTCCACCAGAAGCTGGTTGAGGGTCTGCTCCCGCTCGTCGTGGCCGCCGCCCAGGCCCGCGCCTCTCTGGCGGCCCACGGCGTCGATCTCGTCGATAAACACCACGGCGGGGGCCACCTTTTTGGCCTCGGCAAAGAGGTCCCGGACCCGGCTGGCGCCTACGCCCACGTACAACTCCACAAAGTCGGAGCCGGAGATGGAGAGGAACTGGACCCCCGCCTCCCCGGCCACAGCCTTGGCCAGCAGGGTTTTACCGGTGCCCGGAGGGCCCACCAGGAGAACGCCCTTGGGGATCCGGGCCCCCAGATCCAGGTATTTCTTGGGCTCCTTGAGAAACTGCACCAGCTCTTCCAGCTCCTCTTTCTCCTCGTCGGCCCCGGCCACGTCCCGGAAGGTGACCTTCTTATCCTTCTCCGAGCCGAAGCGGATCCGGGCCTTCCCGAATTTCATGCCCTTGTCCATGCCGCCGCCCTGGGCCCGGGCCATCATAAACTGCATCAGGAAGAAAAGGCCCACCAGCAGCGCCGCATAGAGGAGAAGGGTGCTCCACCAGGGGGGCGTATAGGGGGGATAGAGGGTGTAGTCCTTGATGATGCCGTCGGCGTACTGCTCCTCCACCAGCTCCCCCATATCCGACCAGAACAGCTCCGCGCTATAGATCTGGCAGCGGACGGTGAGGCGGCCGGAGGAGACGGAGCTGTCCCGGACGGTCATGGTAAGGACGGTATCGTCCACCTGGAAGGTCTCCACCTTCTCCTGGGTGAACAGCTGCTGGGCCTGGGCGTAGCTCACCTCCTGGCCCCGGTTGACGCCGCTGAGGGCGTAGTAGCTGAGGACCAGGGCCAGCAGCACCAACAGATAGAATCCAACGTCAAATGTTTTCCTGCGTTTTCTCTGCAAAATCTCTTCACCCCTTGCTGGAATAGACCTCAGGTTTCAGCACCCCGATGTAGGGAAGGTTGCGGTACTTCTGGGCGTAGTCCAGGCCGTAGCCCACCACAAACTCGTCGGGCACCTCAAAGCCCACGTAGTCGGCGTGGATGGCCTTCTCCCGGCGGGAGGGCTTGTCCAGCAGGGTGCAGATGGACACGGAGGCCGCCCCCTTGGTGAGAAAATACTGCTTGAGGAAGTTGAGGGTATTGCCGCTGTCCAGAATATCCTCCACCACCACCAGATCCCGGCCGGAGATGTCCTGCTGGATGTCGTGGGTGATCTGGACGGCGCCGGAGGTGGAGGTGGCGTTGCCGTAGGAGCTGACGGCGATGAACTCCACGTCGCACTTCACCGGGCAGGCCCGGGTGATGTCCGCCATGAAAATGAAGGCCCCCCGCAGCACGCTGACAAAGAGGGGCTCCTTCCCCTTCAGGTCCTCGTACATCTGGGCGCCCATCTCCCGGATCCGCCGGGCGATCTCCTCCTCCGTGTACAAAACCTTCAGGATGTCCTGATCCATTGTGGTCTTATCCATGGGCTTTCTCTCCATTTCTTGTCTTTTTTCGCCGGCTGATCACCAGCACCTCCTCCCCCGGCCGGGGGCGGAGCAAATCCGACGGGCCCACCTGAAACACGCCGGCAATTTTGCCGCCGCTGTAGAGAATGGGCTCGGCGCTGCGGCGGTAGGTGGGAATCCCCGCGTCACTGAGAATGCGCTTGAGGGTCCGCTCTCCCCGGCCGGCGGCCATCCGGTCGCCGCTGCGCCAAGGGCCCACCAGCAGGGGCAGGGTCACCCGCTCCGCCGAGAGCACCAGGGTGTCTGCCTCCGTCTCCTCCGGCGCCTGGGGCAGGCGGCGGCAGGTGAACTCCCACCGCCCCCAGGAGGAGGTGCCGCCGATGCGCACCGGCGTGGGCGGCAGAGGCCGGGGCATGAAGCCCACCAGAAGCCGTCCCCCCTCCTCGGCCACATACATCTCCCGGGGCAGGATAAGGCAGTCCCCCGCCTTCATGGAGGCAATGGCGTCATAGTGGACGGCGGTGAGATCCTTCTTCCCTCCAGGCATCCGCCCCACCAGCAGCCGGGCCATCCGCCGCCGGAGGGCCAGCTCCGCGGAGCGGAAGGTGGCAAAGTCGGCGGAAAGGCCGTCGGCCGTCTCCTCCGCCGGCAGCATCCCCACCACCAGCCGGTCCAAAAGGTGGCTCTCCTCTGCCAGAATGTGGGCGGTGTGACTCAGGTGCTCGCAGAGGCTGGGGTTGATCTGCTCCAGCTCGGGCAGCACCCTGTGGCGGATGCGGTTGCGGCTATAGGTCAGGTTCTGGTTGGAGCCGTCCTCCACATAGGGGACGGCGTGGTCCTGGACGTACTGGGCAATCTCCTCCCGGCTGGTCCGGAGGAGGGGCCGGAGGAAGATGCCCTTGCGCCGGGCGATGCCCCGGAGGCCGTCGGCCCCGGTGCCCCGGGTCAGGTTCAGAAGAATGGTCTCCGCCTGGTCCTCCAGCTGGTGGCCGGTGGCCACGCAGTCCAGCCCCAGTTCGAAGGCGGTCTTCACCAGGAAATTGTACCGCAGCTGCCGGGCAGCCTCCTCTACGGACAGCCCGTTCTGAGCGGCATACTTCCCCACGTCCACCTGGGCGGTGCGGAAAGAAACCTCACGCTCCCTGCAGTAATCCCGGACAAAAATCTGGTCCCGGTCCGCCTCCGGCCCCCGGAGGCCGTGGTGGAGGTGGGCGGCAGTGACCTTGTAGCCGCAGTCCAATAAGAGGTGGAGCAGCGCCATGGAGTCCCGGCCGCCGCTGACGGCGCACAGAATCTCGGCCCCCGGGGGCAGCTGCTCCTTCAGCCACCGGCGGGCCTCTTTCAAATCAGTCCCCATATCTCGTCTCAATGCTGCTGAAGGAGGTGTACTCCGGCAGCCATTTCAGCTCAATCTTTCCCGTCTCGCCGTGGCGGTTTTTCGCCACGATGCACTCTGCAATGTTCCGCTTCTCGCTGTCCTCCCGGTAGTAGTCGTCCCGGTAGAGGAACAGCACAATGTCCGCGTCCTGCTCGATGGCGCCGGATTCCCGCAGGTCCGACAGCATGGGCCGCTTGTCGTCCCGCTTCTCGTTGGCACGGCTCAGCTGGCTGAGGCATACCACCGGCACCTGCAGCTCCTTGGCCATGATCTTCAGCATACGGCTGATGTCGCTGACCGCCTGCTGCCGGTTCTCCCCGGCGTAGCTCTTTCCCCCGGCGCTGGTCATCAGCTGGAGATAGTCGATGACCACCAGCCCCAGGTTATCCATCCGCCGGCACTTGGCGTTCATATCCGCCACGGTGAGAAGGGGGTTGTCGTCTATGCGGATGTCGGTCTGGTTGAGGACGTTGGCGGCCTGGGCAATCCGTCCCCAGTCCTCCTCGCTGAGATTCCCGGTAACCAGCTTGGTGTTGCTCACCAGGGCCTCCCCCGCCAGAAGCCTCGTCACCAGCTGCTCCTTGGACATCTCCAGGGAGAAGACGGCGACGGTTTTGCCGGTGGCCTTGCCCACATTGAGGGCAAAGTTCAGGGCCAGGGAGGTTTTTCCCATGCCCGGCCGGGCGGCCAGCAGGATGAGGTCGGACTTGTTGAGGCCGTGGATCTTGGTGTCGATGGCGCTGAGGCCTGTGGAGAGCCCCGGCAGCCCCGTCTGCCCGGTGGACAGCTCGCTGAGGTTGTCCAGCACCGTGGAGAGGACCTGGCCGATGTGGGTCATGTCCTGGGCGCTGCGGCCCCGGCGGATGGCGTAGATCTTCTGCTCCGCCGCCTCCAGAATGGTCTGGGCCTCCCCCAGTCCGTCCTGGACCAGGGCGGTGATCTCCCCGGCGGCGGCGGCCACGCTGCGCAGGAGGGATTTATCCCGCACGATGGCCGCATACTCTAAGGCGTTGGCGCTGGTGGGGGTGATCTCCATCAGCTGCACCAGGTAATTGCGGGTGGTCTGGGGGTCGTAGGTGCCGTTTTTCTGCATCTCCTCCGCCACCGTCACCCCATCGATGGGCTTGGAGTAGGAGAACATGGTGTAGATGGTCTCAAAGATCTCCCGGTTCTGCCGGAGATAGAAGTCGGCAGGCTGGAGCTTGTCCATCACGTCCTTGACGCAGTCGGCGTCGATGAGCATAGAGCCCAGCACTGCCTGCTCCGCCTCTAAGCTGTGGGGCATCTGGCGGCTGAGCAGCTCGTCCAAAGCCAATGGAACACCCTCCCCTCCTCCCGGGAAGCGCCCCGGGTCCTGCGGCTGTCTCAGCCCTTGGCCTCGCTGACCACCACGTACACGGTACCGGTGATCTCAAAGCCCAGCTTCACCTTCAGCTGGTAGGAGCCGAAGCTCTTGATGGGCTCCTCCACCACAATCTTCTGCTTGTTGACCTCGATGCCGTGCTGGGTCATGAGGCCCTCGGCGATCTCCTTGGCGGTGACGGCGCCGAAGAGCTTGCCGTTGGCGCCGGCCTTGGCGGTGAGCTTCACCACGGCCCCCTTCAGCTTCTCGGCCACGGCCTCCGCCTCCGCCTTCTGCCGGGCCTCCTCGGCCTTCTTGGCCTTCTCCTGAAGCTTCATGGTGTTCATGGCGTCGGCGGTGGCGGGCACCGCCAGCTTCCGGGGCAGCAGGAAGTTGCGGGCGTAGCCCTCAGCCACCTCCACCATCTGTCCCTTCTTGCCCTGTCCCTTCACATCCTGCTGCAAAATCACTTTCATCGTGGTATTCCTCCTTGTGGTAGCTTGTAGGTTATTCCTCAAAATAGTCGTCGATAGCCGCCAACAGGCGGTTTTTGATCACATTGACGTCGGCGTTGGGTATGGTGCCGCCGGCGGTGGTGGAGTTGCCTCCGCCCCCCAGCTTCTCCATCAGCACCTGGACATTGATGTCTCCCAGGCTTCGGGCGGAGAGGCCCACGTTCTCGCCGCTGCGGTAGATCACCACAGAGGCCTGGACCCCCTGGAGGGTCAAAAGATCGTCGGCGGCCTTGGCGGCCACCACCCGGGGACAATCGGTGTCCACGGCTGCCACAGCAATATTGCCGTGGACCATGCCCGCCCGGCGAATGATGTCGTAGCGCTCCACCATGCTCTTCAGGTCGCTCTGGAACATGCGGCTGACCTCGGCGGTATCCGCCCCGGCCCGCCGGAGGAAGGCGGCGGCCTCAAAGGTACGCCCTCCGGTACGCATGGTGAAATTCTTGGTGTCCAGCACGATGCCCGCCAGGAGGGCCTCCGCCTCGCCCCGGAGCAGGTCGCTGGTGTCCACCAGATACTGGAGGAGCTCCGTCACAAGCTCGCTGGCGGAGGAGGCGTAGGGCTCATGGAAGTTGAGGGCTGCGCTCTCGATGTAGGTGGCGGCCCGGCGGTGGTGATCGATCACCGCCACCCGGTTGCAGCTGTCCAGCAGGGACTGGGACTCCACCATGTCGGGCCGGTTGGTGTCCACCACCACCAGCAGCGCTCCGGGCTGGGCGTGGATGAAGGCGTCGTTGCCGGTGATGAAGATATCCTCATACTCCGGCAGAACCCGCAGCCGCCGGAGAAGGGGGTTGGCGTTGTTGTTGTCCAGGTCAATGACCATGCGGACCTTCTTCTTGTTCTTCCGGGCGATGCAGCAGATGCCGGCGGAGGCGCCCACGGCGTCCATGTCGGCGTACTGGTGGCCCATAACATAGACCTCGCTGGCGTCGTTGATCAGATCTCCCAGGGCCTTGGCCATCACCCGGCTTTTCACCTTGGTCCGCTTCTCGGCGCTCTGGCGGCGGCCGCCGTAGAACTGGAAGTCCACGCTGTCCTTTACCACCGCCTGGTCGCCGCCCCGGCTGAGGGCCATCTCGATGCATTTGTTGGCAGTGGCGAAGAGCTGCTCGAAGGAGCCGCCGTCCTTGCCGATGCCGATGGACAGGGTGGCGGTGACGCCGTCCTCGCTGCTGACGGTGTGGACCGTGTCCAGAATGGAGAACTTGTCCTCCACCATCTCCTCAAAGTACTGCTCCTCGAAGACGAAGAGATACCGGTCCCGGTCATACTTCCGGAGAAGGCCCTTCCGGCCGCCGCTCCAGGCGGTGAGCTTCTCGTCGATCCGGGCCATTACAGCGGACTTGGCCCCCTCGCCGCCGGCCTTCATCAGCTCCTCGTAGTTGTCGATCATCATCACCGCCACCACAGGCCGGGTGGCCTCGTAGTCGTCGCAGATGCGGGCGGTGTCGGTAATGTCCACCCAGTAGGTGGTGACCAGCAGGTTTTCCCCGATGGTGCGTCCGCTGACCCGGTTGGTGGAGCCGAAGACCCGGTAGACCCGGTCCCCCAGGTAAATCCGGTCGGGACACTCCCGCTCCCCATTGACAAACCACTGACAGTCAAACTCGGGGATCAGCTCCTCCAGGCGCATGTTGAAAAAGAGGCCGTCGGGGTCCCCGGCAATCTCCATAAAGCTGTCGTTGCTCCACACCACCTCCCGGTTGTCGGGACGATAGACCAGGATGGGCAGGGGCGCGTTGAGGACGGCGTTCTTGCTGGCGGAATCCAGTCCGCCGGTGAGGCCGTCGATGTATTGCATGATATTTTTCTTCCGCTTTTTGGCGTTGTGCTGCAAAACGGCGTACAACACCACCGTCAAAATCGCCTCCACCAGAGCCAGCATGGGCTGGAAGGGAATGGCGATGACCACGAAGAGGAAGAGGCAGATGATCACCGGCTGGATATTAGGCTCGATCAGCCGCGACAATTTCTTGTTCATAGACCCCTCTCCTTTCCGCGCCGGCAAAGCCAACTTGCCGCCGGACCGCAGTTGTAACATAGTATAGCACAAAGCGCAGGTGAAGTACAGGCCAAAATTTCCCCCAGTCTCAATCCCCCATATCTTTCACGGTCCTCTCCGCCTATAAAAAACCGCCGCCTCCGCGAATCGGACACGGAGGCGGCGGAAGATGTTCTTGTCAGACCCGGTTGATGACGGGGATGATCATGGGACTTCTGCGGGTGGATTTGAAGAGGTAATTGCTCACCGCGCTCTTTACGGCGCTGCGGACCTCGGCCAGGTCCTTGACCCGCTTGGCCCCCACGCTCTCGGCGGCGTTCATGGCCACCCGGCTCAGCTCCTTCATCATCTCCTCGTTTTCCTTCACATAGATGAAGCCCCGGGTGATGATCTCCGGCTCATTGATGAGCTGGCTGTTCTGGGCGGAGACGTTGAGGATCACCACCACCATGCCGTCCTCGGCCAAAGTCTTCCGGTCCCGAAGGACCACGGCGCCCACATCGCCCACGCCGCTGCCGTCCACCAGAATCTCTCCGGAGGGGACGGAGCCGCTGACCTTGATGGTCTTGGGGGTGATCTCGATGACGTTGCCGATCTCCGGCAGGACAATATTCCGCCGGTCCATGCCCATCTCCAGGGCCAGATTCACGTGGCGGCGGAGATGCCGCTGCTCGCCGTGGACGGGGATAAAGAACTTGGGCTTCACCAGGGCGTGGATGATCTTCAGCTCCTCCTGGCAGGCGTGGCCGGAGACGTGGAGCATGTCCGCCCGGTCGTAGACCACGTCCACCCCCTTGCGGAACAGCTCGTTGATGACCCGGCCGATGGTCTTCTCATTGCCGGGAATGGCGCTGGCGGAGATGATGACCCGGTCCCCGGGCCCCAGATCCACCTGACGGTGGGTGGAGAAGGCCATGCGGTACAGGGCGCTCATCTCCTCGCCCTGGGAGCCGGTGGTGACGATGACCTGCTTCTCCTTGGGCTGGCTCTTGATCTTGGTGATGTCCATGAGGACGCCCTTGGGCACCTTCATATAGCCCAGCTCTGTGGAGACCTTCATGATATTCTCCATGCTGCGGCCGGTGACGGCCACCTTCCGTCCGTTCTCCGCGGCGGCGTTGATGACCTGCTGGATACGGTGGACGTTGGAGGCGAAGGTGGTGACGATGATGCGGTCCTTGCACCCGGCGAAAAGCCGCTCAAAGGTGTGGCCTACCGCCTTCTCGCTCATGGTGTAGCCCGGGCGCTCCACGTTGGTGGAGTCGGCCAGAAGGGCCAGAACCCCCTCCCGGCCCAGCTCGCCGAAGCGGCCCAGGTCGATGACGTCGCCGTCGATGGGGGTGGAATCGATCTTGAAATCGCCGGTGTGGATCACCACGCCCATGTTGGTACGGATGGCAAAGGCCACGGAGTCGGCGATAGAGTGGTTGACGTGGATGAACTCCACGTAGAACTTGCCCACCTTCACCATCTCCCCGGCCTCCACAGTGATGAGCTTGGTGCTCTTGAGAAGGCCGTGCTCCTCCAGCTTCAGCTTGATGAGGCCGGCGGTAAGGCGGGTGCAGTAGATGGGGATGTTGATCTGCTTGAGAATATAGGGAATGGACCCGATGTGGTCCTCGTGGCCGTGGGTGATGAAGAGGCCCCGGATGCGGCTGCGCTGCTTGACCAGGTAGCTGACGTCGGGGATCACCAGATCCACGCCGTACATGTCGTCCCCGGGGAAGCCCATGCCGCAGTCCACAATAATGATCTCGCCGCCGTACTCATAGACGGTCATGTTCTTGCCGATCTCGTCCAAACCGCCGAGGGGAATAATTTTCAGTTTATCTGCCAAATGCTTGTCACTCCTTGTTTCATTTCAATATGTAAAAATAAGCAGACGGGTGAGAGCGCGCAGGAAGACAAGGGGCAGGCGTCCTTTCCGCATGCCCCGATTCGCATACGGAGGAGGGAACGGCCGGCCCCTGCAGGCGCAGTCTCCAGTTTCTATTTTGCCGCTGGACGCCCACAACGTCCCGCGTGACAAACCAATACAGACCGGCGTACAGTCCGGCGCCGGTGATTTATAGTATTATATCACGGAGAATCCCTTTTGTACACAAAGAAAGGAAAATTTTTTTGGGAAAATTGCACAGAGTTGGGATGGGAAGCCACCCCTCCGGGCAGCTTGGCGGACACTTCTGGGCAGAAAAAAGCCCGCCGCATTTTTTGCGGCGGGCTCTGTCTGCGAAAACGCAGGGCACGATTCTGCATTCTGTTCTCAAATATCCAAATTGGGAAGATGCGCCAGCGGGGAAAAATCCGTCACGCTGTCGTCTACCTGAAGCGTCTCCAGCTTCATCATCCCCGCCAGGGGGCTGACGTCGGTGATGGGATTTTTCATGAGGCGAAGATCCCGCATCTCCGTCATGCCCGACAAGGGGCGCAGATCGCTCACCTGGTTTCCGTAGAGGGTCAGCTTCTCCAGCTTGGTCAGACCGGCCAGCGGCGTAATATCGGAAATGGCGTTGCTGCTGAGGGTCAGCTTGGTCAGGCCCGTCAGGCCGGAGAGGGGCGTAAGGTCCGAAATCTGATTCCCACCCATGTCGATAAAGTCGAGACTCTTTAAACCGGATAGAGGACTGAGGTCGGAGATGCTGTTGTACCACAGATCCAAGGTCCGCAGCTTGGTCATACCGGAGAGGGCCGAGATGTCGCTGATTTGATTGTTACGGGCCTCCAGAATGGTCAGATTTTTCAGGCTGGACAGAGCGCTGATGTCGCTGATGCTGTTCCCCTCCAGGTTCAGGGTGGTCAACCCCGTCAGCTTGGACAGGGCGGAGATATCGGAAACGCCGCAGTTTTCAATCGTCAGGCTCCGCAGCTGCGTCATGGAGGACAAAGCGCTCAAGTTGGAAAACGACTGGTCGCTGATGGACAGGATGGTGCAGCCCGTCAGCTTGGAGACGTCGGAGAGGCTCTGGATGGACTGAGAGCGACTGCAGTCGAATTCCCGCTCCTTGCCGTTGAGCTCCACCCGGATGGAGTCGTTCCAGCGGTAGATCGTCAGGCTTTGAATCCCCGCCAGATCGGAGGCGGTCACAGCACCGGAGGACTTGTTCAGACCGGTACGGATACACTTCTCAAAAATTTCATCGGAGAAGGACACGGAGGCGGCAGGCTTCTCCGACGGCTTGGATGCGCCGGAGGAGGCCCCGGAGGATGTGCCGCTCCCCTGCTGAGACGACGGCTCTTCAGAGGATGCCGCGGCGGCTCCGCCCTGCTGGGAGGCGGGGGGAGAATCGGAGGAGGGCTGCTCCTCCTCGCCCTCCCCGGCGGAAGGCTCTTCGGAGGGGTCCTCCTCGGACGGGGCAGCCGCGTTCTCCTTGTCCTCCAGGCTGTCCCCGGCCGGCATGCCGCCCTCCTCCGGCAAAAAGACGTCCGAGACCCCGCCGGCGGATGTACCGCCGCCGCTCTCCCCATCCGCACTGTCCGGCGCAGACCGGAGATTGGGCCATAGAATTGCCGCAGCGGTCAGTATCAGCAGGGCGCAGGCCGCCGACGCAGCCCACTTTCCCCATCGCGGGAAGGTCCGCCGGGGAGCGGCGCTCTGCTCCGGCGGCGGGGCGTCCTGGGGCCGGTTCTGTCCCTGGGAGGCCCGCTCCTCCGCCTTGGGAGCGGCCTCCTCCGGCTCCGGCGGCGGCACCTGGGTCTGGAACGCCTTCCGCTCCTCCTGGGACTCCGACTGGGTATTGGACATGTCCGGCGTAGGCGGCACAAAGCCCTCGCCCTGAGAAGCGGACTGGGCCAGTACCGCCCCTATCGCCTCCCGGAAGGCGTCCATGGTCTGGAACCGGTCCTCCGCCCGCACCTCCAGGCCTCTTACAATGGCGTCCTCCAGCGCCGCCGGCAGGCGGATGCCCCGGGTGGAGGGCAGCACCAGGTCGTCCTCCTCCATCCGGTCCAGGGCGTCCGGCGGAACATAGCCTGTGATGGCCGTGTAGAACGTGGCC
>CALXDC010000024.1 GCA_944386975.1 uncultured Oscillospiraceae bacterium | reverse complement strand
CACAGCCCGCCGCGCGCAGGAATTGTCCGCTTGCAGCGGACAATTCCCACACTTGCGGGCTGCAAAGTATGTTCTCCGACGCACATGTCGCCGGAGAACATGGATTTGGCTGGATTTACGCCATCCGGCGCAAACTCTGCGAGACTTTTTCGACACGCTGGGACGCCGCTGCAGTATTGCAGCGGCGTCTTTTTTGTAGTGTGTCGGGTTTCCGGGGCAAAGACGGCAAAAAAAGAGGTTTCGGAGCAATCCGAAACCTCTTTTTCTTCTGATTGTTACGCCTCGTAGACGGAGACCTGCTTGCGGTCCTTGCCCAGACGCTCAAAGCGCACCACGCCGTTGGCCTTGGCGAACAGGGTGTCGTCGCTGCCCTTGCCCACGTTCACACCGGGGTGGATGTGGGTGCCGCGCTGACGAACCAGGATGTTGCCGGCCAGCACGTGCTGCCCGTCGGCACGCTTGGGCCCAAGACGCTTGGACTCGCTGTCACGGCCGTTCTTGGTGGAACCAACGCCCTTCTTGTGGGCGAAGAACTGTAAACCAATCCGAATCATGGTAGTCTGCCTTCCTTTCTGTAAGATGCAGAGGCTTACGCCTCCAAGACTTCGATATAGTCGGGGTACTCGTCGTGAAGCTCCGTGAGATACACCATCAGACCCGTCAAAAGAGCCTGACAGGTACTGTCGGCCTGGGCGGACAAGCCGCCGGGCAGCCGCAGGGAGATGAAAGCGTCCTTCTCCCGGATCTTCACCGCGGCGCACAGCCCCATTACATCGTTTACCGTGCACTCCACCAGGCGGACCGCACTGGTGATAGCGGCGCAGACGATGTCCTCACCCTCCTGGGCGAAGCCGCTGTGGCCCTTGGCGTCAAAGCCGGTGATGGCACTGCCCTCCGTATGGAACGTGACAGTGGTCATCTTCAGGCATTGATCTTGGTGATCTCAACCTTGGTGTAAGGCTGACGATGACCCTGACGCTTGCGGTAACCCTTCTTGGGGGTGTACTTGAAGATGCGGATCTTCTTGCCCTTGCCGTTCTTCACGGTGTTGGCCTCCACAGTGGCGCCGGCCACAGCGGGGGTGCCGAAGGTGGCGTTGTCGCCGTCCAGCACAGCCAGAACCTGGTCGAAAACCACCTTGTCGCCGGCCTCCACAGGCAGCTTCTCGATGAAGAGGGTGTCGCCCTCGGCCACCTTATACTGCTTGCCGCCGGTCACGATAATAGCGTGCATTCCATTTCAACTCCTTCATTACGGGCTCGCTGTCGGGGGCGGCGGCCATCAGGACGCACTTCAGCCCATTCAAAGCGGCTTATCAAGTATATCAATTGTTTTCGGGAAAGTCAACCTTTTTTTCGCAAAAATCTTCCTCTTTTTTCGATTCCCGGTTGGCCAGGGCCAAAAACGCCAGGGAGAGGAGCAGGGAGAGGGAGATGAGGCCCCCCACGGTGGAGAAGAAGTCCGCCCCAAAGAGGAACAGGGGCAGAAGGGAGCACACCAGCGTCACCGCCAGGGCCACAAAGAGACGGTCGCCCCGCTTTTTCCGGGGCCTGCGCCACTGGAGCAGCGCTATAGCCAACAAAACGGCGGTAAGTATGCCGGTAAGCATCGGGAAAAACATACCGTACCCCACAGGCAGCAGGCTGAAATAGGAATAGGTCTCTCGGAAATGGCCGATGGAGCCGTCCGAGGCGGGCCGGGCGAAGTTCATGACAGCGCCCCAGGGCAAGGCCTCCAGCACCAGTCCCGCCAGAAGGCAGAGAGCGGTTCCCACCCGGGCGGCAGCAGGCCGGACAAGGCGGGGAAGGAAGGGGGGAAGCGGCAGTACCTTCCGGCGGGAGGTCAGGAAGGCCAGTGCCAGCAGGACCGCCCCTGCCAGCCGCAGGCCGATCCACCCGCCCGCCGTGAAGAGGGGGAGGAAGAGCAGGAAGATCCCCGCCGCCGCCAGCAGGGCTGCCAGCACGGGCCGCCCCATGGCGCCGGTGTAGCGCAGGGCCTCCAGCACCGCGCCGTCGCTGCGGGCGGCCTTCTCCTCCGCCGTCAGAGGTTCCCCGGCCAGCAGCTCCGTCACTGAGGTGTCGAGGGCCTCCGCCAGAGGCTGGAGCAGTGAGACGTCGGGAAAACCTTTTCCTGTCTCCCAGCGGCTCACCGCCTTGTCGGTGACGCCGATCCGCTCCGCCAGCTGGCTCTGGGTGAGCCCCTTCTGCTTGCGGAGGATGCAGAGGAAGGTTCCGGTTTTTTGTGTGTCCATGGCGGTGCCTCCTTTCTGCCCTCAGCATAGCGCAAGGGGGATAATCTGTCACCCTATGAAACGTAGAGTCCCTGTGTCACAAGGGCTTGGGGGGATGGACCGCCATGTATTCCTCCAGGATGCGGGCGGCGTCGCCTACAAACCGGGCGCAGGGGCGCTGGGCGTAGTAGGCGGCGGTGCGGGCCTCCGGGACGGGGGATTCCGCTCCGGTTTTTCCCAGAAGGTCCCGGCAGAGGATGGCGCCGTGGAGGTCCCGGAACCGGCCCGCCAAGTCCTGGACCAGGGCGTAGTGGGCGGCCTTGGCTTCGTCATCGGTGGGGGAGGTGTAGCCGTAGAGGACGCCGGCGGCCATGAGGATGCCGCTCACCGCCCCGCAGACCTCCCGCAGACGGCCCATGCCGCCGCCGAAGGAGGAGGAGAGGCGGAGGGCCAGGTCCTCGGACAGCCCCAGGTCTGGGGCGAAGGCCAGGAACACCGACTGGGCGCAGTTGTAGCCGGTCATGAAATTCTGGATGGCTGTTTCTTCATGGGTCACGGAGATTCCTCCTTTTGTTTCTTCATACGGTTCGGTGATACCATTCAAAATATAGTATCGCCTACCGCACCCTATTTTGCAAGAGCCGCTTTGGACAATTTCGCCGGGGCGGCTTTTTTCGCAGTTTCCGGGATTCGACGGAAACCGCCGGAAGGACAGGCTATACTCTTGGCAGAAGCGAAAGAAAGGTGTGACTTCTTTGGAACTGCGAACCAAGCTGGCAGAGCGGACCATGACCGTCCGCCTCAGCGGCGAGCTGGACCACCACGGGGCCAAGGGCCTCATGGACCGGCTGGACGCCCTGATGGAGCAAAATCTTCCGGTGAAGACCATTCTGGACCTGGAGGGGCTGACCTTTATGGACAGCTCCGGCATCGCCGTGATTCTCCGGGCCAAGCGGCGGATGGAGGCCCTGGGGGGGAACCTCATCGTCGTCAATATCCCCAAGCAGGCCGCCCGGGTGCTGGACACCGCCGGGCTCAGCCGGTATGTGAAACTCATATAGGAGGTGCGCCATGAAAGCCACCAATTACATAACCGTCACCTTTCCCAGCTGCAGCGCCAACGAGGGCTTCGCCCGGATGACCGCCGCCGCCTTCGCCGCCCAGCTGGACCCCACCTTGGAAGAGCTGGGGGACATCAAGACCGCCGTCAGCGAGGCGGTGACCAATGCCATCGTTCACGCCTACCCGGACACCCTGGGAAAGATTGTGCTGAAGGGCCGGATCCTGGAGGGGGATATTCTGGAGTTCACCGTCCGGGACTGGGGCAGGGGCATCGACGACGTGGAGAAGGCTCGCCAGCCCCTCTATACCACCGGCGGCGAGGAGCGCAGCGGCATGGGCTTCACCATTATGGAGAGCTTCATGGACGCCCTGCGGGTTACCTCCAAGGCGGGCCAGGGCACCAAGGTTGTCATGCGGCGGCGGATTGTCCGGCGGGTGGGGAAGCGGTGAACCGGGATCTGCTGGAGGCGGCCCGCCGGGGCGACCAGCAGGCCTGCGAGCAGCTGATCCGGGAGAACGGGGGCCTCATCTGGAGCATCGTCCGCCGGTATACCGGCCGGGGGGTGGAGGCGGAGGACCTGTACCAGCTGGGCTGCGTGGGGTTCCTCAAGGCTATCCGGGGCTTCGATCTCGAGTACGGCACCCAGTTCTCCACCTACGCCGTGCCCAAAATTGCCGGGGAGATCCGGCGGTTCCTCCGGGACGACGGGCCGGTGAAGGTGGGGCGGGGCCTCCGGGAGCAGGCCATGACGGTGCTGGGGGCCCGGGAGCGGCTGGCCCACCAGCTGGGGCGGGAGCCCACCCTCTCAGAGCTGTCGGCGGAGACAGGCTATTCGGCGGAGGAAATCGCAACGGCGGAGCTGGCCTGCGCCCCGCCGGAGAGCCTGCAGCAGGAGGTAGGGGAGGGGCTTACCCTGGAATCCACCCTGAAGGACGGGGAGGGGGAGGAGGGGATGGTGGAAAAAATCGCCCTCCGCAGCGCCGTGGAGGCGCTGCCGGAGAGCGAGAAAAAGACCATACTCCTCCGCTTTTTCAAGGGGCTGACCCAGGCCCAGACCGCCCGGATTTTGTCGGTGTCCCAGGTGCAGGTATCCCGCCTGGAGCGGCGGGCCCTGGACCGGCTCCGCCGGGAGTTTGCGGGGCGGGAGTGAAGAAATCCTCGTCCTGAAACTCCGTCATGGTCCCCCAGTACCGCATAGGCATGTGGGTCCGGCGGGTCTTGGGGTTGTACCGGGCCTCGATGGCGATGGTATCATAGAACCGCTTCCAGAGGCGGCGGAAGCGTGCCTCCGTCTCGTCAGGTGCGGCCATGGTAAAGTCCTCCAGAGGGGTGATGCACCACTTCCCGCCCTGGGAGAGGAGGGCCTCCCGGTGGGTCCGGTCGTAGAGGAGGAAGGGCTCCGGCCCGCACCGGGCGCAGAAATGGGGCCGCAGCAGGGGCAGCACTCGGTTTTTGGGCTGGATCTCCCCGGTGAGAACGCCCCCCAAGTCCGAGAACCGGACAAAGCCCTTGAGAAGGTGGGCTTCGCTCTCCAAGTGCTGCACTGCCTTATAGAGGGGCAATATCTCGTCGGCGGTGAGGCGGCGGAGAAGGCTTGGGCCCTCCCGGAGAAGGGCGCGGATGAAGGTGTAGAGCATCAGCTCCCGCCGGTCGGCGCAGGTGAGAAAGCCCTTCCAGGTAAGCTCCCAGGCCAGGGGGGAGAGGGCGCTCAGCTTAGTTTGCACCCGCCGGGCGTGGTCCTCGTCGGTGGTTACCTGCCGCACGGAAAACAGCGTAGGCTCCAAGGCCCCCGCGGACTGAATGTCCGCGGGGGTCTCGTGGTAGAGATAGCTGTCAAAGACGCAGCAGAGGAAGCCGGGGAGGCTGCCGTCGTAGCTATAGAGCACGTCCACTCAGTTTCCCGCTCCTTTCAGGGTCAGCTCCGCCTTGAAGAGGTCCCCGTCCACGCTGATGGAGAAGGTGCCCCCCATCAGCTCCATCAGGCTCTTGGCGATATTCAGCCCCAGGCCGCTGCCCTCGGTGTGCCGGGAGGCATCTCCCCGGACGAACCGCTCCATCAGCTCCTCAGCGCTGATGTTCAGAGGGTCCCGGGATACGTTCTTCATGCTGAGGAGGACTCGTCCCTCCTTCTCGCTGAGGTCGATGTACACCCGGCTGCCCGCCATGGCGTACTTGCACACATTGCTGAGGAGATTGTCCAGCACCCGCCAGAGAAGCCGTCCGTCCGCCAGGGCGCAGACGTTGCCCTGGTAGGTGTTCACGATGGTCTCCAGCCGCCCGGCGGTGAGGCGCTGGTCGTAGTCCCCGACGGCCTGGTGGATAATCTCGTTGACCACGATGGGCTGGAGTTCCACCTTGATGTTGCCGGTAGAGGCTTTGCTGGCCTCCACCAGATCCTCCGTCAGCTTCTTCAGCCGCCGGCTCTGCCGGTCCAGCACCGCTACATACTCCGCCGCCTCCGGGGGCAGCTCCTCCTTCTGGAGGAGGTCCACATAGTTGACGATGGAGGTGAGGGGGGTTTTGATGTCGTGGGACACGTTGGTGATAAGCTCCGTCTTCAGCCGCTCCGACCGCATCCGCTGGTCTACCGCCCGATTCATTCCCTCGCCGATGGCGTTGAGGTGCTCTCCGTGGCGCTTGAAGTCCCACAACATCATCCGGGTGTCCACCTTGGCGTCCAGCTGCCCCTCCGCCAGAGCCTGCCCGGCCTTCTTCAGCCGCTGGAGGCTCCAGCTGAGGTACACCGCCCAGGCCAGAAGGAAGAAGTCCATGGCCAGCATCAGAAACATCATGAAGGCGTCCCAGTTGGCCCAATAGAAGAGGAAGGACTGGAGGAACAGCACCGCCGCCGTGAGCCCCGCCGCCCGCCAGGTCAGGGGCAGCAGGTGGAAAAATTCCCCGATCCCCCCGAAAATGGCTTTCAACAGCCGCCAGATGATTCGCAGCAGCCGCCAGATCACGGTGTTTCTCCAGAAGCCGCCCAGCTTCAGCCGGGTGGAGAGGGTCATCAGCAGGGCCAGGGCCAGGAATCCCGCCGGGAGGAAGCTGAGGCAGTAGAAAAAGAGGCGGATGAGGGGGTCTAAGCTATAGCTGAGGCTCTCCCAGATCATGAACAGGAAGGACACCAGCACTGCGTCCCCGCAGAGGTAGAGATCCAGAGGAATCCGGTCCTGGACATTGGGGACGATGCCTGTCTCCCCTTTCCGGTGTCCGGCGGCGCAGCAGAGGAACACGATGCCCACCATAGCCAGCAGCAGCGTGATGATGGCCGTGGGGCTGAGGAGGGTGCGGATGGGGTAGAGGGTGTCAAAGAGCAGGGAGATCTCGTAGAAGGGGTTGCGCCCCTTGCCGTCCTGGAGGCTGCCCACGGAGAGGACCGCCTGATACTCCCCGTCGGGAAGGCCCCGGACCTCCCCGGAATTGCCGGAGAGGTGCAGATCCATGGAAAAAACAGCCTCATCCCAGGCCGGGTCCCCCTGTTGGAGGACCACCTTCCCCTCGCTGTCGGTGAGGGTGAAGGCGATCTGTCCATAGTCGGACACGTCGTAGTCCACGTCCCACAGCACGCTGTGGCAGAGACTATCGGCGGTACTCCGGGCGGCGTCGGTGTCGGCATAGGTGCGGACGTACTCCTCGTAGTAGCCCTCGTTGTAGGCTATGATAAAGGCGCAGGAGGAGAGGATGGCTGCCAGCGACAAAATCACCGTCAGAAAGAGCGCAGCCACCTTCACCGGCAGGCTGCCCCGTAAGTCAGACATAACGGCGCACCCTGCGGAACACCACCATGCCGACGCCGGCCAGAACGGCCACGGGGAGGAGACAGAAGAGAAGCACTTTTTTCAGCATAAGAGATTCCGTCCTTTCAAAGTTGTGAGGCGGAGGACTTGATGTCCTCCATCTTGTAGCCGAGGCCCCATACCACCTTCAGGTACCGGGGCTCGGATGGGTTGATCTCGATCTTTTCCCGGAGATGCCGGATGTGGACCGCCACGGCGCTCTCGGACCCGAGAGCCGCCTCGTTCCACACCAGCTCGTAGATCTGGGCGGAGGAGTAGACTCGCCCGGGGTGCTGCATGAGGAGATGGAGAATGTTGTACTCCATAGGGGTGAGGCTCACGCTCTCCCCGTCCACGGTGACCCGCTTGCTCTCGTCATCCAGCTCGATGCCGCCGATGGTGAGGCGGGAGGTCTTCTGGACCATACCGCCCAAGCGGGTGTACCGCCGCAGCTGGGACCGGACCCGGGCCAGCACTTCCACCGGGTCGAAGGGCTTGGTGATGTAGTCGTCGGCCCCCACATTAAGGCCCAGCACCTTGTCGGTGCTCTCACTCTTGGCGGTGAGGAGGATAATGGGGATGTTGCAGGTCTCCCGCAGCTTGGCGGTGGCGGAGATCCCGTCCATCTCCGGCATCATGATATCCATTAAAATAAGATGAATTTCCTCCCGGGCCACGATGTCCAGGGCCTCCCGGCCGGTATAGGCGGTGAAGAGGGTGTAGCCGTCGGCGGATAAGTAGATTTTCAGAGCGGAGACGATGTCCCGCTCGTCGTCGCAGATGAGAATGTTGGGCATAAGTGTCCGTCCCTACCTTTCGCCCATATTGTAGCACAGATGTTTTTAAGATAAAAGGGAAAGGTCCTTTAAGAAAATATTAAGAACAGGAAAGGAAATCCGGAGATTAAGAAAATCTTAATCTCTCTCACCCTTTCCTGTTAAATTTTCTCTGTTACCATCACCATAGTCCGAACATCCCTTCCTTTCACAAGACCAAAGAGGAGGTGTCCCTATGGAGGCATTGGAGCAGTGGACGCTGGCCCTGGCGCTGGTACTGAAGCTGTTTACCTTATATTTTGTGTGCGTGGCGGTGTTCACCCTGCGCCGCCGCCGTGCCTATCCCAAAGCGCCGCCCCGGACCCGGTTCGCTGTGGTGGTGGCCGCCCGGAATGAGGAGCGGGTCATTGCCCAGCTGGTGGACAGTATCCTGGAGCAGCGCTATCCGGCCCGGCTCCGGGACATCTACGTGGTGCCCAACAACTGCACCGACTACACCGAGGCGGTAGCCGCAGCGGCGGGGGCGAAGATTCTCCAGTGCCTCAGCCCCGTTCACAGCAAGGGCGGGGCCCTCCACCAGGCTTTGGGGCAGCTGATGGGAAAAAACTACGACGCCTTTGTGGTTTTTGACGCGGACAACGTGGTCCATCCGGACTTCCTGGCCCGGTGCAACGACGCCATTTTGGCAGGGGCACGGGTGTGCAAGGGCCAGCACCGGGCGGGCAACCCCGGCAGCAGCGCCGTGGCCGGGTGCTACGGCCTCTATTTCACCAGCTTCGACTGGGTATTCAACCGGCCACGGGCGGCCCTGGGGCTGTCGGCCAAGCTGGTGGGTACCGGCTTTGTGATCCATCGGGAGGTGCTGGAGCGGCTGGGGGGCTGGAATACCTCCACCATCGCTGAGGACGCGGAGTTTGCCGCCCAGTGCGCCGCCGCCGGGTACCGGGTCCACTGGGTGCCGGAGGCGGTGACCTACGACGAGGCTCCCACACGATTCAGTCTGTCCCTCCGCCAGCGCAAGCGGTGGTGCAGTGGGGTGATGCAGGTGGGCCGCCAGGAGGTGGGGCGGTTGTGGAGCGGGGGGAGCGCCAACCTCTTCCTCCGCCTGGACATGACCATGTTTCTGCTGGCCCCCTTTGCCCAGGCGGTGTCCGGCCTCCTTCTGGCGGTGAACGCCCTTCTCTTCGGGGATGGGTACCTGCTGCTGCCGATGGCGCTGATGGGGTACTGCGCCATGGCGCTTGGGGGAATGCTTCTGTGCCTTCTGGGCCGCTACCGGCCTGAGGAGATGCTGGGGGCCGTCCTCCTCTTCCCCTTCTTCATGGCCTCCTGGCTGCCCCTCCAGGTGCTGTCCCTCTTCCACGACACCACACGGTGGCACGCCATCCAGCACGAGGGACAGGGGGCGCGTCTCCCCACCGCCTGAATAGGAAAAGCGCCTCTGCGGGACCGGTTTCTCCCGCAGAGGCGCTTTTTAAACCAGAGCCTTATTCCGAGCGATGGGCCTTGGCGGTGTAGGCCTCCGCCTCCAGCGCCAGGACGGTAACGCTCTGTGCCATCTTTTCAGTAAAGGAAAATTCCTTTCCTGACTGATGCGTCATAATCACCGCCAGCGCCGCCATTTTTTCTTGGGGGTCCTCCACAAACCGGACTGTTCCCACTCCGGTGACGGACTGATAATCACAGCTATAAGTGCAGGCGTTCCCCTCCTCGCCGGTGAGCCGCCAGCCGCAGTCCATCTCAAAGGCACACCGGTGGTCCGCCCGGAGGGCGGAAATTTTCCGCCCCTCCCCGGCGCAGTGGAAGTAGAGGGTCAGCTTTTCCCCCTCCCACTTGGCGCCGGGGCTCAGGGGGACAATGTACAGTCCCTCCTCATCCTGCATAGCAAGGCGGCAAACGTTGCAGGCCTTGACAATCTCCTGAATGGCGGCCAGGTCCGTCACCTGCCGCTCCGCCCGGCGCATCTTCATGCCCGCACCTCCTTCATCATGGTCAGGAGGCCGTCTACCTCCTCCTCCGTGGTGGCCCAGGAGGTGACAAAGCGGACGCACACGCCCCGGTCGTCCCGGCTCTGGACCTCATAGGCGCAGTCCTGCTGGAGCCGGGTTTCCTGGGCGGGGGTCAGGAGGGGGAAGAGCTGGTTGGAAGGGGAGCCCACCGCCATCTGGTATCCCAGGTCCAGAAGCCCCCGGCGAAGCTTTGCCGCCATGGCGTTGGCGTGGCGTGCCAGCTGCAGATAAAGCCCATCCCGCAGCACTGCGTCGAACTGGACCCCCAGCAGACGGCCCTTGGCCAGAACGGCCCCCTGCTGCTTCATGGCGTGGCGGAAGTGGGGAAAGAGGGCGGGATTGGTGAGCACCAGGGCCTCCCCGAAGAGGAGACCATTCTTCGTGCCGCCGATGGTAAAGGCGTCGCACAGCCTGGCGTAATCGGCAAAGGTGGTGTCCGCCCCCTCCACCGTCATGGCGGAGCCCAATCTCGCCCCGTCGCAATAAAGCAGCAGCCCCAGCTCCCGGCAGCAGTCGCTGAGGGCGGTGAGCTCCGCAAGGCTATACACCGTCCCCACCTCGGTGGTGTTGGACACATAGACCAGCCGGGGCAGCACCATGTGCTCATCGCAATGGGCCTCCGCTGCGGCGCGGATTTGCTCGGGCTGCAGCTTCCCGTCGGGGGAGGGGAGGGCCAGGATCTTATGGCCGTTGTGCTCGATGGCCCCGGTTTCGTGGACGCAGATGTGGCCGGTGGAGGCGGCAATTACCGCCTCATAAGGCCGGAGAAAAGCCCCAATGGCGGTCTTGTTCACCTGGGTGCCACCTACCAGAAAATGGATCTGGGCGGAGGGAGCTTCGCAGAGGTCCCGGATGGTCTCTGCCGCTGCGGCGCAGAACTGGTCGGTACCGTAGCCGGCGGTGGGGATGAGATTGGTCTCCACCAGGGCGTTCAGCACCTCCTGACAGGCCCCCTGGGAGTAGTCGTTTCGGAAGTAGAGCATGGATCTGTCTCCTTTGTCTTGCCCGCTTGGGCGTCTTTGCTCCACTATAGCACGGCGAGGGACTGTTGTAAATGGCGGGAATCCCGCTTGACCCGGAGGGGCTTCTATATTAAAATAGAAAATACCGGAAGGCACCGCGAGCCCTGGTTCTCAGGGCTCGCGGCCTTGTTGCGGTTCGGGACCATTTCCCGGGAAAAGAAACGACCAACACGCCGCCCGAGAGGGTGGGATATGTGAGACGGCGGGGGCAGAAAAGCCCCCCGATAGGAAGGAAGAGACTGCATGACACAGGATTTTATCCGGCGCTATGCCGACGCCCGGCGGGCGGTGATCGCCCGGCGGTACCAGCGACTGAACCCTCAGCAGCGGGAAGCGGTGCTGACCACTGAGGGGCCTCTTCTGCTGCTGGCGGGGGCGGGCAGCGGGAAGACCACCGTCCTCATCAATCGGGTGGACAACCTGCTCACCTTCGGCCGGGGCAGCGACACCTGCGAGGTGCCCCAGTGGGCCACGGAGGAGGACCTCCGCTTTTTGGAAAACTTTCCGGCCCAGCCCGCCCCGGAGGATTGGGGGGAGGCCCGGCGGCTGTGCGCCGTGGACCCTGCGGTGCCCTGGTCGGTGATCGCCATCACCTTCACCAACAAGGCCGCCGGGGAGTTGAAGGAGCGGTTGGAGCGGATGTGCGGCGCAGCCGCCAACGACATCTGGGCCGCCACCTTCCATTCCGCCTGCGTGCGGATTCTCCGCCGGGACATGGAGAAGCTGGGGGAGGGCTTCACCAACAGCTTTACCATCTACGACACCGAGGACAGCAAGCGGGTCGTCAAGGATGTGCTGAAGGAGTTGAAGCTGGAGGAGAAAGAGTTCCCGCTCCGGGCGGTGCTGTCCCACATCAGCGCCTCCAAAGACCAAAACGAGAGCCTGGAGGAGTTTCGGGAGCGGATGGAGAGCACCAACGACTGGCGGCTCCTCCGTTTCGCCAAGATCTACGAGGGCTACGAGCGCCGCCTCCGGGACGCCAACGCCCTGGACTTTGACGACATCATCCTCCATACCGTCCATCTCCTCCAGAAAAATAAGGAGGTCCGGGCCTACTACCAGCGGAAGTTCCGCTATGTGCTCATCGACGAGTACCAGGATACCAACCACCTCCAGTACCTGCTGGCGAAGCTCCTTACTGGGGAGAAGGGCAACATCTGCGTGGTGGGCGACGACGACCAGAGCATCTACCGCTTCCGGGGGGCCAATATCGAGAACATCTTGAGCTTCGAGCAGGAGTATGCCGGGGCCCGGACCATCCGCCTGGAGCAGAACTACCGCTCCACCCAGAACATCCTGGACGCGGCCAACGCGGTGATCCGCAACAACCAGAGCCGCAAGGGCAAGACCCTCTGGACGGAGAACGGCCAGGGGGACCCGGTGCAGATCAAGACGGTGTATAGCGAGGGGGACGAGGCGGCCTATGTGGCGGGCCAGATTCTGGCCTCCCGGAGCCGTGGACTGGAGTGGAAGGACAGCGCCGTTCTCTACCGGATGAACGCCCAGTCCAACGCCCTGGAAATGGCCCTCAAGCGCAACGGAATCCCCTACCAGGTGGTAGGGGGCCTCAAGTTTTTCGACCGCATGGAGGTGAAGGACATGCTGTCCTACCTCTGTGTCATCAACAACAGCGCCGACGACCTCCGGCTCCGTCGGATCATCAACGCCCCCGCCCGGGGCATCGGTCCCACCACGGTGGACCGGGTCCAGCAGCTGGCCTATCAGCAGGGAGTCCCCGCCTATGAGATTTTGAAAGACGCGGAGGCCTACGCCGATTTGAAGCGGTCCGCCGGGAAGCTGATGGACTTCGTGAAGATGATCGAGGAGCTCAAGGACCAGGCAGATGACCTGCCCCTGCCGGACTTCTACGACCTGGTGGTGGAGCGCAGCGGCTACCGCCTGGCTCTGGAGCAGAAGGGGGACATGGAGAGCCGGGGCCGTCTGGAGAACATCCAGGAGCTGCGATCCAGTATCCTCCAGTTTTTGGACAGCGGCCAGGAGGACCCCTCTCTGGCAGGCTTCCTCGACACGGTGGCCCTGTACACCGACCTGGACGGTACCGAGGACGGGGACAATGCGGTGACGCTGATGACCATGCACAGCGCCAAGGGGTTGGAGTTCCCCAATGTCTATGTAGTGGGCATGGAGGAGGGGATCTTCCCCGGCATGCGCTGCATCGGCGAGAGTGAGGAGATGGAGGAGGAGCGGCGGCTGTGCTACGTGGCCATGACCCGGGCCAAGGAGCGGCTCATCATGACCAACGCCCGGCAGCGGATGCTCTTCGGCCGCACCACCAGCAACAAGGCCTCCCGGTTTTTGGAGGAGGTGCCCGGGGAGAACAGCATCTGGCAGGGCAAGCCGGAGCCCCGCATCCGGGAGGAGCACACCGGCTTTGAGGGGGAGGAGCACACCGCCGTCCGCATAGCGGCGTCCGCTTACCGCCGTCGACCCCGGCCCGCGCCGGACCGAGGGTATTCTTCCCACACCGCCGGCGGCAGCGCCACAGCGGATCTTTTGCAGCTGAGCCAGGGGGACATGGTAACCCACCGGACCTTCGGCAAGGGGATGGTGCTGTCGGTGCGGAAGATGGGCAACGACGCCCTCGTCGAGGTGGCTTTCGACCAGGTGGGGACCAAGAAGCTGATGCTCCGCTCCGCCGGGGTCCACATGAGCAAGCTGTGAGATTTTGCCCTCTGGCCGGGCGGGCCCTCCGCTGACGAAGGTTTTTTCTTCTGTCGGTACCCGACGGTATTTCGAATGGTGTTCTGCCTCCGGCGGGTGACTTTTTGGACGAGCAAAAAGTCACCAAAAACTCGCTTAGAACCAAGGTTCTAAGAACTCCTTTGGTTATTACCAAGACCGGATGGTCAGGGAGGCGTTCGGTTGGAGGCTTTGTGCGGGTGACGCCGATTTGGGTCATCTTCTGCTTTAAGCGCCGCGCTTCAGCGCGCTCATCTGTTGGGTAGACGTTGATTCTTTCGGCTACCGCTTTTCCGCGAATGAGTTTGTGCGGCTTTGGCAAGTCTGACAATATCGGTGTAGAGGCCCCGACGACCACCAGGGAAGCGCGCTGAAGCGCGGGGAGAGGGGAACTCCGACCCCCTTGCACCCGTCAGCCGCACAAGATCACCGAAAAAACGGGATAGACTTCCCATAATAGGCCGAAAGGAGTCCTTAGAACCTTGGTTCTAAGTCAACTTTTGCCTACTTTTCTTTGATGAGAAAAGTAGGCCGCCGGAGGCAGACCACCAGATAGCCCTCTGTCGGGTACCGGCAAAAAAGAAATAATTTCCCTCACGGCAGAAACTACGAAAAATATCGAAAATATTTTTTGAAAAATAGGGGAACCTTTTAAAAGAAGCTCCGTCTATACTGGTGTTCCAACCTGAACGAAGTATGAAATCATAAGGAGAATCTTAACGATGAAAAAAGTAGTTTCCATTGCTCTTGCATTTGTTATGGCTCTGGGCCTTGTGGCCTGCGGCAGCAGCGCTAAGGAGGCTCCCGACCTGCAGGCTTACTATGACGAGTTCATGGCCTCCCTGGGGGAGAACGTCCCCATGATGATGGAGGTCACCGACGATCTGGTGGAGAACGTCTACCCCGGTCTCTCCAGCTACACCTTCAACCAGAAGGTCCTTCAGACCGCTGCCATCTCCGCTGTGGCCTTTGAGATGGCCCTGGTGGAAGTGGCCGACGAGGCCGATGTGGAGGCCGTCAAGGGCATCTTCCAGTCCCGCATTGACAGCCAGGTGGAGGGCGGCGCCATGTATCCCGCTACCGTGGAGGCCTGGCAGAACGCCGAGGTTCTGGTCAACGGCAACGTGGTGGCCCTCATCGCTGCCGGGGAGGACCAGACTGCCGCGGTGGATGCCTTCAACGCTCTGTTCCAGTAAACAAAATTCCTGCAGCTGCCGTGGCCCAGCGGCCACGGCAGTTTCCCTGTAATCCCTCTACGAAAGGAGTGCGGCTATGGTCTTTTCCGGTCTGCCGTTTCTGTTTTTCTATCTGGTGGTAACACTGGCGGTCTACAAGATCGCCCCGCTGAAGCTGCGCAACCTTGTTTTGCTCCTGGTGAGCCTCTTCTTCTATGGGTGGGGCGAGCCGGTGTACATCCTCATCATGTTCCTCTCCATCGCCGTGGACTACACCCACGGTATGTTGGTGGAGAAGTGGCGGCAGAACGACCGGAAGGCCCGGATGGCTGTGGCCTCCTCCGTTTTTTTAAACCTGCTGATCCTGGTCTTCTTCAAATATTACGATTTTCTGGCAGGCAGCATCAACGCCGTCACCGGCTGGAGCCTCCCCATCACCGGGGTATCCATGCCCATCGGCATCTCCTTCTATACCTTCCAGACCATGTCCTACACCATCGACGTCTACCGAAAGGACGCCCCGGTGCAGCGCAACATCATCACCTTCGGCACCTTCGTCACCCTCTTTCCCCAGCTCATTGCCGGTCCCATCATCCAATACAAGTCCGTGGCCGACCAGCTCCAGAGCCGGAAGGAGGACCTGGCCAAGTTTGTGGCCGGTATCCAGCGGTTCTCCGTGGGCCTCGCCAAAAAGGTGCTGCTGGCCAACGCCATCGGCAAGCTGTGGGACACCTTCCTCTCCACCGACACCGCCCAGCTGACGGTAGCCGGAGCCTGGCTGGGCCTTATTGCCTACGCCTTCCAGATCTACTTCGACTTCTCCGGCTACTCCGACATGGCCATCGGCCTGGGGCGGATGTTCGGCTTTGAGTTCATCGAGAACTTCAATTACCCCTACATCTCCCGGTCCGTGGTGGAGTTCTGGAAGCGCTGGCACATCTCCCTCACCAATTGGTTTAGGGAGTACGTCTACTTCCCTCTGGGGGGAAACCGGTGCAGCCGCTTGAAGTGGGTGCGGAATCTCCTCATCGTCTGGGTCCTCACCGGCATCTGGCACGGCGCCGGGTGGAACTTCCTCCTCTGGGGGCTCTACTACGCCCTGTGGATGCTGGCGGAGCGGTTGTTCCTGGGCAAATGGCTGGAGCGGGCTCCCACCGTGGTGCGCCATGTGTACACCCTCCTGGTGGTGCTGGTGGGCTGGGGCCTCTTTGCCATCGAAAGCATGGGCCACCTGGGCCGGTACCTTCTGGTGTGCTTCGGCGGCGGCGCCCTCTGGGACGCCTTCACCGCCTATCAGCTGTTCAGCTATCTCCCCATGCTGGTGATTCTGGCGGTGTCTGCCACGCCGGCTTTGCGCAAGCTCTTCTTCCGCCTTCCCGAGAAGGTTCAGGATGTGCTGACGCCGGTTTTGGTGCTGGCCTCCCTGGTGCTGTGCACCGCCTCCCTGGTGGACGCCAGCTACAATCCCTTCCTCTATTTCCGCTTCTAAGGAGGTGCGCGGTATGAAACAAGCGACACAGCGCCTGACGGCGCTCCTCTTCTGCCTCTTCATTGCGGGCTTCGGCGTGCTCCATGTGGTCCTGCCGGACCGGACCTTCTCCGAGGTGGAGAACCGGTATCTGGCTCAATTTCCCACCTTCTCCTGGGACAAGCTGAAGGACGGAACCTACACTGCCGGTATTGAGACCTATCTGGAGGACCAGTTCCCCTTCCGGGACGGCTGGATGGGCCTCAAGACCCGGTATGAGTGGCTTCTCGGCAAGCGGGAGTTCAACAACGTCTACCTCTGCGGCGACCGGCTTATCAGCAAGGTCACCAAGAGCGACCGGGCGGACAAAAACCTCACCTATCTCCAGCAGCTGACGGAGAAGACGGATCTGCCGGTGTACCTGGGCCTCATTCCCACCGCCGCCGAGATCCTTCGAGGCGAGCTGCCGGAGGGGGCTCCCACCATGGACCAGCTCAGCTATATCGAGGAAGCCAAGGACAGCGGGGCCATCTATGTGGACATGGCTGGAGTCCTGGCGGACCACGCCGGGGAGGACATCTTTTACCGTACCGACCACCACTGGACCAGTCTCGGGGCCTATTACGGTTACACTGCTCTCATGGAGGCCATGGGAGTGACTCCGGAGCCCTTGGGGGAGGCTGTCACGGTGTCGGAGGATTTCAACGGTACCCTCTACTCCTCCTCCGGCGTCCACTGGCTCACCCCGGATACCATGGTCCGGTATGTGGATGGGGAGGGGGTCACCGTCACTGTCAACGACGGTATGAGCCTCTCCACCCACGGCCTCTATGTGGAGGAAAATCTTGAGGGGAAGGACAAGTATACCTACTTCATGGGTGGCAACAACCCCCTCTATATCATTGAAAACCCCAATGCCCTGACGGATCAGAAGCTGTTGGTAGTCCGGGACAGCTATAGCGACTCCCTGGCTCCCTTCCTCAGCCAGTATTTTTCGGAGATTCACCTGCTGGATCTGCGGTATTACCGCACCCCGGTGGCGGCCTATGCTGAACAGAACGGCATGGATGCAATCTTTGTCTGCTACAGTGTGGACAATTTCCAGTCCGATACCGACGTAGTATATCTTGGGCAGTGACTGCTTTTAAAAAGTTCCCGGTTTTTTTGACAGAACCGGGAACTTTTTTCTGCCGCTGCCGTCTAATCCCTCCAGAAAGGCCTGATGAGGCGACGAGACATAAGGAGGAACTTGATGATGAAACAAATGATTGCGCTGCTTTTGGCGCTGACACTGCTGCTGGCTCTCACTGCCTGCGGAAACACCGCGAAAGACAACGGCGGCAATACTACCACCAACGATAGTCAACAGGATCAGGAAGACCAGGAGAACAACGACGTCAACGAGCCCCAGATTCCCGACGATACCCAGGAGCCTGAGAACGGGGAGGACGAGGAGCAGCCCGAGGAACAGCCCCAGGAGCAGCCTGAGGAGGACAAGGAGGAGGACGCCAAGCCCGCCGATAGCCTTACCCTCAGCCGGACAGACTTCACCCTGTCCTCCGCCGGCAGCACCTACAAGCTCACCGTCACCGGCGGCGAGGGGGATGTGACCTACACCAGCAGCAACGAGAAGGTGGCCACCGTGGCCAAGGACGGCACCGTCACCGCCGTGGCCCCCGGCCGGGCGGATATTACCGTCACTCGGGGCGATCTGAAGGCCAGCTGCATCGTTCGCTGCAGCTGGGAGGAGAAGGAGGAGTCCAAGCCGGAAGAGAAGCCGGAGGAAAAACCTGAAGAGGGCACCTCTGTGGATCTCTCCGCTTTCTACACGGATATGACCGGCAAGTATGAGTTCGGCATGCTGCAGCAGTTTACCGGTGACATCCTGGAGAACTACTACCCCGGCATGGGTGCTGTGTCCACCAAGCAGTGCCTCATCATGGGCACCATGATGACCATGAACAATGGCGAATTCTGTCTGGTGGAGGTAAGCGACAGCAAGGATGTGGACACTGTCAAGGCCATCTTCCAGGCACGGATCGACGCCATGGTGGATGGGGGCGCCTGGTACCCCGGTCCCACGGAGCAGTGGACCAACAACAGCCGTGTGGTGTCCAACGGCAATTATGTGATGATGGTGGTCCATGAGAACTGCGACGACATTGTGGACGCCTTCAATGCGCTGTTCTAAACGGCAAAATCTCCTCCGCGTTTCGCGGAGGAGATTTTTTGTGCGCTGCTGCCTGCCGCAAGGGGGCGCCTTTGTTTCTGACGGGGATTTTCCTTGCCTCAGCCGCTTTGAGCCGCTATAATAGAAAAAAATCCGAAAGCAAAAACTGTCTGCCGCTGGGGAGCGGCGGAGGAGGGGTGCAGGGTGCGGGGAATCGAGAGATCCAGCCGCCGTTTTTTGCTGCAGAATTTGCTGCTGTTCGTTCTGATGGGCGTGCTGGCGTTTTCAGGCGTGTATATCTCCGGGCGGAATGCCTACCGCTCTGCCAATGAGCTGGGAGCCATGACCGCCGACTATCTCAATCTCCAGGTGGATGCCTTCATGGGGCAATATCAGCAGATTTTGGAGGACGCCACCTACATGGTGGATGCCATGATGGAGCAGGGAGCCACAGCGGAGGACGTCCAGCAGTGGATTACCGCCTTCTCTCTGCAGTATGAGGAAACCATGCAGTACGACGAGAGCGGTATTTACGGGGTGATCCGAGGGGAGGGGGTCTATAGCAGCGGCTGGCGGCCCGGCCCGGAGTACAACATCCTGGAGCGGCCCTGGTACCTCCAGGCGGTGGAGGCCGGCGGCGTCTGCGCCCGCTCCCTGGTCTATGAGGACGCCCGCACCGGCACTCGCATGGTGAGCCTCTCCAAGCTTCTGGAGGATGGAGAGAGCGTGCTGGCCCTGGACATCCGGGTGGGCGACATCGAAGTGGAGTGGGAGAGAGGCAGCGACATTTATCCTGGCACCGCCACCATCGTGGATCAGACAGGAAATGTGCTGCTCCACCAGCAGATTGGCCAGGAGCACGTCAGCTGCGAGCTGGACGGATTTACCGCTCAAGACTATCTGGCGCTCATGGCGCAGTTTCAGGGGGATCGGGGAATGCTCCGCTGGGACGGGGAGGCGGACAGCTATCAGCACTATTACATCACTGGTGTTGACGGCTGGACCTGCATCGTCACCATTCCCCGCTCCGTCATTACACAGGATGCCACGGATATCTTCCTCCTGCAGATGGCACTTCAGGGGATCTTTCTGCTGTTTATCCTCTACCTCTTTATCCGGGCTTATCTGGCCGACCGCCGCAACCGTCAAGCAGTGAACTGCTTCGAGGCTCTGGGGCAGACTTATTTCTGTGTGGTTCTGGTGGACGTGGATCGGGAGAGCTGCGAGATCACCAAAGCGGAGGAGAGAGACGGCAGTCAGGGCAGAGGAGACTGTGGGTACGAACGCTTTTTGGAGCAGGTGCGGTCCGCCATGGTCCGGGAAGAGGATTGGTCCGGTTTCCTGGAGCAGTTCTCTCTGGAGCAGCTGCGCAGGCTGGGGAGCGGGGAATCCGTCCGTCGCTTCCTGGAGTATGAGCGGGCCTTCCCTCAGGGAGCCCGCTGGGTCAGCGCCGAGGCCTTCGCCGTGCCGGGGGAGGAGCGGCAGGTGATCCTGGCCTTCCGTCTCATCCACGACAGCAAAACGGAAGAGCTGGCCAAAAATCGGATGCTGCGGGAGTCTCTGGACAGCGCCCGCATGGCCAACCAGGCCAAGAGCGACTTCCTCTCCCGGATGAGCCACGATATGCGTACCCCCATGAACGCCGTCGTCGGCTTTGCCAAGCTGGCGCAGACCAGCCTGGATCAGCCGGAGAAGGCGGCGGACTGTCTGGATAAGGTGACGGCGGCCTCCCAGCAGCTGCTGCACCTCATCAATGAGGTATTGGATACCGCCAAGATCGAGCAGGGGAAGATGGAGCTCCACATGGCCCCGGTGGACCTGGTCCGCCGGCTGGAGGAGACCGCCGACCTCTTCCGCCTCCAGGCCAAGGCTCAGCACCAGCAGTTCACCCTCCTGCCCCTGTCCCTGCGGCACCGGCAGGTGATCACCGACGGCAGCCGCTTGGACCAGATTCTCAACAACCTCCTGTCCAATGCGGTGAAGTACACTCCCGCCGGGGGGGCCATCACCCTTGAGGCGGAGGAACTGGAGGAGGGCCTCCCCGGTCAGGCTGTTTTCCGCTTCACTGTGTCCGACACAGGCATCGGCATGGCCCCGGAGTTTCTGGAGCGGATCTTCCAGCCCTTCGAGCGGGAGGACACCTCCATGACCGGCACCACCAGCGGCGTGGGCCTGGGCATGGCCATCGCCCAGAACATCGTGCAGATGCTGGGGGGCCAGATCCAGGTGGAGAGCCGCCAGGGAGAGGGCAGCCGCTTTACCGTGACCATCCCCTGCGCCCTGCCGGAGGAGACGGCTCCCGTCCGGGAGGAGGGGGCGAAGGCGGAGGCGGACCTCACGGGCCGCCGCCTCCTGCTGGCGGAGGACAACCTTCTCAACCAGGAGATCGCTCTGGAGCTGCTGGGGATGGAGGGGGCCCAGGTTACCGCCGTGGAGAACGGCCGGGAGGCGGTGGAGACCTTTGCAGCCAGTGCTCCGGGAGAGTTTGAGGCGATCCTCATGGACATTCAGATGCCGGAGCTGGATGGCTACGGCGCCACCCGGGAGATCCGGCGGTTGGACCGGCCGGACGCCGGTACCGTCCCCATTCTGGCTATGACGGCCAACGCCTTTGAGGACGACATCGCCGCGGCCCGGGCGGCAGGGATGAATGGGCATATTGCAAAGCCGGTGGATGTGGGGCGGATCAAGGAGGCTCTGGCCGCCGTGCTGCCCCCCAAATGACAAAAAAGCCCCCTCTCCGGAGGGGGAGAAGGAGCGTATTCGATGGACTGTGTACTGCGGCCCTGGCGTTTGGAGGACGCCGGTGATCTGGCGGCGGCGTTGAACGACCGCCGCATTCTGGATAATCTGCGGGACGGCCTGCCCTATCCCTACACCCCCCAGGACGGGGCGGACTTCATCGCCGCCATGCTGGCCGCCGATCCTCATGCCGCCTACCCCTTTGCCATCACCGTGGAGGATAGGGCGGTGGGCAGCATCGGAGCCTTCCGGCGGGAGAACATTCACTGCCGTACTGCTGAGGTGGGCTACTACATCGGCGCATCCTGGTGGGGAAAGGGACTGGCCACCAGCGCGGTGCGGCAGCTGTGCGCCCAGCTCTTCCGGGAGACGGACCTCCTGCGGATTTTTGCGGAGCCCTTCGCGGACAACACAGCCTCCTGCCGGGTGCTGGAGAAGGCGGGCTTTCAGCTGGAGGGGGTGCTGCGGAAGAACGCCGTGAAAAACGGCGCGGTGCGGGATATGAAGCTATACGCCCTGATCCGGGAGGAGGCGCGGCTATAGGCCGGGGTCAATCGTCCCGCAGGACCGTTTCATAGGGGATCTGTGCCCCGAGGACCTCCCGCAGTGCGGGAAGGGTCCCCCGGCACAGGTCCTTTTTTTGCAGCACCGTCACCGTCTCCTCTCCGAAGAGGAGCAACAGGTCCTCCGTTTCCAGAATCAGGGAGAGGGGGCGGGGGCCGATCTCTGCGCCCCTCCGGCGGAGGGAGAGACCGGCAGGGGAGAGGAGAACCTGAGCCCCCTCCATCCCCTGGGCGGCAGTCCGCTCCCCCAGCAGCTTCTCCGCCGCCCGGTCGAAGGCGTCGGTCCGGCCCCGGCGGCGGACCAGGGCGGCGGCGCCGATGACGAGACCCGCCAGCCCCAGGAGGAGGAGGGGCCCCAACTTCACCGGATTGATCAGGGCGCCGAGGGAGAGGACCAGCCCCGCCAAAAGGCTCAAAAGTCCCAGGGCAGCTCGTCGGTTGCGCCATAGAATGACCGTGCCCGCGCCGAAGCAGAGGGCCCCCACGGCCAGGGGAACCGCCAGAGCTTTGGGATCCATGAGGCCGGGGATCAGGAGAAAGAGCCCCAGCGCCCAGTCCAGAAGGCCCAGAAGGGCCCGCCGCCGCTTCCGCCGCTCCGCGATGATCTTGGGGACCCGCTCCCCCCGGTTCAGCCGGTCCGTTGCCGCCCACAGCCGGGGATATTTCTGCCGGGAGAGTAGCTCCGTCCGCCGCTCCAGGGCCCGGCGAACCTGGGGACGGAGGGCGGCGGCGTCCAGGGGGGTGGGCTGAAAGAGAAAGGTGGGTTCCATGGCGGTCCTCCTGTGGAGTTGAAGTTGAGGAGAGTATACCACGCCGCCGCGAAGATTCCATAAAGGGATCCTAAAGAATTGGAAAGGAAGAGGGAAAAAATCACTTTTTGGCAAACCGGTTCATGAAGAAGTCGGTGAAGGCCGCCAGCTCCGCCTCCTGGGACACATAGACGTAGAGGCGCTCATCGTCCAGCCAGTCGTAGGCGTTGATGGCCAGATAGCCCTTCCGGTCGGGGTAAATGACGAAAGCGTCGGTGGGGTACTTGTTCCGATAGGCCTTCCAAATCTCGCTGCGGCGGTAGAAAACCGCCTCCCCCCGGCCGGAGAGGTCCGGTACTGTGGGCACCGCCACGATGGTCTCCGTCTCCTCGTTCCACCCCACAATCAAATTGCCGATCTTGGTCTTGCTGCCGTGGACAAAGCCGTAGTTGAACCGGCTCACGTCCTCGGTATAGCCGAAGATCAGCCGGTAACTGTCCCCGTTCTCCACCGCCTCATTGAACAAAGCCCGCATTCTTTTGGCGTTGGCCTCGCTCTTTGCCATGTCGATCTCCGGACCTTTGAAGAGCTTGCTGAAAAGTCCCATGTTTTGTTTCCTCCTGTGTCGTTGTGTGTCATGATTCCGATTTGCCGGGAGGGGACTCCCGGAGTTCCGGTAAAATAAAGATAAAATTTTGAAATTGTTTTTATTGAAGGGAAAAAGGGTCCGTCCGGGGAAGCCATGGCTTCCCGCGGGCGGATTTGTCACGAGGGGGGGAGGGCATCCTCCTGCCGCATGGCGTCCAGCAGATCCACAATGGTCCGGATCTGGATGGCCATGGCAGCGTCGGCGGCCTCGGGCACCAGGAAGGGCAGGGCGTCGGGGACGGCCCGGCGCAGGACCATTACCGACAGGCTCAGGTTGGTGAAGAGAGCCGCCCGCTCCCGGCTGGGCCGGACGCCGAAGCAGCGGAGCAGGCCGTTGAAGAGCTCGGCCTGCTTCTCCCGAAACACCCGGCGGGGCTCCGGCGACAGCCGCCGGAAGAGGGCCTGCTGCTCCTCCACCGTCATCACGGCGAGACCGCCCCCCGGCCCGGCGCAGCAGGCCCGGAGGAAGTTCGCCACCCCCTCCCGCCAGGGGCAGTCCTCCAGACAGTGTCGGGCGAAGTCCAGCACCTTGGGCTGCTGACGGTAAAAGGCCTCCACCACCAGGTCCTCCTTGGTGGGGAAGAACGTGTAGAAGAAGGTACGGGAGATGCCTGCGGCCCGGTACACCTGCTCCACCGTGGTGTGCCGGATGCCCTGACGGACCATCAGGTCCAGGGCGGCGGCCACCAGCTCCTCCCGGATCCGTTGCCGCTCCGCCTCGGAATAGGCCACCTTGGGCATGCGCTCCCTCCTCTCTATAAAAACAACATCAAAAAATTATCTTTATTTTACCACGGCCCGCCGGGGTGCGCAAGGAGAAATTGCGGGAGTTTCCCCGTTGTATCCGCCGCCCCTTCCCGGTATAATAGACCTGTTGACATCCAGATAGGAGGAGCCGAGCATGCAGACATCCAAGGAACTGAGTGCGCTGCTGGCGCGCATCGACCGGCGGGGCTACCCCGCCTATAAAGACACCCGGGGGGCCTGGCGGTTTCCCGGCTATGTGTTATCCATCGACCACGTCCAGGGGGACCCCTTCGCCGCCCCCTCCCGGGTGAGCGTCCACGTGGACGGGAAGACGGCGGGGTTTCCCCGGGATCTCTGGGGCGCGCCCTGCCGCCGCCGGGCATTGCAGGACCAGTTGCTCCGCCGCTTCGGCCGGGCAGCCGCCGATGCCTCCTTCCAGGCCAGAGGCTCCGGCCATAGCGGTCTCATCGCCGTCAGCCGCTGCGGGCAGGAGGTGCTGGAGCGCACCGCCTGCCGGGTGGATCCGGACAGCGGCGGCGTGGTCCTCCGGCTGGAGGTGGGTTTTCCCGCCAACGGCCGCACCATCAACGCCCGGGAGCTGGAGAAGATCCTCTTCGACCTGCTGCCCCGGTGTGTGGAGCGATCCCTGCTCTACCGGAGCTGGGACGCCGGGATTCTCCGGGCGGCGGCGGATCTGGCGGAGGATCAGGCGGAGCTTCGGGCGCGCCTGCCGGAGCTGGGCCTGTGCGCCTTTGTGGCCGACGGCAGCGTCCTGCCCCGGGCCTCCGGCATCTCTCAGCGGCCCATGGAGGGGGCGGTGCCCTTCCATTCCCCGACATCTCTTTCCGTGACCCTGGACCTGCCCCACCGGGGGCGGATTACCGGTATGGGGATCAAAAAAGGCGTCACCCTCATTGTGGGGGGCGGCTACCACGGTAAGTCCACGCTTTTGAAGGCCCTGGAGCTGGGGGTTTACGACCACATTGCCGGGGACGGACGGGAGTTTGTAGTGACCGACCCCACCGCCGTGAAGATCCGCTCAGAGGACGGCCGGAGCATCCGCCGGACGGATATCTCCCTGTTCATCAACGACCTGCCCAACGGCAAGGATACGGTTCATTTCTCCACCGAGGACGCCAGCGGCAGCACCTCCCAGGCGGCCAATGTGGCGGAGGCCATGGAGGCGGGGGCCTCCCTCCTGCTGATAGACGAGGACACCAGCGCCACCAACTTCATGGTCCGGGACCAGCTGATGCAGCGGGTGGTCCACCGGGACATGGAGCCCATCACCCCCTTCCTGGACCGGGTCCGGGGGCTCTATGACCGGTTCGGGGTGTCCACGGTGCTGGTGGCGGGCAGCTCCGGAGCCTTCTTCCGCAAGGCGGACACCATTCTCCAGATGGACCGGTATGTCCCCCGGGACATCACCGCCGCCGCCAAGGAGGCAGCCCGAGATTTTCCTCTGGAGGAGGCGGTCCCCATGCCGGAGAGGGAGCCGGACTTTGACCGGCGGCCCCAGGCCTCCCCGGCATTCCGAGACGACCGGGTGAAGGTGAAGACCATGGGACGGGATGGGGTGACGGTGAACAAGGAGACGGTGGATCTCCGGTATGTGGAGCAGCTTATCGACGCTGAACAGACCGCCGCGCTGGGGTACTGCCTGCTCTACGCCCAGCGGCACCTGCTGGACGGGCGGCGAACCCTCCGGCAGACGGCGGACGCCCTGGAGGCCCTGCTGGAGAAGCAGGGGCTTTCCGCCCTGTGGGAGAGCCGGTCCGGCGGCACCGGTCTGGCCCGGCCCCGGCGGCAGGAGATCCTGGCCTGCCTGAACCGCTTCCGTGGGCTTATGTTATAATATATAATAGAAGAGCGGTCCTCACTCGGGAGTTTTCCCGGGGAGGACCGCTCTGACTTCTGTGGCGGAGAAGGGAAGGGATCACGCCGCCGCCAGCTGGCGGCGGAACAGGGTGCGGAAGATCAGACGGGTCAGCGGTCCGCAGTAGAGCATCTGCCAGAGAAGGGCCATGGGCAGATTGCAGCCGAAGGTGTGGATCCAGACGCCGAAGCTGGGCTCCTTGAAGAGCAGAGTGGCGATGAGGCTCATGGTGGGACACATGAGGCACACGATCATGAGGGAGATGGCGTAGGTGATGAACTGGGGCCGGTCGGTGGGACGCATGAACGTGAAGGCCAGGCGGGTGGCCAGCTTTTCCACCACAAAGAACTCCAGCAGGAAGGCGATGGGGGCCATGATGGGCAGCTCATGGAGGGCCAGCAGGAAGGTATGGTTGGTGACGCCATCGGTGTTCAGGGCCACGTTGTAGACGATCATGCCGTAGACCATGATCACGGCCATGAGAAGGGTGAAAACGATGCGCTGCAGCTTGGTTTTAGGCATAGGAATGTGCTCCTCTCAGTTGATTTTGCCGCAAAAAAAGAAAGCGGCGAAGCTTCCGTCTCGCTACTTTCCTTCACTGCGACATTCTGTTCAGCCGCTATTGTATCAGGTTTTTTCTCCTGTCGTAAGAAATTTTTCCGGGAAAATTCCAACAAAAAAGTGTTCCTCCGTCCGGCGGATTTTGGGGAGAACGGCCCTCGGGAGGGCACCGGAGGCCGGTGCGGCGGAAAATCCGCCGCCGGAGACGGGAAAAGGGGGGAAAGAGGCCGATTCCGGGGAGTTGACAGGGGAAAAAGGCATGTTATAATGTCTGCTGCCCGCTGGCGGGGCGGAGGCCCTGGACAGCTATGTGCTCAATCCCATCAAAACCATGTTCCTCAACGCATTGAAGATGGTAGTGGTCCCGGTGGTGTTTTTCTCTATTCTCAGCTGCGTCTCCCAGTTCACCAATCTCTCCGACTTTGGAAAGACCGGCGGCAAGGTGATGGGGTTCTACATGTTCACCACCGTCATCGCCATCGCTGTGGGCGCGGGGGCCTTCCTGCTGCTGCAGCCCGGCAGCGGCGGCGGTGTCCAGGCGGCCCTCCAGGCCGCCCAGCCGGTGGCCGGGGCCGAGGAGGTCAACATCTCCATCCTGGACACCATTGTCAACATTGTGCCCTCCAACATCGTTCAGCCCTTCCTGGACGCAGACATGCTCCAGATCATCTTCATTGCCATCCTCTGCGGCGTGGCTGTGGGCATGATCGGGGATTACTCCCGTCCCCTGAAGGACTTCTTTGAGGGCTGCAACACCCTCTTTTTGAAGGTGACCACCATCATCGTGGGCTTCATCCCCGTGGCGGTGTTCTGCTCCATCTGCTCCCTGGTGATGCTTACCGGCGGCGACACCCTGGTGTCCCTGCTCTACTTCATGGCGGCGGTCCTCCTGGGCATGGCAGCCATGATGACGGTGTACTGCCTCCTCATCCTGGTAGTGGGGCGGCTCAATCCCCTGACCTTCCTGCGCAAGTACGCACCGGGCATGCTCACCAGCTTCAGCCTGGGTTCCTCCAATGCGGCCATGCCCTACAACATGCAGCTGTGCCGCAATGCCCTGGGGATCTCCCCCAAGGTCTACTCCTTCTCCATTCCCTTAGGCGCCACGGTCAATATGGACGGCAGCTGCGTCTACCTGGTAGTGGGGGCCCTGTTTTTGGCCCAGCTCTACGGGGTATCTCTCACCGGAGCGGACCTGGCGGCTCTGTTCTTCTCCGTGTTCGTTCTCTCCGTAGGCGCGCCGGGGATCCCCGGCGCCGGGCTGGTGTGCCTGTCGGTGCTGCTGGTGCAGATCGGCGTGCCTGTGGAAGCCGCCGGTCTAATGATGGGCATCGACTCCATCGTGGGCATGTTCCGCACCGCCTCCAACACCACCGGCGACGTGGCCATCTCCCTGGTGGTGGCAAAGCTGGAGAATCTGGTGGACCTGGAGGTCTACAACCGAAAGAGCGGCGACTGAGATTGTCTCCGTGCTTGATCCAAGACAGCGCCCCTGCTGTGTCCGCCGGGAGTTCCCGGTGGCCACAGCAGGGGCAATTTTAGTAGCAAGGAAAAAGACTTTACAAGAAAAATGGGGTAAGGTGGGGGCGTTGGTTGCTTTATTTCCCTACATTTACAAGCGAAAGTGCTTTACAGAAATGAGGATGGAGACGGCGCGTCAGCGGCGGCCCTGAGAGGGAGAAAGGGTTCGGATGGCGGTGAGATCGTAGGTGCGGAGGAAGGGGCGGATCGTCCCGGCGGTCTGGAGGCAATGGAGCAGAATCGCCCCGCAGGCCTGGCTGTCGCTGCCGGCATGGTGGTGGGCGAGGTCCAGACCGAGGTGCCGGCTCAGAGTATCCAGCTTGTGATCAGGCAGCTGAGGCAGCAGACGCCGGCTCATCTGGCAGGTGCAGGCGTAGGGGACCGTCTGCCGCCAGGGGATGCCGTAGTCCCGCAGGCACCTGGCCAGCACCGACAGGTCGAAGGGGGCGTTGTGAGCCGCCAGTACCCCGCTGCTGAGAAGAGGCTCCAGCCGCCGCCACAGCTCCGGAAAGGTGGACTTTCCCGCCACCATTGCCGGGGTAATGCCGGTGAGGGACACGTTGAACCGGTCGAAGTGGGTCTGGGGATCCACCAGAGCGTAGTAGGTCTGCTGCAAAAATCCCGCTTCCACCACCGTCACACCGATGGCGCTGATGCGGTCGTTGCGGGCGTTGGGGGTTTCCACGTCAAAGGCGATGTACCGCCCCTGAAGGAGTTCCGGCGCCGTCACAGGTCTGTCCCTCCCTCCAGCCCCACCGCCCACAGGGGGATGGCCTGGATCACCGGCTCCTCGTAGGGGTGGGCCCTCCGGACCGCGGCCATGGTCTCCTCCAGCCGCTCCAGCCGGCAGGTCACCTCTACCTTCAGCTCCCGCTGGGTGCAGAGGGCACCCTCCTCTCCCAGGTAGGGCCGGGTCCCCGAAAGGGGCCGCCAGCAGCTGGTGACAGGGCTATAGGAGAGGCAGCGGTCGTAGCGGCCGATGTGGCCTGCGTCTACCGACCACAGGGCCTCCCGCACCGCCTCCAAGTGGCTCTCCGGCAGAAAGATCTCCAGTTTGCAATACCGCGCTGTCTTCATGGACCACCGCCTCCTCCTTCGGGATTTTTTCCCATTGTATCACAGTCCGCTGCTCCTTGAAAGGGGGGAGGATGCCCCGCGGATCGGTGTTGCTTTTTTGTGCGGTTCCGGGTAAACTAAACCTATCGAAACACAGGGCGGTCCCACCGCCGATATCCGTCTGCCGCCCCGGGCGGCAGGAAGGGGGAAACACATGGAACAGCACACCGCGAAAGCCTATGATGTGGTGGTCATCGGCGCCGGCAACGGCGGCCTTACCGCCGCCATCCGAGTGCTCCAGGGGGGGTACTCCTGTCTGTTGCTGGAAAAGCACAACCTGCCCGGTGGCTTTGCCACCAGCTTCAAGCGGGGACGCTTCGAGTTTGAGGCCAGTCTCCATGAGCTCAACGATTTCGGTTCCCCGGAGGAGCCCGGCGACATCCGCACCCTGTTCCGGGATCTGGGAGTGGAGGACAAGATCGACTGGATCCGTATCCCCGAGGCATACCACCTTATCACCACCGACAAAACATACGACTGTGAGATGCCCTTCGGCGTGGATGCCTTCATCAATAAAATGGAGCAGTATGTCCCCGGCTCCCGGAAGTCCATGACCGATTTCTTCGACCTCTGCAACGAGGTCCGGGATGCACAGACCTACTCCAATTCCGTCAACGGCAATACAGACTCGGCGTATATGAAAGCCCACTTTCCCAACTTCATCAAGGCGGGCAGCTATTCGGTCAACGAGGTGTTGGAGTCTCTCAGAATGCCCCAGGCTGCCCGGGATATTCTCAACGCCTACTGGTGCTATCTGGGGGTGGACTGCGACCGCATGAGCTTCCTCCATTACGGCTCCATGGTGATCCGCTATATCACCCGAGACGCCTGGATGCCGAGGCTCCGCTCCCACGAGATCAGCATGGCCATGGACCAGCGCATTCGAGAGCTGGGAGGCGACATCTGGTACCACTCGGAGGCGGAGAAGATTCTCGTCGACGGGAATGGGGCTATTACCGGCGTCCGCCTGGCCGACGGTACCGTGATTCCTACCCGTCATGTCATCGCCAACTGCTCGCCCCACCTGGTGTTCGGCAAGCTGCTGGAGGAGAAGGCGGTGACGGAGCAGATGGTCAGGGCTACCAACGCCCGTACCTTTGCGGGCCGGGGCTTCAGCCTGTTTCTGGGTCTCAACAAATCGGCGGAGGAGCTGGGCATCAAGAGCCACAACTATTTCATTTACGACACCGCAGACAGCGTGAAGCAATATGACCTCATGCGGAAGGTGGAGACCAACCACGTCCAGGCCACCGTCTGCCTCAACAACGCCTATCCCGGCTGTTCCCCGGAGGGTACCTGCATGATGTATTTTACCACCATGTTCATGTCCGACGACTGGGGAAACGTCGGCGAGACGGACTACTTCAAGGCCAAGGACCGGGTAGCCGATGACATGATTACCGTCTTTGAGCGGGAGACCGGCTGTCAGATCCGGGAGGCCATTGAGGAGATTGCCGTGGCTTCCCCCACCACCTACGCCCGCTACTGCGGCCACCCCCAGGGCGTCATCTACGGCTACGAGACGGCGGAGTGGGACAGCCTCATGCCCCGGATGATGATGATGGCGGAGGACGCCAGGCTGTTTCCGGGTCTCCGGTTTGCCGGAGGCTGGGCCATGCGCTCCAGCGGCTATTCCAGTGCCTATGTGTCCGGCGATCTGTCCGGTCGTCAGACGGTGGGCGATCTCAAGAGGGAGGCGAAGTGAGATGAAATTCAAACGACAGCTCTTCGGCTTCATGGACATGCTCCGCTTCAAGAAGCTGGTACCAAACCGGCGGGAGGCCCTGGCAGGCGGGTCCCCGTCCCCCCTGCCCAAATCCTACCGGGTCAACGACCTGGCCAAGCGCCTCCACCCCGGCGAGATGGCGGTAGAGCTCACCGGAATCCGTCCCCTGACGGCGGGAATGACGGAGCTCACCTTCCGACGCCTGGACGGCGACGCCTTCCCCTTCTTCCGGGCGGGGCAGTATGTGTCTCTTCGGGGACAGGTGGGGGAGAGCCTGGTGAGCCGCCCCTACTCCATCGCCTCCAGCCCCCGGGAGGCTCTGGAGAACAAGCTGGTATTGGGGGTGGAGGACGCCGGGTTCTTTTCCGGCTACTTGGGCCGGGAGGCCAGGGCAGGGGACCGGTTCGCCATGACCGAGCCCTCCGGAGAGTTCCACTACGAGACCCTCCGGGACAAAAAGCGTATCGCCTGCATTGCCGGCGGCGCGGGCATCACACCCTTTCTCTCCATGGCCAAAAGTATGGCCGAGGGGGATGAGGATTACGAGATGACCCTTTTCTACGGGGCCCGCACCGAGGACCGCATCGCCTTTAAAGCGGAGCTGGACGCCCTGGCGGAGAAGGGTCTCCGGGTGGTTTACGTCCTCAGCGATGAGGAAAAGACGGGATACGAGCATGGCTTTGTGTCCGCCAGGCTCTTAGAGAAATATGTGGACATCCGAGACGTGACCTTCTTCCTCTGCGGCCCTAAAGCCATGTACGACTTTGTCCTCAAGGAACTGGCCCCCTACGGCCTCCCCGTGAAGGCGGTGCGGAAGGATGCCACCTTCTGCGGCGACCTGCCCCTGGAGAACCCTCGGACCTTCCGCCTTACCGCCCACATCCGGGACCGGGTGTACACTGTAGAGGCCCGGGAGAACGAAACCCTCCTCACCGCCCTGGAGCGCTCCGGGATCCCTGCCCCCAACAAGTGCCGGGCCGGCGGCTGCGGCTACTGCCACAGCCGTTGGATCCGCGGCGAGTACCGGATCGCCGAAGGTCGGGACGGCCGGAGGGAGGCGGACCGGAAATTCGGCTGGATCCACCCCTGCGTCACCTATCCTCTGGGGGATATGGAAATCGACGTTCCCCCGGCGGAGTGAGAGGAAGGAACAGCCTGCCGCGGGATTCACAAAAAATATAGGGAAGCCCCACAGCGTTTGGCGCTGCGGGGCTTTTACCTTGCAGGGTCCGGAAGCAGAGGGACTATTGCACAGCCGGCGCATAAAAATGATTTTAAAATATATTGATATAAACTGAAAAAGTATGCGGCTCCGATCAGGAAATATTAACCTATGTTAATGCCCTGAGGGGAGGAAACTGATAAAATGTCATGGATAGTCGTCAAGGAGGCCCGGATGTGTGTGTGAGGGATATTTTTGAAGATGTGTTGCAGCTGACCAACAGAAGTGTGGTGCAGCGGCTGGAGAAGGTTTCACAGAATATACATTGTCAAAAAGGTCAGATCCTGCTGGAGACCGGCGAGCTGCAGACCCATGTTCCCATGCTGATTCAAGGGGTGGTGCGCGGCTTTCTGCTGGATGCGGAGGGGAGAGACATTACGGATTGCTTTGCCTACTGCTGCGGAGATATTTTGATGGGCTGCAATTCTCTGGATGAGCCTTCTCAGATCAATATGGAGGCGATGACGGACTGCGAGATCCTGACAGTGCCGGTGTCTGAGGTGTTGGCGCTGATGGAAATCTCTCCGGAGTTGCTTCGGATTTACAACCGCTATCTGGTGAAGGCGCTGAACCGGCACTGGGAAGGGAAGATTCTGATGCACCAGTACTCCGCGATGCAGCGCTACCAGTGGTTTTTAAAGCATTACCCCGGACTGATCGAGCGTGTAAGCAACAAGCATATTGCGTCTTTCCTGGGAATGACGCCGGTGACTCTGAGCCGTCTTCGGCGGCAGCTGCGAAATGAGCAGCCTGCCGGGAAAGGAGTTCAGGGAGAGGAGTGAGCGGCATGGCGTGCCTCTACGACGGGATAAGCCTCCAAAACCAGCGGCCGGTCAACATGGACAGCCTCTTGATGAAGGAGCGGGCCATTGACGGTCGGAGCGTATGTATGGCGGTGGTCTGCGACGGAGTGGGCAGCATGACCGACGGGGCCTTCGCGGCCTCCTCCGCCGTGCGGATGCTGGGCAGCTGGTTCGACCAGCTGCGGGAGACCGGGCGGCTGGGGCTCCGGCTGCGGGACGCCGTGAGAGAGGTGGATCGCACCATCGCACAAACGGCTCAAAGGCGGGGATTGAAGACGGCGGCTACGCTGTCGGCCCTGGTGGTGGACGGAGAGCGGTATTACATCGTGCACGCCGGCGACAGTCGGATTTACGGCTGCTGGGACGGTGTGCTGACTCAGCTGACCCAGGACCACTCCTCCGGCGGAAAGCTGACGTCGTGTATCGGACGGTCCGGCGAAGCGGAGCTATATTACAACGAGGGACGCTGCGGAGAGGGGATCTTTCTTTTGTGTACGGATGGGTTATACAAGAGGATGGACCCCGCCTTTCTGCAGGAGGAGCTGTTCCGGGCGACTCCCCGCACTTTGGGACGGGCAATCCGCCGTCTGACACGGTATGTGATGGAGCGGGGGGAACGGGATAACATTTCTCTGGCGCTGGTGATAAGGGAAAGGTGAGGACATTCAAATGAAGATCCAACTTTTGATCGCAATTGACGATAAGGACTACATGGAGCACCTGTCCGGCGTTCTGTCGGAGCGGTATACCGAGGCATTTGAGGTCAGCGTATGCTCCACGGCGGAGCGGCTGGAGGAGCTGCTGCAGCGCCGTCGGTTTGACGCGGCCCTGCTGGCCCCCGCTTTGGCGGAGGCTGGGACCCACGGCACCGTCCGGCTGCCGCTGCTGCTCTGGGACGGTATGGAAGAGCTGGATCACCGCTGGGAGGGGATGGGGAAGGTCCGCAAGTACCAGAGGATCTCCACCATTGCCGGGCAGATTCTCGGACAGTATGCCGAGATCTGCGGCGCGGAGCCGGGCTTTGAGGAGAATCGCGGGAAAATTACCGCGGTGTGGTCACCGGCGGGGGGCTGTGGAAAGACGACAACCGCGCTGGCCTACGCCGCCCAGATGGTGAGCCGGGGAAAGAAGACCGCCTATCTGGACCTGGAGCCCTTCTCCAGCACACCGGTCTATTTTGCCGAAGGAGGCAAGGGCCTGACCAGTGTGTTCGAGGGGCTGGACCACAATGTGAGCCTCCTGCTTCAGAGCGTCCGGCGGGAGGACAGCGGCTCCGGGATTTTGTACTTCGGACGGCCGGATAATTATGATGACATTGAAATTCTTACGCCGGAGGATGTGACGGCGCTGCTTCAGGGAGCTGCCGGTGATGTGGACGAGCTGGTGGTGGATCTGGGCAGCGGCTGTGACCGGAAGACCCGGCAGGCGCTGGAGCTGGCCGACCGGGTGTTCCTGGTCACCGACAGCGCCCCGGCCAGCCGGGTCAAGTGCGAGCAGTTCCGCACGCAGCACAGCTTGTATGCCGCCCTGGAGGGGAAGCTGACGATGGTGGCCAACCGGGGGGGCCGGGCGGCCTCCGACTGGAAGGAGCCGGTGGTGGCGCTGCCGCTGGTGCGCTCCGACGACCCGGTGGTGGTCTACAAGACCTTGTCCGCCGGATACTTTGACCGGTAGACGGGGCGGCCCTGCGGAGGAGGTTTGAAAGCGTGACGGAGCAGAGCAGAAACCAGCTGGTGGCCCAGCTGAAAACGGAGATTCACCGGAGCCCGGATCTCACCGCTATGGGGGATGAGCAGCTGCGGACGTTTATTGACAAGACGCTGGAGCTGAAGATCGAGTGGGCCAGGGCCAACAGTCCCGAGGCATTCCGGGAGCTGTCCTCCATGAATTTCCGCGAGCGGCGGAATATCACCGAGGCGGTGTATGAGTCCATCCGCGGGCTGGGCGTTTTGGGCCAGATCATTGCCGACAGCGACATCACCGAGGTGATGATCAACGGCTATGAGGATATTTTTGTGGAGAAGAGCGGGCGGCTGCAGAAGCTGGACCGCCATTTTGAGAGCCGCCAGGAGCTGGAGACCATCATCACCAAGTTCGTCTCCCAGTCCGGGCGGGTGGTCAACGAGAGTGAGCCCATTGTGGACACCCACCTGGAGGACGGCTCCCGTGTCAACGTGGTGATGCCTCCCATCGCCCTCAACGGGCCGGTGGTCACCATCCGCCGCTTCCCCAAGGAGGCCATGACCGTTCAGAAGCTGATCTCCTACGGCTCCATCACCCCGGAGGTGGCGGAGGTGCTGGAGCTGCTGGTACGGGCGCGGTACAACATCTTTGTCAGCGGGGGTACCGGCTCGGGCAAGACCACCTTCCTCAACGCCCTGTCCAACTTCATCCCACGGGACGAGCGCATCATCACCATTGAGGACTCCGCCGAGCTGCAGATCCGGAACGTGGACAACCTGGTGCGGCTGGAGACCCGCAACGCCGGGCCCGACGGCAGCGGCGCCATCACCATCCGGGACCTCATCAAGTCCGCTCTGCGTATGCGGCCGGACCGCATCGTGGTGGGCGAGGTCCGCGGCGCCGAGGCTCTGGATATGCTGCAGGCCATGAACACCGGCCACGACGGCAGCCTTTCCACCGGCCACGCCAACTCCACCTACGACATGATCAGCCGTCTGGAGACCATGGTGCTCCAGGGGGCGGCGGGGCTCCCGCTGGAGGCCATCCGGCAGCAGATCGCCTCCGCCGTGGACATCATCATCCACCTCTCCCGTCTGCGGGACAAGAGCCGCAAGACCATGGAGATCGTGGAGATTCTGGGATACGATCCCGCTACCCGGACCTTCCGGACCAACACCCTCTACCAGTTCCGGGAGCTGCCCGAGAGCTCCAAGAACAAGGTGGTGGGGCGGCTGGAGCGGACGGAGAACCCCATGCAGAACACCCAAAAGCTGGAAAACGCCGGAATTTACCGGAAGATTTAGGAACCCGTGGAACATAGGAGAGAGAAATGAAAAAGAATGTGTTTGCCCCCGGACCGGTGGCAGAGCAGGAGACGCCGGCGCCGGTGCAGGTCCGCCATTTCAGCGTGCCGGACTACACCCAGCCGCCCTGCACCCTGTTTGACCACATACTGGCCTTCCTGGGAGGGTTTGCAGGCGGCTTCGCGGTGCTGTTCATCTTTTACAAGCTGGTGCTGCTGGCGGTGATCGGCGGGGCGCTCACCGGGATTGTATACATCTTCGTGGCGGAGCAGGCCGCGGTGGGCAAACGGCTGAAGCGGCTGCGGGTGCAGTTTTACGACATGCTGGAGGCCATGAGCGTGGCCATGCGGGCGGGAAATCCGGTGTTGAAGGCTCTGGAGAGCGCCCGGGAGGACCTGTCGCTGATCTATTCCGAGCAGAGTGACATCATCGTGGAGCTGAACATCATCATCAGCAAGTTCAACAACGCCGTTCCTCTGTCGGAGGCCTTTGCCGATTTTGCCCGCCGCAGCGGGCTGGAAGACATCGACAGCTTTGCCTCCATCTACGCCACCATTGAGGGAAAATCCAGCCGGGCCAACGAGATCGTCCGGGAGACCCAGCAGATTATCGCCGACAAGATGGCCATTGAGATGGAAATCGATACCCTGATGACCGCCGCCAAGTCAGAGGTCAACATCATGCTGGTGATGCCGCTGGTGATTCTGGGCGTCATCGGCTACGCCGGCGCCGGATTCATGGACGCCATCTATACGGAACCCCTGGGCCGTGTGGTGGCCACGGGCGGGCTGATCGTGTTCATCATCAGCTTTATCATGGCCCGGAAGTTCAGTAACGTGGAGATCTGAGGAGGACAGACATGCTCGTGCTTATCATTGTGCTGGCGCTGGCCACGGCGCTGACGGCCGTCTGGTTTTTCTTCCTGTCCGGCGTGACCCAGGAGGACTGGGTGACTGCCGCCTACAACCGGGTGTTGGACGGCCGGATGGAGGTGGAGCGGCTGCGGAAGAAGGGCGCCGCCCGGGCGGCGGAGCTGGAGCAGTACCACGGAATCTCCGCCAAGGTGATGGCCCTGTTTCTGGGAGGCAATTCTGAAAAACAGATCAAAAAGATTCTCCGGGAGGGGGAGGCCCTCCAGCGGGGAGATCTCCGCAGCGTGGGGATCTGGGAAATGCCCGGCTATGTGATCCTGCGCCGCTTCGATGCCATCGGCAGAGGGTCGGTGCACAAGGCGCTGCTGTTCAAGTGCACGGAGCTCTATGGGAAAAAGTTCGCCGCCAACAAGACCAAGCAGCTGCTGGCCCGGGTGCTGTCCTACCCCATCATCGGCGTGGCGGGGGCCCTGGCTCTGGGGGTGCTGGTGTACGGGATGGGGAACCGGACCGGCGGCCTTGCGGTGATGCTGGTGGGAACGCTGCTGGTGTTGGGGCTGGTCTACGCCCTGTATGATGAGGTCAACGACCGGCTCAACAAGCGCCGGGCCGCCATCAGCCGCCAGTTTCCCAATGTGGTATCCAAGCTGGCGCTGCTGGTGACCTCCGGCATGATCATGGACCGAGCCTGGCGGGAGACGGCGGAGAGCCAGGATCTGGAGCTATATCAGGAGATGCGCCGGACGGCGGACGAGCTGAGCAACCTGGTGGACCCGGCCACGGCCTACACCAATTTCCTCAACCGCTGCAACACCAAGGAGACCACCAAGCTGGCTTCCGCCATCATTCAGAATCAATCCAAGGGCAACGCCGAGATCGGCATATTGCTCAAGGACATGGCCCACGACGCCTGGCAGGAGCGGCGGCACACCGCCAAGCGGGACTCGGAGAAGGCCAATTCCAAGCTGATGATCCCCACCATGCTGCTGTTTGTGGCAATTCTGGTGATGATTATGGTGCCGGTGGCGCTGAATTTCAGCAGCCTGTAGACCGGCGGACAGGACGGGAGGTTCCCAATTATGGAACTTGGGAGAGAGAAGCCGCGCCTGAGGGGCGACGAGCGGGGCAGAAGCCCGGTGCTCTGTCTGCTGGGATTGCTGCTCCTTGCGGGGATCGCAGTGCTGGCCCTCCTGGCGTGGGGAGATCTTCTGGAACTGCAGAGCGATTTTCTCGATGGACTCCTCCGGCGGATGACGGGGGCGTCCACCTTCCGATGATGCACAGCGGTGCTTTCACCCGGGAGCGTGTGTCCGGGTGTGGTACATAGAAACGACAGAAGAAAGGAGCGAGAGACTATGTTGAAAAAACTCAACCAGCTGTCTGCGGCCGCCTATGTGCGGGCGTCCCTGTTTGTTCAGGAGCTGAAGAGCGACGAGCGGGGCCTGTCCGGCGTGGTGGTGGCAGTGCTGCTGATTTTGGTGGCGGTGCTGGCCATTGTGATGCTGTGGGGCAGCCTCAGCGAGTGGCTGGGCGAACTGTGGGATAAGATCACCGGAGCCGGCGACGGCATCAGCGGGGGCAGCAGCTTCGGCGGCTAAAGTCCGCAGAGCGGAGAAAAGAGAGAAAAGAAAACGAAGGGGGAAAAGAGAATGGTCGGCTTGCGAAAGGGAGGGAACCTCTGGATTGACGAGAGAGGGGACGCCGTCGTGGAGGCGACCATTCTCTTCCCGATTATTGTGATGATTTTTGCGGGACTTGTCCTGCTTTCCATGTATTTACCCACCCGTGCGGCGCTGCAGCAGGCGACCCAGTACGCTGCTACCGCCATCGCCACGGAGCGCAGCGACACCTGGCTGCGGCATGACTCCGATACATTGACCTATTACTGGGAGAGCGATAGAAGCCAGCTCGGCAGCGTCTACGGCGCGCTGATCGGCGCCCTTGTGGGCAACAACCGGGACGACGCGGACAACGCGGAGCAGGCGGTAATCAATATGGACAAAAAGGGCGTCATCCAGCCGCCGGGCGAGCTGACGGTGGAGTATGGCGTCGTGAACTATATTATTTATAAGGAAATCGTAGTGACGGCCACCCGGACCATCCCCTCCCCGGTGGACCTTTCCTTCGTGGGCTTTCCTTCGGAGATTCCCGTCACCGTCACCTCCACAGCTGTGGTGCAGAACGGGGATGAATTTGTGCGCAATATGGACCTGGCCCGGGACTTGACGGAGTTTCTGGCGGAGAAGTACAACCTGACGGAGATGTTCGACAGTATCTCCGCGCTGGGGGAAAAATTTGCAGGATTCCTGGGGATATAGGAGCGGAGAGATGAGAAAGTTCTTTCAGAAGCTGCGGCGGGACTGCCGGGGCGCGGTGACGGTGTTCGTCACGCTGCTGCTGATTCCGGCGGTGCTGGTCAGCGGCACTGGCGTGGACCTGGCCCGGCTCTACACGGCCCGCAGCATTGTTCACGATGCCAACCAGCTGGCGGCAAACTCCGCCCTGGCCAGCTATGACGCCCTGCTGCAGGACCTCTACGGCCTCTACGGCATCATGAAGGATGACCCGGAGTTTGCCACCATGGTGGACGAGTATATCCAGGTGGCCGTATTCGGGGAGGACTGGACCGACCGGGGGCAGGGGACCTTCCAGCTGTTTTACGGCTCAGATCTGATTCCGGGGGAGATCACGCCGGCGGAGGGGAAGAATCTGGCCAACCAGGAGGTGCTCCGCCGCCAGATCGAGGAGTATGCCAAGTTCCGGGCCCCGGTGATCATTGTCCAGGAGATCCTGGACCGTCTGGACGTGTTTGAAAAGGTCCAGAAGGACGCGGAGATCATCAAGGACAAGATGGAAATTGATGATAAGGTCGAGGATATCGACAAGCTATACAGGGATATCTACAACTGTATCCAGGAGGTCAATACCGGCGCGTCCCAGGAGAACGGGGCCATCCAGTCGGTCAACGCCTACCTCAAGGAGATCGAGCAGCAGATCGACAAACTCTACGAGACCCGCAGCGACTACACCGAGGCAGTCCGGCGGGGCGACGAGGACGCCGCCGGTGATTATGAGCTCAAATATCAGGGGCTGATCGGCAACATTCATTCCCTCGTGGTGGGCGGCACCTTCGTGGACGGATGGATGATGGGAAACACAAACAGCAGCGGCGAATATGAGAGCGGCTACTGGAGCATGCAGGGCCACCGGGACGGACTGAACAAGTCCATTTCCGACCGGTGCAAGTCTCTGGAGGAGCTCATTGCCAATCTCACCTGGAAGAATGACAGTCTGGAGGACCTGGTGTCCCTGTGCGAAAGGGCCGATGAACAGCGGGAGAGCCTGGGGCAGATGGTGGACAACCTGGAGGCGAAGCTGAACAGCGGGGAATGCTCCGCGGATCTGAAGGACGGACTGACACAGCCCCAGGGGAGCAGCGGCAAGTCTGTCATCGAGGAGTACCGGGAAATTCTCAGTTACAATCTGACGGAGATGGCCAACGCTATGAGCGAGCACGACACGGCACAGATCAACCAGTTCGTTCAGATGCTGCGCAACGACGTGGGCTACGGCAACGAGAGCGTGGGAATCTTTTATTCCCTGAACCGCCTGAAGGATCTGAAGGCGGACCACATTCCCATTGATCTGATCATTGTCAACGCAAGCCTTCCGCCGGAATCCCAGATGAAGGACGAGCTTGCCCTTATGGACAGTGTGACGCCCAAGACCTATTCCATCTCTGATCCCTACTATGAGCTCTTCCAGAGCGATGCGTTTGAGGACACCCACAATCCGGAGTTCTATGAAAAGCTGGAGGAGTTTTACGCCAAAACCGATAACGAGACGAAGAAGGACGATATCACCGACGGCCTGGAGGATATGCTGGGGAAAATCCAGGACCAGTTCAGTTCCTTCCTGCAATTTGATCCCGATGGGGCCTGGAAGTACGACAACGGCTCCGGAGGCGGCTCCGACAACGGTACGGACTTCGGTTCGTCGGGGGACTGGGGAAGCGAGGACGGCGCCAAGGACCAGGTGAAAAAGGCCATGAACGACAACCTCCTCAGCCGCCTGGGCAGCGCCGTGAACGACGCGGCGAACAAGATTCTGCTGCTGACCTATGACACGGAGATGTTCTCCTGCTACGCCACCAACAGCGGCAAGACCGAGGACGAGCCGGTGGAGGAGAACATGAACGGTATCCCCCTGGGAGTGGACGTGAACTACTACTTCCAGTCGGAGATCGAGTACCTCTACAATGGGGATCTCACCAACGCCAAGGCCAATCTCTCCGCTGTTACCAGCATGCTGTTCCTGGTGCGCTTTGTGTTCAACTACATTGCCTCCTTTATGGTGAGCGATGTGACCACCGTGGTGGATTCGGTGCGGACCAGTCTGGCTTTCACCGGTCCCTTCGCCATTGTGGCGGCGGAGCTGGTGCGGCTGATTATGGCCCTGGGCGAGTCGGTGATCGACGTCAGCCGCCTCA
>CALXDC010000023.1 GCA_944386975.1 uncultured Oscillospiraceae bacterium | reverse complement strand
ACAGAGGCCAATCAGAATTTTTCCAGGGCAGGTTGGCTGCTGAACGAGCACGGCTCTGCAGTAATCCTGAAAAATAACGTGCTGCGTTACCCGATTACGGACTTACAAAGGGTGGAAGCGGCCTGAAGCGGCAAGACGCTGAAAGTCTCCATCCAAATCACAGGCAAAGGGCGCGGCTGGTAAGGCAAAGTCCCAATACGCTCCATCTTCCCTCGCGGGTGCTCTAGACTTTTGCTCGGAGCATCCAGTAACGGTGCCTTGACTGGGCGGCGTATTTGGTATTGAGATGCAATGATATGCCCGGTTTTCGAATACGAATAGAGGTGACTATACATTGGATCAGCATTTAATTGATAAAGCGCAGAAAAAACTACCGTCTGTTGATTGGGCGAACATCAAGGAGTTTTATTCGCCAGAAGAGGTTGATGCATGGGCTGTTTCATGCTATTCAGAAGAATACGTAAAAAAATATTCATATTTCAATAGTAACTCCCCATTAAATGATTATAAAGGCGCTCTCTATAAAAATATGAATGCCTCACTGATGCAGGGCGTTACAAAGCGTACAACAGTTAAAGGACTACAGGATATGCTTCTCTCCGATAGCCTACCAAATTCCATCGTAACCTATAGATTTGTCAGTTTGAAAGAACTTCTACATATCTTTGTCGGGACAATATTTGACAGGATTTATACAGTTCCTATTTTTTGGAGTACAACCTTATTGAAGGAAGATTATGCAATGGGAGACATTAAGAACGGGCGATTCCTTATCACGATCCTCGCCCCGGAAGGCTCACATGGGCGATATGTTCCTGAAGTAAACCCTGACAGACGTGAATATGAAGTGCTATTTGCACATAATATTAAACTCAAAAAATTATCGCCACTGTCGTATTGTATCATCGCCTAATTATATGAATTTGGAGCGATCACATGAAAAATGAGACGCAGAAACGCATTTTATATCTTCTGGAATACCTGTATAAGGAGACAGACGAATCCCATCCTGTCTCCGCGCAGGACATTCTCGCCTATTGGAAGGGCAAAGGGATCGAAGCGGGACGGAAAAGCGTCTACAACGATATCGCCGTACTGACCGAAGCGGGCGTTGACATCCTCTGCGACAAGAGCACACAGAACCGCTATGCGGTTGGAGCACGCCTGTTCGAGCTTCCAGAGCTGAAACTGCTGGCAAATGCGGTGGAGTCCTCCCATTTTATTACCAAAAAGAAGAGCGGCGCCCTGATTCGGAAGCTGGGCCAGCTTACCAGCCGTGCCCAAGCGGATCAGCTGAACGAGCCCATTTATATGGACGGGATGGCGAAGCCCCAGAATGAGACCGTCTATTACAGCGTGGACGTGATTCAGACTGCTATTCAGGAACGCCGGAAGATCACCTTTCAATATTATGAGTATACGCCGAACAAAGAAAAGGTCCTCAAGCATAATGGATTCCGATACCGGTTCAGTCCCTATGCCCTGATCTGGAACCGGGATTTCTATTATGCCGTGGGCTGGTCTGAGAAGCATGGAAAACTGGGCCAGTTTCGGGTAGACCGTATGGTGAGCGTCTTGCAGACGGATGAGCCTGCCGTGCCGCAAGGCAGCTTTGACCCCTCGGCCTATGTCCAGAAGGTGTTTGGCATGTATCCAGACGACCTTCAGACAGTGGAACTTCTCTGCGAGAACAGCATGATGCGCAGTGTGGTGGACCGATTTGGAGAGGCCGTACATACCGAGACAGCAGACGGCGGACACTTCCGCGCCGTGGTGGAGGTAGCGCCCAGTCCGCCCTTTTTCGCCTGGGTATTTACCTTTGGCGGAAGGATTCAGATCACCGGACCAGACAATGTCCTGCAGGAAATGCGGGAAATGGCGGCATGGCTGCAATAAAAATTCGGTAGGTGTTCCCAAATGAGGACACCTCCCTTTTTACACCTTGATAATAGAACAAATGTTTGATATACTGGCGTTGTTAGTTTCCAAGAATGAGAACAAAGAATGGGGTGACAGCATGGAACAGACCTTTGGGAGCTTTGTACGGCAGCACCGGCAAGCCAGGGGCATGACGCTCCGGGGCTTGGCGGCAGCGTTGGGAATATCTCCAGTTTATATGAGCAATATCGAAACGGACCGGCGGGCAGCTCCCACACAGGAGTATTTAGAAAAACTGGCGAAAGAATTGATGCTGGATAAGGCAAGCTATGAGGAGATGCTGGATCTGGCGGCGAAGTCGAAAGCCCAGCGTGTATCCTCGGATCTCCCCGAGTACATCATGGAGCGGGACATTGTTCGAGCGGCGCTCCGCACGGCCAAAGAGGTGGACGCCACAGACGCGGAGTGGCAGGAATTTATAGACAGGCTGACGAAAAGGAAACCTACATGACGGGAGGAAGCAGCTATGGCGAAACTGTTTTACAGTGAGTACGCAATTGAGAATATTGCCCGCCGTGTGCTGACCGCCTATGATCCCAAACTCTACTATGGCAAGCCTGCCGCTATCCCCATCGAGGATCTGATCGAAGCCAACGGCCTTTCGCTGGAGTACCAATACCTCCGAAAAAACGGCCGCATTTTGGGGAAGACCATTTTTGACGATGGCCTGGAGGCGGTCTACGATATGGAGCTGCATGAGTATATTCTGTTTCCGGTGCGGGCAGGCACGATCCTGATAGACGCGTCCCTTTGCGGAGAAGAAGCCAATACGGGCCGCTTTCGCTTTACCTGTGCCCATGAGTTGGCCCACTGGTGTTTGCATAAAAAGCTCTACTTGGGTACCGGGGAGAGCGCGGCGCTGATGCTCACAGCGGAGGAGACCGACATGGAGTTTCAAGCCAATCTGCTGGGTTCTGCGATCCTCATGCCCATGGCACAGGTCAAACGCGCCTTTTATCAGCTCCGGCCTGGGCGTGACCGCCGGACCCTGGTGGCCGATATGGCCTGCCTGTTTGGGGTATCTAAACAGGCCATGCGCATCCGACTGGAGCATCACAATCTACTGTAAAAATTTTTATCAGCTTGTTCACAAAAAAGAGAACACCGAGGTGCCTATGAAAGGAAAAGAGACGCAGACACTGCGCTGCCCGGTCTGCCATAAAGGCAGAATCATTGACGCGGCCAGCGGGACAGACCCATCCTGCCTGAATTTGTACGGGCCCAGGCAGTCGGCCAAGGCCCAGTGGTTTGCCAAATGCCCCAAGTGTGGGGCGCAAATCGGCATCACATTCCCAAAGAGTTGAATATTGAGCAGCAGTGGACAGCAGACCGGATCACCGCCTGCTGCCCCTCCCTCACTTGACTACACTTTGTCAAGCGCACCAACCACCCGCCAGTGCGGGATACTATGCGTTCGGAGCCTTACAAGTAGCTTTTCAGCTATGCGTAAGGCTCCCTTTTTTGTTGTCCTTTCCGCCCGCTGAAAAGCGGAAAGGGCGACAATGCAGAGACGGCACTGGCAGACCTATACAGCAAAATATCCGTGATCTCCAATTTCAGCTCTAAAAAACTGAGATTGGAGATCAAAACATGAAAAAACTACATACCACCACCTCAAAAGCAGCTACTGAAAAAAGTGTGCAGGAGTCAAAGCTGTACTATGACACGGTGACCTGTGGGAAACGAATACAACAGCTCCGCAAGGCTTCCGGTTATACACAGGAGGCGCTGGCAGACTTACTGGGCATTGACCGCAGTTTTCTGAGCCGGATCGAGGCCGGGAAAAAGGGGTGCTCTGTCGATATGTTTATTGCGCTGGCATCGGTGTTCGGTACCTCCCTGGATCACCTGATCCTGGGGAAGACCCCGGAGAGCGGGCCGCTCAAGCGGGAGATCCGGGAGCTGATCCAAAAGTTGTCCATCCTGGAGTCGCAGCTCTAATGTGTCCAATGGTCACGGAGATGTGTCCATTGCTCTCTAAAAAATGGCTGCCGGATTCACTAAACTAAGGGTACCAGCCAGAAATATGGCGGTGTGCTCTTTGATAAGTGAATACCAGCAGTACGGATCACAGCACAGACACACGCATCGTGCGCGCCAGGACCCGGAGGGGACATCCCCTCCGGTGAGCGATCCCGCCAATGCGGGGCGGCCCCGGCAAGGCCGCCATGTATTCCCAGGGTTGAAAGCAGTAGAGACCCTGGGAGTATGCCTGTGAAGGTCTGCCAAACCTTGTCCGTGCTGTTCCCAACTCATCGGGGTGCGAGCTGCAAATACGATGAGAATGAAAGAAAACTTACATGATAAGGGGACATTTTAGGATGAATAACAAGGATAACAGGCAAAATGCCCATAACGAGATCGACCATGTTTTCAGAGACCTGCTCCCCGCCCAGGGGATGGCCGAGCGCCCGGCACAGATGGCCTTGAGCCACCAGATGCTGGACGCCATGCTGGAGGGCGGCATCGCCCTTTGTGACGCGGGAACCGGAATCGGCAAAACTTATGCCTACCTGGTGGCCGGGACGGCATTCCACCGTTACCGGTCCACACAGGGCCTGGCACCTCGTCCACTTCTGGTCTCTACCTCCAGCATCGCCCTCCAGGACGCGGTGCTGAACGACTACCTGCCCTTCCTCTCCAAGCTCCTGCTGGCAGACGGTATGCTGCGGGCCCCGCTGCGCGCCATCATCCGCAAGGGCAAGGCCCACTATGTATGTGATGCGCGCTTGAAACAGCGGCTGCAGGCTGTCAATCTGGAGCGGAAGAACCCAAAGGCGTGTGAAGCCCTGTTGTCTCTGCGGGACCACCTGGACTTGGACATGGCGCCTCACCTCAGCAGCTATGACCGGGAGCGCGTATGCGTTCCACATGTGTGCGACTGCCGTCAGGATGATTGCCGGTATCTCTGCTTCGTGGAAGTGTGTGACTCAGACAGGTACCAATTTCAAATCTGCAACCACAACCTGCTCCTGGCGGACGCGATCCACCGCAGCACAGGAAAGCGGCCTATCTTTCCGGAATACAGTGGGCTTATCATTGACGAGGCCCACAAGCTGGCGGAGACCGCCCGGCAGATGTTCGGCGTCACACTCATGGCGGAAGAACTCCGGGACCTGATCCACAGCCTGCGCCGGGAGCGATATCTGCTGGCTTCCGAGACCCTGGCGTCCGCGGCAGAGCCTCTGCTGAAGGAGCTGTCAAGGCCGTGGGACACGGATCGCTCTTTCGCTCATTTCGCCGGCCTGCTGGCAGGGCCAAATCGGGCGCTCCCGGCGATCCGCCGGCAGCTCAGCGATTTCCTGACGCCCAGCACCCGCAAGCAGCTGGAGCAGGTGTCCAGCAAGTCGGAGCTGTTCAGCAGACAGGAGCCTGATCTGGTGTTCTATACAGCGGAGGATGAGCGGGGCGGCTCCATGCTGTGTGCCTCCTCCGCCGACCTGACCACCCAGTTCCGCCAGACGCTCTGGCGGCAGAACAAACCAACAATCCTGGCCTCCGGCACACTGGCCGTTGGTCAGGACTTCCGGCACTTCAAAGAAGAGACCGGTCTGCTGGCGGATGGCCGCGTGCGTGAGTTCGTCGCGCCATCCCCGTTCGATTACAGCAGGAACTGCCTGCTGTATCTCCCTCACATCCCTCCCAACCAGGGGGACAAGGATTACTTCGACCAACTGACGGATGAGATCCTTGCCCTGCTGGACGTAGCCCACGGTCACACCCTGGCATTGTTCACCTCTTACGCTGCCATGTCCGCTGTGAAGGAGCGGCTGCGGAGAAAGACACTAAACTACCCTCTGTTTACGCTGGGGCGAAACAGCGCGCGTACCATGGAGCAGTTTAAGGCCAGCCCCGGCAGCGTCCTGCTGGCCACCGGCGCGGCCTGGGAGGGTTTTGACTTCCCAGGCGACTGCGTGTCCCTGCTCATCATCCCCAGGCTGCCGTTTCCTCTTCCTGATGCCCGAAAAGAAAAGGAGCGGGAGAATCACCCCACGCTCCGCGCCTTCCTGAGGGCGGTGGTAGTACCGGAGATGCAGATCAAGCTGAAGCAGGGCTTTGGCCGTGCCATCCGCACGGAGACGGACACCTGCGTGGTGGCCATCCTGGATGAGCGGGCCGCCCAGGGCAACCGCTATTTTATGGATGTGATTGCCGCCCTGCCGGAGATGCCGGTCACGGACAGTTTGACAGAGGTGGAGCAGTTCATTCGAGCCGTTAAGGCGGAACCTTACTTCCAGGAGGGTGCAGCGTCATGATCAATGCCAGGACGGAGCTGCAGTACCAGATTGCCCTTGGCATTCTGGTCCGGATGCGGGAGGCCGGCTTTGTGACGGAGGAGGAGGCTGACGTCATCCATCGCCTGGCGGCAGAAAAGTACCGCCCGGTAACTGTTCGGGAATTGTGATAGCTATTTCGGACAAGGTGTGGTAGTGTTGTCGTTGCCAAAAACGAAGAAAGGACGGAAGCCCCATGAATGGAACAGAAAGACCCCCGCTACGTGTGGCGGTATATGGCCGGGTGGGTAACTTCGACCAAGCCGCTCTGGACACGCAGGTCAGAGCCCTCAGAGCCCAAGTGGAGGGTCATGAGGACTGGGAACTGGCGGGAGTCTATGTGGACGTGGCCCCAAGCGGAAACCGGATGCGAAAGCAGAAAGAGCTTACCCGTATGCTGAGAGAGTGCCGGGCCGGGAAGATCGACAAGATCCTGGTCAGGTCCGTATCCCGATTGTCGAGGAACATCCAGGACTGCCAGGAGCTCCTGCGGGAGCTGACTGCCCTTGGGGTATCCGTCCGCTTCGAGCAGGAGAACATCGACACCAGCGAGGACGGAATTACGGAGTGACAACACGAAATGGAGAGGAGCTGACAGCATGGCATCAAATGTGACGGTGATCCCGCCCAAGGCGGTACAGCCGGACATCCTGCGGGTGGCGGCATACTGCCGGGTCAGCTCTGATTCTACGGACCAACTTCATTCCTACGCCGCTCAAATCAAGGAGTACACGGAGCAGATCAACGGACATGCAGGTTGGGAACTGGTGGACGTGTACGCCGATGAGGGGCTGACTGGCACCAGGATGGACAAGCGGGAGGATTTCAACCGTATGCTGGCCGACTGCCGCAAAGGCAGGATCGACAAGGTACTGGTCAAGTCCATCTCCCGCTTCGCCCGCAACACCCGTGACTGCCTTGCTTCTCTGCGGGAGCTGTCCAGGCTGGGGGTATCCGTCTACTTCGAAAAAGAGAACATTGACACTGGAACGCTCACCACAGAATTGATGGTGAGCGTTTCCGGTTCTTTGGCCCAGCAGGAGTCCATCTCCATCTCCCAGAACCAGCAGATGAGCTACCAGAAGCGGATGGAGCGGGGAGAATTCATTACCTGCTCCGCCCCTTTCGGATACCGTCTGGTGGACGGAAAGGACCTGGAGATCGTCTCGGAGGAAGCCGAACAGGTACGCTGGATGTTCCAGTCCTATCTCAATGGGAGAAGCCTGGAGTGGATCGCGGCGGAGATGACAAAAAAGGAGTTCCCCACGACAGACAAAACGCCCTACTGGCAGCACAGTACGGTTCTCTATGTATTAACCAATGAGAAATACATGGGCGATACCCTCACTCAGAAAACCTTCACCTCCGGCTTCCCTTTTGTAAGGCAGCGAAACCACGGAGAACGGGACCAATACTACACTGAGGACACGCACCCCGCCATTATTACAAGAGAGGTATTTGAAAAAACACAGGAACTGCTCCGGCGCAAATCCAGCCATAGGGGACTGTCATGCCAGCCCTATCTGCTGTCACGGAAAATTATATGTGGAGTGTGCGGCACCCCCTTCGCCCGCCGGGAGGGACGGAGTGGCCGTGTAGTATGGACCTGCAGGAAACACGACAAAGGTGCGTCAAACTGCCCAATGGGTAGAATTCCAGAACATGAGATCTATGCGGCCTTTGTGCGGATGTACAACAGGCTGAAGCAAAATGAAGGGATTGTCCTGCGGCCCATGCTGGAGCAGTTGGACGACCTGCGGACCGCCCTTCTGCGGGAGAACCCCGCCATGCTGGCGGTCAATCAGGCCATCGCCCAGGCCGCCGAGCAGAGCCATAACATCAGCAAGCTCCAGAGCGCCGGACTGCTGGACGCGGAAGCCGGTGCGGCCAAGCAGAGCGCCATCAACGCCAAATTGACGCAGCTTCGGGCGGAACGCCGCAGGCTGCTCAAGAGCGATGACATCGAGGAAGCGGTGGAGACCCTGCGCCAGATGGCAGAGGCCGTACAGCAGGGCCCAGAACGACTGGAGGGCTTCGATGAGGAGCTGTTCAGCATGCTGGTGGATCGGATCATTGTGGAGTCCCGGACCCGTATCCGCTTCCGGCTGTGGGGCGGTCTGGAGTTGACTGAATTGCTGGAGGAAGTCAGATGAGAAACCGGACCTTGTTATATGGCTATCAGATCCAGAATGGAGACCTGACTGTGGTCCCGGAAGATGCTGCTGTGGTGGTGAGGATGTTCTCCCTCTACACTGCCGGCCTGTCCTATCAGAAGATCTCAGACACCTTGAACGAAGAACATATTCCATATAGCCAAGCAAGGCCCGAATGGAACAAGCACAAGGTCAAGCGCCTGCTGGAAAATCCCCGCTACATTGGCAGGGACGATTATCCGGCCATCGTTGACAGCGAGGTGTTCAAGACCGTCCAGACGATGATCCAAGAGAAAACAGCCGGATACGACCCCAGGCCGGACCGTCCAGCCCTTCGGCTGAAGGACTGTATGCGCTGTGCCCAATGCGGCGGGGAGTTGCACCGGCTGGCCGGGAAGGGACGCAGGGTGGATACGCTGTATCTCAAATGCGCTCACTGCGCTGCTGTGGTCACCATTGCGGATGCCGAGCTGCTGGATGAGGTAGCCCGGCAGTGGGCAGAGCACAAAGCGCCCGGCCAGGAGCCGTACCAGCCCTCCGGGGAGGTCATTCGCCTGACCAATGCCATCAACCGTGCTCTGGAGCGCCCGGAATCACCGGAGGAGATCGTCTCCCTGATTCTGCAAGGCGCCTCGGCCCGGTACGACTGCTGCCCCGCGGCAATTTCATGTGAGAATGCAGACTGCCCACTGGACGTGGATCTCAACCGCATCCGACAGACGATCTCTTCTATCACCATATCGGCAGACAATACGGTGGCGGTCACCTTCCAATAGACCACCACCGGGAAAGGACAGGAAATGGAACAGGGATTGGAACGACGGGTGAGGGTCATCCCCGCCACAAAAAGCCCCCCAACAGGAGGGCACAGAGGACCCAGGCAGGGCCGCCAGCGGGTGGCCGCCTACTGCCGGGTCAGCACCGACAGCGAGGAGCAGCTCACCAGCTATGAGGCCCAGAAGGAATACTACACCCAGAAGATCCAGGACAATCCTGACTGGGAGCTGGCCGGAATCTTTGCGGACAAGGGGCTCTCCGGCACCAGCATGAAGAAACGGGCAGAGTTCAACAAGATGATCGCCGCCTGCAAGCGAGGCAGGATTGACCTAATCCTGGCCAAATCCCTCTCCCGGTTCGCCCGGAATACCGTTGATTGTCTGGACACCGTGCGGATGCTGAAGGGGCGCGGGATCGGCGTCATCTTCGAGAAGGAGAACATCAATACCCTTACCGAGTCCAGCGAGTTCCTCATTACCCTGTTCAGCGGCTTCGCCCAGGCAGAGAGTGAATCCCTCAGCAAAAACGTGAGTTGGGGAAAAGAGAAAAGCATAAAAGCGGGCAAGGTCACCTTCCAGTACAAAAAGCTGCTGGGTTACCGCAAGGGAGAGGACAGCAGGCCGGAGATCGTGCCGGAGGAAGCGGAGACGGTGCGGCGAATTTACCGCAGGTACCTGGACGGGTGCAGCCTGTCTCAGATCCAGCAGGAGCTGGAGGCGGACCATGTTCCGACTGCCCAAGCCATTCAGCGGTGGTCCTATCAGGTGATCCACAATATTCTTACCAATGAGCGGTACATTGGTGACGCTCTGCTGGGCAAAACCTACATTACTGACTGTATCAGCAAACAGGTGAAGAAGAACAATGGGGAGCGGCTGCAGAGCTATGTGGAGAATAATCACCCTGCGATCATCCCCAAGGATATGTTTTATCGAGTACAGGAGGAGATGACCCGAAGGTCCAGCAAGCGGAAGGTATTACAGAAGTCAGGTAAGACGGAACTGGGCAAATATTCCGCCAAGTACGCCCTGACGGAACTGTTGGTATGCGGCGAGTGCGGTTCCCCCTACAAACGGGTGACCTGGGCGCGGAACGGGAAAAAGCGTATCGTGTGGCGGTGCGTCTCCCGGCTGGAGTTTGGGACGAAATACTGCCACAGTTCCCCCACGCTGGCTGAGGAGAAGCTCCATCAGGCCATTTTGGAGGCCATCAACGAATTTGCCCAGGCCGGAACGGAAGTCAAGTCCGACATGCTGGAGTTCGCTGCCATGGCCTGGAGCGGCGGGGAGTCTGATGGGACCAGCCTCATCACCCTGCGGCAGAGGCTGAAGGACGTCAACGCTCAGCAAGCCCTGTTGTTGGATCAGGTACTGGAACACATGGATGACACTGCTCTGACTTCCCAGCTCAAGGCCCTTGTAGACGAGAAGCAGACCATTCAGGAGCAAATCAGCGCCCTGGAGCAGGATGCCGTCCGCAGCGCCAACCAGGCGTCCCGCATGGCGGAGCTGAGAGCGTGGATGGCCCGGCTGGAGGTTAACACCGAGTATCAGGATGAGCAGGTCCGCATGGCGATTGAGAAGATCACGGTGCTGGATGCCGAGACCATCCGCATCAAGTTCAGGTATCCAGGGCTGGAGATCGATAAAAAGCTGCGTTGAACAAAGCAGGAAAAGGAGCTTACTATTATGGCGATATATTTGACAGGCGACACGCACGGAGATTTCAGACGGTTTCTCCCGGAATCCTTCTATGAGCAGGAGACGATGACCAAGAAGGACATTGTCCTGGTGTGCGGAGACTTTGGAGGAGTGTGGTACGGAGACAAGCGGGATAACGATGGTTTGGACTTCCTGGAACAGCGGCCCTTTACCACGGCCTTCGTCCCCGGCAACCATGAGAACTACGATGCCCTGCGTACTTATCCGTTGGAGAAATGGCATGGCGGAAAGGTGCGGCCCATCCGCCCATCGGTGCTCATGCTGGAACGGGGCCAGGTGTTTGAGCTGGGTGGGAAGCGCATCTTCACCATGGGCGGAGCCAGCAGCCACGATATCCAGGACGGTATCCTGGAACCGGACGATCCGCTGTTCCTAAAGAAATTCCAGAGACTGAACACCCAAGGGGCGCTGTTCCGGGTGAACCACCGCTCCTGGTGGAAGGAGGAGCTCCCCGACAAGGAGGAGTACGAGGAGGCCAGAAGCAATTTGGACCGGGGTGGTTGGAAGGTGGACTACATCATCACCCACTGCGCCCCCACCAGCATTCAGAATGAGCTGCTCCGAGAGCGTTCTACACCGGATGCCCTGACAGATTTCCTGGAAGAAGTCTGCCAGCGGTGCCAGTTTAAATATCACTTCTTCGGGCACTACCATAGCAATCTGGTGCTTCGTCAGAAACACGTCCTGTTATATCAACAGATTCTACGGCTGAAATGAGGCAGGCAAACTTGACAGATATAAGACAAAACAGGAGGCCGGGGCAGCTGAAGCGCCGGCCTCCTGTTTTATCTTAAATTATGATAAGAGAGGTATTTGACAATGAGAAAAGAGACTTACAAGATTCCATGCCCCAAACATATTGTCTTTGGGGACCCGCTCTATTTTGAACAGTTCAAAGGGAGAAAGCTGCAGAGCCTCGTGGTTGACTATCAGCCACCCGAGCATTTTGAAGCCCGTCTGGTGCTGCAGGAACGGGAAAGCAAAGAAGTGGAAGGCTTTATGGAGCGGAACATGGAACTGTTCCTGGCTCCGGCCAAAGCCATGGAAACATATCTGGATGGGATGATGTACAATTCCCAGAAGGCAAAGGAGAAAGCGATAGGTGTAGACACGGCCAGCTATCTCCTCTCCATTGATGACCGTTCGGACGAGATCCATACTGGCAGCGATGGCTACTGGGGCAGCACAATCGAATTGTACCGCAATGTCGGTGGGAAAAGGATCTCCGACGCAATGCTGATTTCGGTGATTTGCCCCGACGATACGGATTTTGATGGTATGCGCAAGATGGCCAGTTATTTTTTCCCGGATATGCAGCAGGTAGACAAAGCTGAGAAGAAAAAGAAACGCGGAGACACGGCAAGATAATGTACTCAGATTTCTTGGAACAGAAGTATCTCAACTGAAATCGCTCACTGACAGGGACGGGGGTTCGAATTGCCTACCCTCATTTTGACAAAAAAGCGGAACCGTTGATGTGACAACTTCGCAATCCATTGCGCCGCAAGGCTTTGGAGGGTGTATCTTTTTTATCAACACATTCCAAAAAAGAAAGACATCTGCTGAAAGCAGATGTCTTTCTTTTTTGGGTTCCGCCGCCCGCAAGGCGGCTCCACCCTCCGGTGATGGAAATGCTCGGGCGAAGTGAATTCGCCATCTCCGCGCTAAGAGCCGCCCTGCGGGCGGTTGCGCTCCGAAACGCCGCTGCGGCGGCAGTCCGCCGAGATTTTGCCTACGGTAAAACGCTCGTACGGCGCAAATGCGCCGCCGGCCAGAAGGCCGGTTTGCCAGTTCTCCTGCTGCTGCCTCAACCATTGAAAATATCGATTTTTTCAGCCTGTTTGAAGCGGAGGGGTGTTTGACCGTCTACTCGGCGGGCAGGACGATGATACGGGTCCGGGTGTCCCCGGCCCTGACGGATGCGTCTGCTCCTGGGCCGCAGCCGCCGGACGATACCCGGTGCAAGGGAAAACACGTTCCATCCCCGGGAGCGGTCCTGCCGTTCCCGGGGATGGATTTATATTGAGCAAATTTCCCAATTATTCTTTTCAAATTATCATTTGTATGGTATCATTTAACCAGGAAGATGGGTGATATTCTATTTTACAAAGGGGGTCGACAGCATGAAAACGAACAAAATTCTCTGGATCACCGTAATCGCTCTGATTTTCCTCTTTTTGCTCTACATGGGGCTGACCTTCTATCTGCCTGGCTGGCGCATGCGGGACGAGGCAGAGGAGCGCACATCCTTCCGCTGGTCCGAGGTGGAGGCGGTGGCCTGTGAGGCCTCACCGCCAGGCGTCAGATACCTGGTGTTCTCCGACATTCCCGGTGAGGAGAACCCCTTCCGTCCGATGATGGAGACCCTGCGCCTCACCGGCCCTGTGAGGGTCCAGGATGGTCTGGGTGGAGAGGGTTACTACTGCATCACCGTCCTGCTCACCAGCGGCGAAACCGTGGAGATCCGCTTCCATAGCGGCGGCTTCTCCGCTGACGAGGACGTCACCGCCGGGCATCTCCTGGGAGATTATCGGGAGGGCTGGGGATCAACCAGGATCTACGTCGGGGTTGAGGTAAAGACCTCCAGCCTGCAGGCCCTGCAGAAGGACCCGGCTCTGCAGGTCACCTGTGAGGAGTACAACGCCCTCTCCTGGGTACGGCCCACCTACTGCCCGGAGGACGAGGATACCTGAACAGCCCTTCCCGCCCCGGCGGTCCCACAAAGGGACTGCCGGGGTGTTTTTTCCATATCTCCCGCTGGCAGCGCACCCGGCGGACAAAGCCGGGGGGAAACCACTTTGCCTGGTGTGGACGGCGGAGGCTACGATACGCTCCGGGCCTGGCGGGGGGACAGCAGCTGGCAGAGCCGGAGGGAGATCATGATATGAAGGATCTCGTCGGGGTCGTCGAGATGAAGCCCTCCCACCTCTTCGATCCGGTGGAGCCGCCGCAGAAAGGTGGAGCGGTGGACAAACAGCTCCTCGGCGGCCAGGGAGGCGTTGAACTGGTGGGCGATGTAGGTTTTCAGCGTCTCAATGTAGTCGGTGGCGTTCTCCGCGTCGTAGGCCATCAGCCGGTAGACCCCCCGGTGGATGGCCTGCTCCGCCGACAGCTCACAGGAAAACTTCTCAAAGATGTAGTCCAGCAGGTAGTCCCCAAAGGAAAAGAGCCACCGCTGGGGGTTTTTCCGAAGGCCAATGGACAGCACGGCGCAGGACTGCTGGTAGAGGTTGGCAAGGCCCGACAATCCGGCCATGGGGTTGCTGAGTCCCGCCCGGAGCATGTGCTCCCGGATGAAGGCGGTGAGATACTCCCGCACCGCGGGGGGCTGGACGCCGCCCCGGGTCAGGTTGAGGACCCAGGCGAAGTCCTTGCCGTCGGGCAGCACGCAGGATTCGGGCCAATCCCCCTCCAGCCTGCAGCGGAGATAGGATCCGTCCAGCACGGAGCCCGCCTGCCAGATGGGCTGCAGAAACACCACCAGGTATTCGTGGTCCTCCCGCCAGTCGTACCGGGCCAGGGCGGTCCGGTCCTCCGGGGTCGCCCGATAGTTCTCCCGGTAGAGAATGCGGGAGAGAGCCTTGTGCTGCTGGTCGTTCTTCCGGCAGACACGGCCGCAGCCCACGTCGCTGAGATAGGCGGCGGCCACATATCGGGCCAGATGGGCGAAGAGATCCCGTTCTCCGGCGGGGACCATCTCCCGGCCGAAAAGTGCCAGAAACACGGCCGCGGCTTCTCCGTCCAGAAGGATATTTTTACAGAGGGTTTGTCCCTCTCCTCCCTCCCAGGGGTAGAGAAACACCGCCTCGCTGCCGGGGTGGAGCCGGTAACCCGCATCCAGAAAGAGGTCGTAGGCGTCCCCGGCGATGCGGTCTCCGGCTCCGCAGGTCAGGCGGCGCTCCCCGTCGTAGAGTACCAGGGGGACCTCCAGAAACTGTTCCCCCAGCTCCATGAGCGCCTGGGGCAGAGCGCCCCGGGCACAGGCGTCCCGCAGGTCCAGATCCCACTGGGCAAGGGCCGCCAGCAGGGCGTTCACCTCGTCGAAGAGATCCAGCTTGCCCACCCCCTCGGGGAGAAAGGCGGCGTCCGAGCCCCGGAAGGTTTCCGGCAGCTTCATGGGGGCGCCGGAGAGAATGAGAAAGGCGCAGCCCTCCCCGGCGGGGACGGAGGAGAAGTCCGTCAGCTCGTCCAGCAGGTACAGCCGCTCCCGCTCCAGAGCCTGTCCCCGGTAGAGCTGGACCATCCGGACGGGAACGCCGCCGGAGGCGCCCTCCCAGGGGTACACCGGGTACCGCCGGGAGAGCAGGTGAAAGACCATCTGAGAGGTGATAAACATGGCGGGCCTCCTTACGCAACAAACCGACCATTTTTTCCGACGAACTGCACACTTTGACGCGCTCTCCCCAACCGGCGGGGAGACGGCGGGGAAGGAGGGAGGAAATCAGGCGGCGGGGGAGGGCCCGCGCAACAACTGTGGGCGGCGGGGAAGAAATGTTGCGCACTTCTCAGGCTTCTCCCGGCGCATTTCCTCCTGTATAATCAAATTATACAAGAGAGAATGGTTCCTCATCTCCTGTTCTTAGTTCTATTTTACAAACTCCAGAAGGCAAAGTCAAGGAAACCTTGAATAATCTAAGATTCATACAAAATTCAAAGAAAAAACTGACGCCCCCATCAAAAGACCGGAGGGACCGCCCTTCGGCAGAAAGGAGAACGCCCCATGTCCGCACCAGCCTTCAGCCGGGAGGAGCTCCGCTACGACCTGGAGTTCACCCCCATCCACCCCCGTCTGCCCACCGCCAAGCGGTACTACAACACCCCTATCACCCAGCGGGAGAACCTGCTCCGGGCCCTTCGCCGGGAGGGACCTCTGTGGATTCCCAAATACGGCGACATGATCTGCTTCCTCCCCAGCGCCCTGCCGGACCCGGTGGCCAAGGGGCTGGTGCTGGAGTATGCGCCCTTCGACCCGAAAGACTACGGCGGTCCCGACTACTTCGGCATCCCCTGGGTTTACGAGGAGCTGGCGGGGGGCTCCATGCCCGCCCAGGGCCGTCCTCTTCTGAAGGACATGAACGACTGGCGGGCCTTCGTCCGCTTCCCCGACCCGGACAGCTGGGACTGGGCGGGCAGCGCGGAGAAGAACCGGACCTATCTCACCAAGGACCTGACCACCCAGTACTGGTTTTTCACCGGCTTTTTCGAGCGGCTCATCTCCTTCATGGACTTTGAGGAGGCCGCTGTGGCCCTGATCGACGAGGACCAGACCGACGCCATCCACGAGTTTTTCGGGGAGCTGGCGGACTTCTACGACGCCCTTCTGGAGCGGCTGAAGAAGTGGTACGACATTGACTGCATCTGCTTCCACGACGATGCGGGCACCCAGCGGGACTCCTTCTTCTCCCCGGGGACCTACCGGGAGATGATCGTGCCCTACATCCGCCGGGTGGTGGAGTCCTGCCACAAGCGGGGCATCCTGGTGGAGCTCCACTCCTGCGGAAAGAACGATCGGCTCATTGAGGGCATCGTGGAGACGGGCGTGGACATGTGGACCCCCCAGAACATCTGCGACGTCGATTCCCTCTACGAGGGCTACGGCGACAAGATTATGTTCGGCATCAACGCGGATATCAAGGACATCAGCCCCCTCACCCCCGAGGCGGAGGTGGTGGCGTCGGCCAAGCGGTTTGTGGCGAAGTACGGCCCCCACATGGAGGAAAAGCCGGTGCTGTCCGCCAGCTGGGCGGCCCCCACCCTCTACACCGACGTGATCTATGAGGAGAGCCGGAAGCTGCTGGGGAGGTGAGGCGCATTGGACATTCTGCTCATCGGCGGCTTTCTCGGCGGCGGGAAGACCACCGTACTCAACGGGCTGCTGCGGGAGATGGACGGCCTCGGCCTCACGGCGGCGGTGATTGAAAATGAGATCGGGACCACCGGCATCGACGACAAGACCCTCAGCGGCGCCGGGGTCCACATCACCCCTCTCTTCGGCGGCTGCGTCTGCTGCCAGATCTCCGGCGTCTTTCTGGACGCGGTGAAGGAGATCGAGGACACCCTCCACCCGGACTGGGTCCTGGTGGAGCTGACGGGGCTGGCCCTCATGGAGGACATGCGGGCGGCCTTCGAGGATTACGACGGTCCGCCTCCCGCCGTCCACACCCTGGCGGTGGCGGACGCGGCCCGGTGGCCGGTGCTGGTGCGGGCCTGCGAGACGGTGATCCGCAGCCAGCTGGGGGACGCGGATGTGGTGCTGCTGAACAAGACGGACATCGCGCCTCCCACGGAGGAGACCCTGGCCCAGATCAGCGCCTACTGTCCCGGCGCACCGGTGCTGCCGATCGCGGCCCCGGGGGAGACAGGGCTGTGGCGGCGGCTGGAGGCGGTCTGGAAGGGGGGAACCGTATGAATCACGACCACGAGCATGACCACCACCACCATCACCACCACCACCACGGGGAGGAGGTGGTGGACAGCGCCCTGGTTCTCAGCCGCACCGGCGACATGGCCGGCGGGGAGATGGACCGGGAGGAGGCCCTCGCCCGGGGCCGGGCAGTCCTTCTGGACCTGGCCGCCGCGGTGGCGGTGGAGGGGATGGTTTTGGGCCACGTAAAGGCTCTCCTCTCCTGCGGGGAGACCCGATGCACCCTGTCGGTGACCCGGGCGGGGGTCTGCGACGCGGCGGCCCTGGAGGGGCCGGAGGTCCGGGGAGCCTGGACTGCCGTGGTGAATCTCATTTCCCTGCACCAGCCGGAGACGGACCTGGAGCCCATTTTCCGGCGGCTGTTTGCCTGAAGCGTTCCAAACGGACAAAACAATGGATAAAACATATAGGAGGTAGCACTATGCTGACGCCCAGAGAGAATCTTCTCAACATGTACAACCACAAGCCCACGGAGTATGTGCCCAGCACCTTCCTGGATCAGAAGGGCTTCGGCGTCTTTGATCCCCTGGAGAAGGGGGACCCGACCAAGGGAGGCTATGACGCCTTCGGCGTGCGCTGGGTGACGCCCCGGTCCGCCGGCGGCGCCCCCATCCCCGCTCCCAACGAGTATGTGCTGACGGACATCACCAAGTGGAAGGAGCAGGTCGTCTTCCCGGATCTGGACAGCGTGGACTGGGAGGAGCGGGCCCGGGTGGAGACCGCCCCCTTCAGCCGGGAGGAGAAGGTCTTCGACTACAGCAACGGCAACGGCGTCTTTGAGCGGCTGGGGGCCCTCATGGGCATCGAGGAGGCCCTCATCGCCATGATCGAGGAGCCGGAGGCGGTGAACGACCTCTTCACCGCCATCACCGACTTCAAGATCAAGTACGCCGAAAAGGTGGCCAAGTATTACAAGCCCGACACCTTCACCTACTTTGACGACGTGGCCACCGCCCGGGGTCTCTTCATGTCCCCCGCCACCTTCCGCACCCTCATCAAGCCCCACCACCAGCGGCTCTACAAGGCCCTGCGGGACATGGGCATCATCCCGGTGTACCACCTGTGCGGCAAGGGGGAGGAGATCGTGGAGGACATCATCGAGATCGGCGCCGCCGGCTGGTCCTCCATCCAGCCTATGAACGACATCGTGGGCCTTCTCAAGAAGTACGGCGATCGCTTCAGCTTCATCGGCGGCTACGACACCTCCGGCCGTCCCGGCTATCCCGACGCCGACCCGGAGATCTACTATGAGGAGGTCCGCCGCTGCGTGGAGACCTATGGCCCCTACCAGGGCTACGCCTTCTCCGGCTACATCATGAAGCCCACTCTGGACCCCCGGGAGATGCTGGAGGGCTTCCTACCCATGATCCAGGAGATGGGCCGGCTGCGCCAGGCGGAGCTGCAGCGTCTGGGCGCCAAGTGAACCGACGACAATAAAATAAGGAGGTACTCGACGTGTCCAACCAAACCAACACCAGGCTGCCGGTCTATCTGAAGGCGTCCTACTCCTTTGCCGACGTGACCTTCAGCCTCATGGTCACCCTCAGCAACACCTACGCCCAGTTTTTCCTGACGGACATCGCCTTTTTCCCCACCACCATTGTGGCCTCCATCCTGTTTTTCGGCCGCATTCTGGACGCCCTCAGCGTGCCGGTCACCGGCGGCATCATCGAGCGGGCCAACCTGAGGTGGGGCAAATTCCGCCCCTGGCTGGTGGTGGGCTCCGTTCTGACCCTGGTGTTCAACGTGCTCATCTTCATCTACTGGAATGGAGCCTCCGGGCCGGTGGTGGCCAAGGCGGTGGCGGCCTGCCTGGTTTACGCCCTGTTCTGCGCCTCCACCAATCTGGTCTACACCGCCTTCACCTCCCTCAATTCCTTCCTGACCACGGACCCCAGAGAGCGGGTGAATCTCTCCACCCTGCGGAACATGGGCGGCTCCATCGGTAAGATCCTGGCGGGCTATCTGCTGCTGCCCATGATCTACTTCTTCGGCCACTCCGACCAGCAGACCGCCCAGGGCTACTTCCTCACCGCCGTGGTCACCAGCGTGATCCTGGTGGCGGGCTATGTGAATCTGGCCTTTGCCGTGGGCAAGCGGGACGCCGTGGCCCCCGCCGCCCCCGGCGGCCCCAAGCCCAAGGCCATCACCGGGAAGGAGAGCGTCCGCCTGATCCTCACCAACCGGCCCCTCCTCTGCCTCTTCGGCGCCGATGTGGTGCGGCTGCTTGCTTATCTGGTGACCCTCTCCATCTTCCCCTACTTCTTTACCTATGTGGCCAGGGACATGAACGCGGCGCCCATGCTCTTCGGCACCACCTCCATCGCCATGCTGGTGGGCGCTCTGCTGATTCCCGTTCTCACCCGGTTCCTCTCCAAGCGCAGCGTGTACATTGCGGGCCTGGTGCTGCTGGGACTCAGCTTTGTGTTGGCGGCCATGTTCAAGGACACCACCCTCATCATGGTGGGCGCCCTGGTGGTGGGCTTTGTGGGCTACTCCTTCGGCGCCACCATCACCACCGCCATGTACACCGACGTGGTGGATTACGGTGAAGTCAAGTATGGGGTGAACGCCCGGGCCATTTACTTCTCCATGTATCAGCTGTCCATCAAGGTAGCGGCCATCTGCAGCACCGGCATCGCCGGCTTCGGCATGGCCCTCATCGGCTACGACTCCAAGGTGGAGCCCACCGCCAAGGTCATCGAGGGCATCAACTTCATCTGCCTGGCCCTGCCCATCGGTCTTGCGGTGCTGGCCATTGTGCTGATGCTCCTCTACAACCTCAGCGACAAGAAGATGGACGAGGTCCGAAGCGCCCTGGCCGCCAGGCGGGAGCGCTGAGAGTCCCCCTGCCGCACGAAAAAAACGGCTTGTGTCGGAAGCCCATCCATATTACAATTGCAATAGAAAAGAGCCGGGGAAAGGGGGCGTGCCATGATCCACTATAAGACGGGGCTGGAGAGCCGGAACCGGATTTTGCAGGCGGCGAAGCTCTGCTTTTATCGGGCCGGGTACAAGAAGACCACCATCGCCATGATTGCCGAGGCGGCGGAGGTGCCCCAGAGTCTGGTGAACTACTACTTCAAAAAGGACGCCCTGCTGCTGCAGATCCATGAGGACTACATCACCGGTATTCTCCGGTTTGTGGAGGAGCAGGTGGGACAGCGGCTGGACAACATCCTGCAGGGTCACCTGTTGATGCAGCAGATCCAGCAGATGGGCATTTACCGGGACCCCCGCAGCGTGGAGGTCTACCGGTACATGGTGGACAACGGCCTGCTCTCCCCCCGGCTGACGGAGATCGTGGACACCTACCTTCTGGGCTGCATCAAGGAGTTCGGCATCGACCTGCCTCCGGAGGTGTACCGGAAGTACATCGTGGCCCAGTACGGAGCCCACCGGGAGCTGGTCCGGGTGTATCTCCGGGAGTACGACCCGGTGGAGAGCAAGCGGCTGTTCTATTTCACCGGCACCATCGCCCTGCGTCTGGCGGGGGTGCGGGAGGAGGTCCTGGAGGAGAATATCCGGAAGGCGGACCGTCTTCTGGAGGAGATCGAGATCTCTCAGTTCCGGTTTCTCCCCTGAGGGAGAAGGGCAGAAAAAAGAAAAGGAGCGCACCGTCTTCAAAAGCGGTGCGCTCCTTTTGTCCTGTCCGGCTCAGGCGAATCAGAAGAACCGGGTGAGCAGAATGGGGAAGAACATGGCGGGGATGTAGTTCATCAGCTTCAGGTGCTTGATATCCAGAAGATCCAGACTCAGCCCCAGCAGCAGCAGGGACCCCACCGTGTTCATCTCCGCGATCACCTCGGCGGTGAGATAAGGGCGGGCGGCTACCGCCAGCAGGGTGATGCCTCCCTGGTAGAGGAAAAGAGGCACCGTGGAGAACAGCACCCCCATCCCTAAGGAGGAGGCAAAGATCAGGGCGGCGATGGTGTCCATCATGGACTTGGACAGCAAAATGCTGTGGTCCCCGGTGAGGCCGGAGTCCAGAGAGCCCTGGATGGCCATGGTGCCTACGCAGAAGAGCAGCGTGGCGGAGAGGAGGCTCCGGGAGAAGTTGTCCCCGGTGCCGCCGCCGGAAAACCGCTTCTCCACGGCCCGGCTGATCTTCTGGATCTTTCCGTCCAGGTCGATGAGCTCCCCCACCACGGCCCCCAGGACCATGGACAGGATGGTCACCAGGGTCTTGCTGCCATCCAGCAGGGAGGAGGCGGCGATGTAGACGGTGCACAGGCCGATCCCCTTCATGATCCGGTCGCTGAACCGGTCCGGGATACCCTTGTGGAGCAGGCGGTGGAGCAGCAGACCCCCTCCGCCTCCCGCCAGCACGCCGATCACATTGACTATGGTCCCAAGCAGTATCATGGTTGCACTTCCTCCTTGATCAAATCCATTACCACGGCGCCTCCCAGCAGCAGTCCCGCCGCTGCCGGCACCCAGATGAGGCTGCCCGGCACGCTCCGCCGCCCGGGAGGCGGCGTCTCCGGCTGGCTGCAGGGGCAGGGCTCCTCGCTGCTGTAGACCACCTTCAGGTGCCGGATGTTCCGACGGCCCAGCTCCCGGCGCATCACCCGGGCCAGGGGGCAGCCTTTGGTCTTGCTCAGGTCCGTCACCTCCAGCCGGGAGGCGTCCAGCTTGTTGCCGGTACCCAGGGCGGAGATCACAGGAATGCCCCGCTCCAGGGCGGTGCAGATGAGGTCCACCTTGCAGGACACCAGGTCGATGGCGTCCACCAGATAGTCGTAGGGGCCGAAAAACCGATCCCGGTCCTGGGCGCAGTAGGTGCCCATCACGGGATGAACGGCGCAGCCGGGGTGGATGTCCTGCACCCGCTGGGCCAGCACCTCCGCCTTGCTCCGGCCCAGGGTGGACTGGAGGGCGCCGATCTGACGATTGCAGTTGCTGAGACCGTAGACATCCTGGTCCACCAATGTCAGCTCTCCCACTCCGGACCGGGCCAGGGCCTCCACGGCAAAGCCCCCCACGCCGCCCAGACCCACCACGCACACGTGGCTTTCGGCAAGGCGCGCCATGGCGGCCTCGCCCAGCAGCATCTCGCTGCGCAAGAATCGTTCGTTCATAGGCTCTCTCCTAAAAAGGGCCGGTCCCGCGTCTGCGGGACCGGCTTGGTATGCGGTAAGGATGGAGGTTACCGGGTGACGTAGCCCATGCCCTTCTCGTCGGTAACCGCCTCATAGGGCTCCACCAGGGACTCCTGCCAGGCGGTGAGGGCATCGCTCTTCAGCGTGTTCTCCGCAGACACCTTCCAAGTGGCGGGGCCGTCGCTGATGAAGTAGATGATGTGATAGCCGTAGTCGCTCTTCACAATGCCGGTGTCGCCGCTCTGGCGGGCGTCGTCAAAGATCCAGTCGTTGAACGTATCCACCATGTCGCCCACGGACACATCCTCATAGATGCCGCCGGAAGAGGCGTTGCCGTCCTGGCTATACTCCTTGGCCAGCTGGGCAAAGCCGTCCTCGGTGCCGTCCCACATGGCGAGAATCTCCTCCGCCTTGGCTTTGATCTGCTCGTCGGTGGCCTCCGTCTCATCGTCGGTTTCCACGTTGGCGTCGGTGACCAGGATGTGGCGGATGTTGACGGTCTTGGTCTCCACCCGGTAGCGGTCCACCAGGGTCACCACATAGACCTTGCTATTGTCCTCATCCTCCAAAACGGCGTCGTCGCCCACCTGGCGGCCCTCCTCGAAGCACCACTGAACATACTGGGCGGTGGAGGAGCTGGTGGCGGCATCGGAGGAGGAGTAGGTGGCGGTGTCAAAGTCCTCCGCCGCAGTCTCCAGACTCTCGCCGGAGTCGTAGGCGTCCAGAATCAGCTGGGCGGTGCGCTTGGCCTCCTCCCAGGCGGCGGCGCTCTCCTCCTCGGTGGGCTCCACCGCGTTGCCCTCCTCGTCCTCAGTGGAGGGGGCGGCGCCGTCGATGGTCACCAGCTGATAGCTCACCTTGTCATAGGCGTCGGGATCCTCCGCATAGGCAGCCTCAAGATCCTCGTCGGTGTAGGTGAGGGAGCTGAGATAGGCGTCCCTGTAGGCGCTGGCGGTGTAGTATTCCCGCACGTCCTCCTCAAAGATGCCGGTGGTCATCAGGTTGCCGTAAATGGCGGAGAGGTAGTTCTTATAGGACATGCCGTTGCTCTTGGCAGTGTCCTTCATCTCCTGGATGGCGGCGGCGATCTCCTGCTCGTCCTCCTCGCTGAGCTGGAAGCCCTCCTCCTTGGCGGCGGCGTTGGCGGCGGTGACAAAGCGCATCAGCTCCACCGCCTGCTCCTTGAAGTACTCATCCCAGGTCTGGGCGTCTTCCTCAGTGGAACCCCAGGCGGCCTGGCTGGAGAAGGGCTGGCTGTCGTCCAGCATATAGGAGAGCATGTAGCCGTAATCGCTGTTGGCCAGATTGTTGTAGGCCGCCATGTAGTAGTAGCTCAGATCGGCGGCGGTGTAGGTGTCGTCGCCCACGGTGACGGCGGTGGCGCTGCGCTTGAGAATGCCGCTGTTGATTACCAGCAGCGCCACGGTCACGATGACGAATAGCGCGGCGATGGCGCCGTAAAAGAGATTGCTTCTGCGCTCGGCGGCTTTTTTCTCCGCCTCCCGGGCGGCCTTCTTGTCCACGCCGCCGCCGGCGAGATATTCTTGGCGCTTCTTGCGCTCTCGGGATGCACTCATGACATTCAAATCCTTTCACGTTATCTTCTTCTTACCGTTTGGGCGGGGGAAAGCGCCCCGGATTCCCAAAACACCACAACAGTATACAATAAAAATCTTCGAACTGCAAGAAAAAAAGTGGAAGACAGGGGATTGTTCACAATTTATTTTCTGTTTTCTCCGTTTCCGGGACGACAGCAAAAAACTGCCGGGACGGTCCGAAGACCGCCCCGGCGGGCGCAGGAAAAGGGGTCAGCCGCCCAGCAGGCCGCCCAGCCAATCTCCCAGATTGTCGCCGCCGGACTCCTCCGGCGGTGTGGGCTCATCCGGCTCCTCAGGAGGAACGGGCGTTTCGCCTCCGGGTTCTTCGTCGCTGCTTCCGGGCTCCTCCGGCTGGCTGGGATCCTCAGGCGTGGTGCCGCCGCCGGGGAAGAAGGGATCATAATCGGGGTTGTCGGGATTCATGGGGTCGTTGGGATCGAGGACAGGCTCCGTATGGACGGAGCAGGTGCCGCCGGCCTGGAGGGAGGAGAGAAGCTCGCCGCTGTCCTCGGCGGTGATGGGCGTGCCCGTCACCACCTCCTCGCCGGTTTCCGGGTCGATGGTGGTGGCGCCGGTGGGCAGGTAGACCACCTGGCGGTCATAGGTGCAGACCGTGCGGGTCTCCCGGCACTCCGCCGGGCAGAACTCTCCGGCCAGCTGGCCGCTTTCGGTGCAGACCTCCACGGTGGCATGCATGGTACAGGTCTCGGTGGGGGCGTTGCCGGCGGTGACATACACCGTCTGGGTGGGACAGCCGTCCCCGGGCTTCAGACCGCTCTTGGTGCATACCGTCACCCGCTCCAGTCCGCTGGAGGGGGTGTTGAAGTCCTTGTTCTCCAGCCCCTCGTGGACCTGGCTCATGACCTTGTACCACAAAATGGCGGCCGGGTTGCCTCCGTTCACCACCACGGTGCGGTTATAGCCGTAGCCCACCCACACTGCGGCACAGTAATAGGGGGTGTAGCCCACGAAGTAGCGGTCGTAGTTGTCGCTGGTGGTACCGGTCTTACCGGCGGTGGTCATGCCGCTGATCTGGGCCAGGGTGCCGGTGCCGCTGCGCATGACCTCTTTGAGAAGGGTGTTGATCTGGTAGGCGGTGGTGTCGCTGAAGGCCACCCAGCTCTCCGCCTCGTTGTCCAAAATCACGTTGCCGTTGTCGTCCTCGATGCGGATGAAGGACCGGGGCACGGTGTAGATGCCGTCGTTGATGAAGGCGCAGTAGCCCGCCGCCATCTCCTGGGTGCTGACGCCGTAGGTGAAGCCACCCATGGCCAGGGGCGCCTCCGCCAGATCCTTGGGATCCAGGTCGAAGTTCAGCTTGTTGACCATGTAGTCGTAGCTGGTGGCGTAGCCCAGCTCCTGAATCACCCGCACCGCCACGGTGTTGACGGAGTACTTCACCGCCGTGCTGAGGGTCACCAGGCCCCGGTAGCGGGAGGGGTCGTTCTTGGGGTAACCGCCGGTGCCCCGGTCGTTGAGCTTCAGGGGATAGTCGTCGTAGACGGAGGCGGGGGTGATGACCCCGTTTTCAATGGCGGGGCCGTACACCGACAGGGGCTTGATGGCGGAGCCGCAGGGCCGCTTGGCGGTGGCGTAGCTGAGGGTCCGCTTGCCGGTCTTCTCCCCGATGCCACCCACCGAGGCCACCACATAGCCGTTGTAGGGGTCCATGATGGTGATGCCCGACTGCATCTGGTCCCCGTTGGGGGCCTGATAGTTGAGGTTGCTCACATCCTCATAGACGCTCTCGGCAATCTTCTGGATGTCCGGGTCGATGGTGGCATAGATCCGGTAGCCGGCATTGTAGATGAGGTCCACAGCAGTCTCGGCGGAGTAGCCGAACTCGTCCATGAGGGCGTTCTTCACGTCCTCAAACACCAGATCTACAAAGTAGGACCAGGCGCCGTTGTCGGTGGCCTCCTCCTCCACGGTGTCCGTGCCGTGGAGAGCCTCATACTCCGGGGTGCCCACAAAAATGAGCTTCTCCGCCACGGCCTGGTCGTACTCCTCCTGGCCGATCATGCCCAGCTCCAGCATCTTGGAGAGGATCAACTCCTGGCGGTACTTGTTCCACTGGGTGCAGGTCCAGTCCTCATAGATGATCTCCCCGTTCTCGTCCTTTTCTCCGGTGTCGTGGGAGATGATGAAGGAGGAGCGGAGGGGGTTATACTTGGAGGGGTTGTTGGTGATGGCGATGATGCTGGCGCACTCGGCCAGGCTCAGCTCCTGGACTTCCTTGCCGAAGTAGGTCTTGGCGGCGGCGCCGATGCCGTAGGCGCTGGAGCCGAAATAGACCTTGTTGAGGTAAACCTCCAGGATGTCGTACTTGTCGTATTCAGGGTTCTTCTCCAGCTCCAGGGCCCGGAAAATCTCCGTCACCTTCCGCTTGACGGTGGTGGAGTCGTCCTCTGTCAGGTTCTTGATCACCTGCTGGGTGATGGTGGAGCCGCCGAAGGTGTTCCTCATGCCGAAGAACATGTTCACCACCGCGCCGGCGGTGCGTTTCCAGTCCACGCCGTTGTGCTCGAAGAAGCGCTCGTCCTCAATGGCCACGGCGGCCTGCCAGGCGTACTGGGGGATGTCGTCAAAGTCCACCCAGATCCGGTTCTCCGTGCCGAACAGGGTCTCCAGCTCCTGCCACTCTCCGTTTTCGTCCTCATAGAGGATCACGGAGGAGAGGTTCATGGTGAAGTCGTCCAAGTCGATGTTGAGGTCCGGCGCCAGGGTGGTCTTCACATACTGCATGAAGATCCAGGCAAAGATGCCGATGGACAGGACGCCGATGAGGCACAGGGTGCCCAACACCTTCAACACCGTGGCTGCGGTGCGGCGCGGATTTCGTTTTTTACGGCGCGTCCGGTTCTGGGACGGGGGCGGGGTCTGCCTGTGCTCGACCCGCCGGCCCTGATGATTCTCCATAACGGAAGCCTCCTTCTTTTCGTAATCTTCCCACTTCTAAAACACCCTGAGGACGGCGCTCCATTTCCGTCTTCAGGTCGCAATTATAAAATATTTTACCACAGCTCACGCCGTATGAAAAGGCCCAATTTTGCTGAAAGAGGGATATGGAATTTCATGGTCGGGGGGACTTGCAATTTTCCAAGAAGCACGCTACAATAGAGACACGGAAGGGGGGTGCGCGATATGAGCGAAGCCTTTGGGCCTGACTTTATCACCATCACCGACGAGGACGGCAACGATATTGAGCTGGAGTATATGGACGCCATGGAACACAACGGCGTGACGTACATGGCCTTTTTCCCCACCGTGGAGGAGGGCGCCAGCGAGGACGACGAGGAGTACGGTCTCATCATTCTCAAGTCCATTGAGGAGAACGGCGAGGAGCTGCTCTCCACCCTGGATTCCGACGAGGAGCTGCAGGAGATGTACGATCTCTTCATGGAGCGGTTGTTCCAGGACGAGGACGGGGAGGAGTAATTTTTCCCATCCTCCGGTTTAGACGATATTTTCCCCAAAAGGTTCCCATAATAGAACTGTAAATTTCATAGCCCCAGGCGGGATTTCGTTCAGTTCTCCCTGCGTGGTGCGTGACGTATCTTTTTTTAACCCACATTTCGTTATACGGGATGCCGGATCAACGTGTGGTTCGCAGGCCTCCCGACTGCTGTCTGCGGTTGGAAGTTGGAAGCGATAAAGCCCGTTGGAGGCGACCCACCTGTCACTTTGGTGCAGGTTATAACGAGGTACGCACGGCCAACGCGGGGAGTTCTTGTCTTTCTATGGAGGACAGATGAAAAATTCCTGTGGAATTTTTGGCAAAAAGGGTTGACAAGAGGGACACCTCCGTGTATTATTGTATACAATTATACACGGAGGTGCTTTTCCATGCTTGAACTGTCCAATTCTTCTCACCTGCTGGAGCAGAAGTCCTACAAGTATCAGCTGCAGGATGTGGCGGAGCCGGTTTTGTACCGGGACGCATTTAACTATGAAGACGCCCCCAAGATCCCCTTCAACCACCGCCGGGTGCCCATGAGCATGCCGGAGGAGATCTGGATCACCGACACCACCTTCCGGGATGGGCAGCAGTCCATGGAACCCTTTTCCGTGGAGCAGATTGTGGAGCTCTACAAGCTGATGAGCCGTCTCAGCGGCCCCAAGGGGGTCATCCGCCAGACGGAGTTCTTTATCTATAGCAAGAAGGACCGGGAGGCCCTGGACCGCTGCCGGGAGCTGGGACTCCGCTTCCCGGAGATCACCTCCTGGATCCGGGCCACGCCCCAGGACTTCAAGCTGGTGGCGGACATGGGCATTCCGGAGACGGGCATTCTGGTCAGCTGCTCGGACTACCACATTTTCAAGAAGCTGCACATGACCCGCCGCCAGGCCCTGGACACCTATCTGGCCACGGTGAAGGAGGCCTTCAGCGCCGGGGTCATTCCCCGCTGCCACCTGGAGGACATCACCCGTGCGGACTTCTACGGCTTTGTGGTGCCCTTCGTCAACGCCCTTCAGGCCCTGTCCCGGGAGGCGGGAATTCCGGTGAAGATCCGGGCCTGCGACACCCTGGGTCTCGGCGTGCCCTACGGCGGTTCCACGCTGCCCCGGTGCGTGCCCGGTATCGTCTACGGCCTGCGGCACTATGCCGACGTGCCCAGCCAGTGCCTGGAGTGGCACGGCCACAACGACTTCTATCTGGCCACCGCCAATGCCGGCCACGCCTGGATGTACGGCGCCAGCGCCGTCAACTGCACCCTCCTGGGCATCGGCGAGCGGACGGGGAACATCCCCCTGGAGTCCATGGTCTTCCAGTACGCCGGCCTCCGGGGCACCCTGGACGGCATGGATACCACCGCCATCACCGACATCGCTACCTATTTCCGCCGCTCCATCGGCTATCAGATTCCGGACAACGCCCCCTTTGTGGGCCGGAACTTCAACGTGACCCGGGCGGGCATCCACGCCGACGGCCTTTTGAAGGACGAGGAGATCTACAACATCTTCGACACCAAGAAGCTCCTCAACCGGCCCGCCTCGGTGATGATCAGCAAGACCTCCGGCCTTGCCGGCATCGCCTACTGGATCAACGAGAACTACGACCTCACCGGCGACGCCGCCGTGGCCAAGAGCGATCCTCTGGTGGCGGCGCTGAAGGCCTGGGTGGACGAGGAATATGAGAATGGCCGCCAGAGCACTCTGGGACGGGGTGAGCTGGAGGAGAAAATTGAGGAGTTGGCCCCGGGCCGCTTCCACTGTTGAGAGGTGCTCCATGGCCGTCACAAAGGTCACTTCTTTAGCGGATATAGTCTATGAGCAGGTGGAGCGGGACATCCTCGGCGGGGTGTACCGGCGGGGAGATATCCTCACGGAGCTGAAGCTCAGCGACCGGCTGAAGGTGAGCCGCACCCCGGTGCGGGAGGCTCTGCGCCGGTTGGAGCAGGACGACCTGGTGGAGAGCCGGGGCAAGAGCATTGTAGTGGTGGGCATCACGCCGGAGGATTTGATGGACATTCTGGATATCCGGGAGCGGCTGGAGGGGCTGGCCACGGCCCGCTGCTGCGCCCACATCACCCGCCAGCAGCTCCAGGAGCTGGATGAAATCGTCACGCTGCAGGAGTTCTATGTGGACCGGCAGATGCCGGACCGGATTCTGGAGTCGGACAGCCGCTTTCACGAGGCCATCTACTCCGCCTGCGGCAGCCGGGTGTTTGAGAAGGAGCTGGTGACGCTGAACAAGAAGCTCCAGCGCCACCGTCGTCAGTCGGTATCCATCAACCAGCGGGCCCACGCCTCCTCCCAGGAGCATCGGGACATTTTCAGGGCGCTGGTGGCGGGAGACGCCGGGAAAGCGGAGGAGTTGGCGGTTCGCCATGTCCGTGCGGCCCGGGAGAATATTCTTAACACGGTTGCCGGCGGTTGGGAGGGATAGCTATGGGAGAGCGGACCTCCAATTACGATCTGCAGATTGCCGCCGCCCGGGAGCGGTTTCTCCAGTGGAACGCCGGGGAGATTGCCGAGCGCTTTCACCTCCGGCGGGAGGGGGAGTGGCTGATGGTGTCCTTTTTCCGCCGGCCCTACCGGATCTCCACCGCGACCGGTGAGATTCTCCTGGCGGAGGAGGGCGTGGAGGCGGATTTCAACGCCTATCTCTCCATTTTCGACGCCCTGTGCCGGGAGGAGCCCGGCGTGCTGTCCGGCCAGTGGCGGACCATCAACGACCTGGGGCTCCACCATCCCGGTGTGGGGGAGGATGCGTTGTACGCCCCCTACGAGGGCCGCTTCTCCGGAAAGACGGAGGCGCTGGCGGCGGCCTGCCGGAAGATGGGGGGCGTCCCCTTTCCGGTGGGAGATGTGGGCTATGTGCTGGAGGTGTTTCCCTTCCTGCCGGTGGTCTTTCAGTTCTGGGAGGGGGACGAGGAGTTCCCGCCTCAGCTGCGAATCCTCTGGGACCGGAACACCCTGTCCTTTGTCCGCTACGAGACCGCCTGGTACATTATGTCCGCCCTGCTGGATCGTCTGTCGCAGCAGTTATGACAAAAAAACCGCCGCAGGAGCCCATTGCTTCTGCGGCGGTTCGCTTTTTTGGCTTGGGAGGGGTTATGCCTGGCGCGGGGTGGAGAATTCGGTCTGCACCTTCAGCTCGATGGTCCCGCTCTGGACCAGCTCCACAAAGATAGGCACCAGCCTGGGGTCAAACTGCCTGCCCGCCTCCTCCAGCAGCACCTGAATGGCCCGCTCCACCGGGAAGGACTTCTTGTAGCTGCGCACGGAGGTCATGGCGTCGAAGGCGTCGGCAATACAGAGAATCCGTCCCATGATGGGGATATCCTCCCCCTTCAGCTTCCGGGGATAGCCGTAGCCGTCGTAGCGCTCGTGGTGGGAGATGACGGCGGGAATGACGTAGTCCAGGGAAGGCAGGTAGCGGATGATGCCCACTGCGTTCTCCACATGGCCCTTCATCACCTCGTACTCCTCGTCGTTGAGCTTGCCGGGCTTGTTGAGGATGTCCTCCCGGATGCCGATTTTGCCGATGTCGTGGAGGAGTCCCGCCTCCCTGACAATCTCCACAAAATCCTGGGGCATGCCGCAGGCCTTGGCCAGCTCCGAGGCGTAGTAGGCCACGTTCTGGGAGTGGTTGAAGGTGTAGTGGTCCTTGGTGTCGATGGCGGCGGTGAGGGCGTAGATGGTGGAGGCGTAGGTGTTGTAGCCGCTCTGGTGCTTGCCGCTCTTGCGCTGCTCCTCCTTCTGCTCCACCTCCTCGGAGTACATCAGCACCGCGTTCTTCCCGGAGCGCTTGACGCTGTACACCGCCATGTCGGTGTTGTTGATGAGCTCCGGCACCGAGGCCGCCATGTAGGGGGAGGCGCACACGCCCACGCTCATGGTCAGCTGGCCCAGCCGGTAGCCGTCCTGGGCGTGGTTGAGGGTGCGGACCTGCTCGGCGATGTTCTCCGCCAGGAGCTTGGCGGAGTAGATGTCGTAGCCGGGGAGGATGAGGCCGAACTCCTTGCCGCTGATGCGGGCCACATAGCCGTGATCGCTGATGGTGGCCTGCATGATGGCGGCGATGCGCTGGAGGGCCCGGTCCCCCTCCTTGGCGCCGTAGAGCTGGTTGTAGAGCTTGAAGTCGTCCACGTTGAGGATTACCAGGGCCAGGGAGGTGTCCTTGGCCTTTTCAAACTCCTGGTTGAGAATCTCGTAGAAGTACTTGCGGTTGACAAGGCCCGTGAGCTCGTCCTTCCGGGCCTCCTGATAGGCTTTCTCGTAGAGCTGAGCGTTCTTCACCGCGATGGCGCACACGGAGGTGGCGGACTGAAGGAAGCTGAGATCGTCGGGCTTGAAGCCGCCGCCCCGCTCCTTGCCGGAGAGCATCACGATGCCGATGAGCTCCTGGTCCGCCATCAGGGGGACGAAGCACTCGATATTCCAGGCGCCGAACAGCCGCTTCTCCTCCTCCCAGAGGGAGCGGTAGGTGACGGTGCGGGAGAAGTCCTTCAGCAGAAGGCAGTCCCCCCGGTCCCGGAGATAGTGAATCAGCGGGTGATCCGGGGCCATGGTGATGCTCCGCTCGTCCAGGGGACTGCCGGTGAGGCTCACCCGGAAGTGATCGTCCTCCCCCCGGATGAAGAAGAACATCCGGTGGACGCCGATGGCGGAGGTGATCACGTCCGCCAGCTCCTGGAGAATCTCGTTCATGTTGAGCACCCGGGCCACGTTGCGGCTGAAGGTGCTGAGCATCTCGTTCTGGGCCTGCTCCTCCCGGACGAAGAGGCTGTCCAGGAAGGCCTTCATCACGGAATAGAGGAGGAAGGTGACCAGCATCATGCCCATGGCGATGGTGATGACGGCGTAGGAGGAGGCCAGCCCCAGGCGCTCGGTGAGGAAGCGCTGGACAGGCATGACGAAGTTGGAGAACACCACCACGCAGATCAAGAGGGCCACGGCATAGCAGTTGCCCCGGGACACCAGCAGCGTCATGCGGAACAGGCGCTTGCGGTAGAGGGCGTAAAACAGCAGCAGGGCATTGACGATGCCGGAGGCGATGTCCAGGGGAAAGCCCCGGAACACGGGGAGGGTGCAGGCCACATTGCCCGCCAGCAGAATGGTCATGCCCAGGATGATGGGCTTGAGCTGGAGGAAGATGCCGGCGTCCCCCTTGCAGTAGCGGAGGATCACCGCCACCAGCTGGAGCAGCTGGAGGACCACCGGGATCAGGAAGAGGTAGGTGGTCCAGCTGAACTCATAGAGGAACTGGGTCTCTCCCCCCTGCTGCACCACCGTGGGGGTGGAGATGAGAAAGCCGGTGAAGTAGTTGAGCAGGAGGGCCGCTACGAAGACCACCTCCCACGCATGGCGGGAGACCGTCCGCTTGTCCTCCAGAAAGTCCAGGATAAAGGCGTAGTAGGCCGGCAGCATCAGAAAGAGGCCCGCCAGGGAGATATGGTGCCAGAAATCTACCGACGGCCAGAACTGGGAGCGCATGGCGAAGGAACCGCCGCTCCACAGCAGCATGACAATCTGCAGCAGCATAAAGGTCTTGATGACCTTTTTGGTCTTCCTGGCGGCCAGGAAGGTGAGGAACAGAAAGAAGTAGCAGAAAAGGGCGGTGACGGAGATCCAGCTATACCCTGTCATATCGGCTGCCCTCCCTTCGCGGATGGTAGAGTTGGGTTTGACAGGACATCAGATCCGCCACCTCACAGCTCTCCGGGTTCATCCGGCGGACGGATCGGCCGAAGCGCTGGGCATAGCTGTCAAAGGTGCCGCACTTGAGAATGGTGATCTTCAGCGGATCGATGCCCAGGATCTTCTTGAGATCCTGGTAATCGTGGTCCACATATTTGAAATAAACGCTCAGATGCTCCCGGAGGATCTGGGCGCTGATGGCGGAGGTGGTGAGGACCTGGGGGCTCAGCTCCACGTAGAGGTGCATCAGAGGACGGTTCTCCGGAGAATACTCCTTTTTCGCCGTCCACTGGTGGACCTGAAGGCCGGACAGCTCAATGGCGTGGCGGATGGAGTTCTCCGAGATTCGGGTAAACCCGGCGATATCGATGATGGAGGGCACCCGGTCCACGTAGGCGAAGCGGGGCAGCTGAATCTGCTCGCTGCGGTTGCCGATGCCGGTGCAGCGGTAGAGATCCCCCACCCGGTAGCGGGCGAAGGCGCCGCCCTTGAAGACGGTGAGCACGATCTCATAGGTGCTGCCGGGCACCACCTCGTCCATCAGCACCGTCCGGGGCTGGTAGGTGGGATCGGCCATGCTGCGCTCCATCTCCCGCGGGGGGATGAACTCATAGAAGCAGGCGTCGGGGAAGAAGTACATGCCCTCCCGACTCCAGGTTTCCGTGCCGATGCAGGTGGGCTCGGTGCCTGCAAAGATCTCCATGGGCCGCACGCCCCACAGCCGCTCCAAATCGTCCTTGTAGCAGTTGTTGTCGGTGCCGGCGCACATGATGCCCTTCAGCTGGAACAGATCCCTGGGCAGCAGCTCCCGGCCCTCCTTCTTGCACTTGCGCATGGCGGAGAGATACCGCAGCAGCCGGGTGGGGGAGATGGAGGTGAGCTTGCTGGCCAGGGAACTGCCGCCGGCGCTTTTCTGCAGGGCGGAGAGACTGCGGCTGACGTAGTAGGTGACGCTGCCCAGGCCGAAGACGTACTCGATGCCGTGGCGCATGCCCAGCTTGAAGCCGGCGATATTGCGCTCCTTGAAGCTCATGCTGGCCGCATCCTTCACCGGGGGCAGGAAATCCACGTCGATCTCGTCCTTGAGCAGGAGGGGAAGAAGGCCGGTGGCATAGGGCAGGGGGGCCAGTGCATAGAGCATGTGGTCGGTGACGGAGATGTCGAAATCCCCCTTGCACTTGCTGGTGGCCATCATGAAGCAGGCCATCACGTTGCGCTTGTAGGTGTCCAGCATGCTCCTGGTATAAGGGGCCACCTTCAGGGGATGGATGCCCCCCTCCCAGGTGGTCTGAATCCACAAAACCGGCTCCGCCGGCAGGTCGCTGGCCTGCTTGCTGAGCAGTGTGGCGGCGTAGTCGTCATAGGTGGTGAGGGGCACCATCTCCCGGAACTCCTCCACCGTGTGGGGGCAGCGGCCCTTCAAAAAGGTCTGGCCCAGGGCGCAGGAGGACCACAGCTCCATCTGCTCCAGCAGCAGCCGCCGCTGAATGGTCATGTACTCCGACAGGGACAGGTCCAAAAACCCGCAGTACTCTCGCCACAGCTCCTCCTTGGAGTATTCCCGCATCTTTTCCTGGAATCTCATGAGGCGGCGCCTCCTTTGTCTGCGGCGCAGCGCCGGGTCAGCCATGCGGTCCGAAGGCTCCGGATCGTGGGCAGGAGGAAGGGAACGGCGCGGCGGTAGTCGGGGTAGTCGGGGAAGGTCCGGGGGAAGGTCCAGCGGTCCTGGAAGAGGACGTACAGGAGGTTGCACAAGGAGAAGAGCATGCCGTGGACCAGCAGCCGTCCGGGCAGGCAGGCCAACCCCAGGCAGAGATAAAACAAAAAGAACCACAGCACGCCGGGATGACGGCACAGGGCGTACATCCCCCGGTCATAAACCCGGCGGGGGGCGTTCTGGCTGCGGTAGGTTTCGTCAAAAGGCAGCGAAAAAAAGAGCGTGTAGAGAAGCAGACAGCCGAAGGCGATGGCGCAGACCGCCAGCAGCCAGCTGCCCGGCGAACGGAGAGCCCCCGCACGCCACGCGGCGGCGAGATCCCACACGGTGGCCGCCAGCAGCAGGGCGCTGCCCACGGCAAACAAACTGTGTGCCAGGGGATTCTTTTTGGTGACGCTGTTGACGTCATAGAGCAGATAGGCCAGAAAACCGAGCAGGCCCAAAACAAGCGAAGCCATAGGGAGAAAACCTCTTTATCCACAGTTTCGGCAGGTTCCTTGCCCGCCGCACAACACAACAGAAGCAACAACGACTTACAAAATTCGCCATTTATGACACAAGGATAACACATTAATTTAATAAATGCAAGAAAAAGAGAGAGAGGCGGCAGACAGATTTCAGGTTCAAGGAGGTACAACGCTTCCTGGAGAAATTTTGCTATATTCACCATGACTCGGAGCATTTTCCGGGAAAACGCCGAAGAAAGCGAAAAATCTGCATTTTAACGGAAACAAGACTGGAAAAACCGGTGTATCCGTGGTACAATGTAACACTGCAAAAGAATAGCAGCGCCAAACGGACGGCTGTGAACGGATAGCGGACAAAAGGAGGAAGATGATATGCCTGACGGCGGACAACAGCAGAGCGGCATAGCACCGGCCCAGCGGATGGGCCTGGAAGGGGCCCAGGAGCGGCTGCGGCTGCGGCGGGGGAGAGGGCGGCGGCTCTCGGTGGCGGCGGCCTTGGTGATCGGCGGCGCGGCGCTGCTGTTCTGGCCGGTGCAGTGGGGTGCGGCGGTATACGGCGGCCTGTGGGGACTGGCGCTGCTGCTGGCGGCGTCGCTGCTGGCAGGGCGGACCGGAGACGGCGCCCCGGAGCTGGACGAGGAGGCACGGCGGGCTCTGGCGGTGCGCTGGGAGCGGTTCCACCGCCGGGCGGACTGGCTGGTGGGCATCGGCGTGGTGCTGCTGGTCAACGGCCTTCTCATGCTGACGCTGATGCGGCAGGAGGGGACCCGGTGGGCCCTGGCTTTGGGTATGGCCCAGGCGGGAGCCGGGTGCTTTCTGTGCCTCGACATGTGGACCACCAGTCAGGCTTACCGGTGGATGCTGCGGGATTAGGTGAAAAGGAAAACCACTTGCGTGCCTTTGCGATATAAAGAAAAGCGGATCTGCAACAGCAGATCCGCTTTCGTGTTCTTCGAAACAAACCGACAATCCCGGTTCAGCTCTCCCGCTGGTCCAGCACTGCCTGCCACACGTTGTAGTGGAGCCCCTCCTCCTCATAGGTGGGGATGCTGCCCACATACCACAGGGAGAGACCGTCGATGCCGAACATCCGGGCCAGGCGGATCTTCTCCGTGACGGACCGGGCGTCCTCATACCAAACGGTGTACCGGGTGCCGTCCTCGATGGTGTAGGTGACGTAGGGGACCTTGTCTTCGTCGTCCCAGCCCATCACTGCCGACTGCTGCTGCAGCCGCTTGACCAGGGTGGAGGGGGCGGGAGCGAAGCGGTCGGTGGAGGCGATGGCACCATTTTCATCCACCTGATAGCCGGAGGAGTCGATGGACACCGCCAATGCCGCCTTGCTGAGATCCTGCAGGCCGGTGTCCGGGTCGGTGAGAGCGGCCAGGGCTCCGAACACGTCGGTGAGGCCGGCAGAGGGATTGGGATTTTCCAGAGCATCTCTGCCCACGTAGTAGTCGGGGATGGTGAAGTCGTAGTCGTGTGCCATAAGAATCACCTTGTCCGCCACCTCCCCGATGGCGCGGTAGTCATAGCCGTCATACCAGGTGTCGTCGGAGACGCAGACGTAGAGGAGCTGATCCTCCCGGAGAAGCCCCCGCAGCGTTTCCAGGAAGTCCACGAAGGCGTCCTTCATGCCGCTGCGGTTCCGAAGACCTTCAAAGTCGATGGTGACCCCGGCGTAGTCCCCGGCCCCGTCGGCGATGGCCCGGGCGGCCTGGGTCCGGCTCTCGTCCGTGGACAAAATAGCGGCCAGATCGCTGGTTTCAGTGCCGTCGGAGAGGGTGAGACTGTCGTAGGTGGAGGTGAACACGCTGAGGTTGCAGGGGACATGGTGGTCTGCGAAGTAGCCGGTGGCCAGCTCCGATCCGTCGGGGACGGCCCAGCTGTTGTCCCCGGTGCGCTCCGTCAGCAGGTAGGGGACGCCGTCGCTTCCCACCTCCAGACGGGACCAGCCTACGGATACCGCGTCCATCTCCCCGGTGAGGTCGATCTTACTATAGGAGGATAGGGCATAGAAGCCGTGGACCCAGCTGAGGGCGCTGGTGTAGCGGTCGTAGGTCCGCACCAGCAGGGCGGCGGCCTGCTCCCGGGTGGCGGTGCCGTCGGGGCGGAAGGTGCCGTCCCCATTGCCCTGGAGGATGCCCAGGGCATAGGCCACCAGGATGTATCCGGCGCCGGGGTCGTCATAAGATACGTCGATAAAGGGATTTTTCTCCTGATTTGCCACGGCAGCATCCGCCAGGGACCGGTACCCCAGGCCTCGCACCATCATCTCCGCCATCTCCCCCCGGGTAATGGGGTCGGAGGGGCGGAAGGCTCCGCCGCCGTCCACCGCGCCGTGGGTGAGGAGGGCCTCGATATAGGGAATGTAATAGGCGTTGGTGCAGTCGGAGAAGGAGGAGGCGGCGCCGGTCTCCGGCTCCCAGCCGAAGAAGCGGCACAGGGCCACGGCGAACTCCGACCGCTTCAGACTCTTCCCCAGGCCGAAGGTGCCGTCGGGGTAGCCGGTGAAGAGACCGGCGGCGGTGGCTCGCTGGATCTCTCCGTTGGCCCAGTGGCCGGCGGGCACGTCGGAGTAAGCCCCGTCGGCCATAGCCCCGGGGGCCAGACTGGCGCTGAGGGCCAGCGTCAGGCAGAGCGCGATGAAAATGGAACCCAGTGAACGACGCGACATGACAAAAACGCCCCTTTCCCTGTCAATTGGTACCATTTACTATACGCTAATCCCAAGGTTATGTCAACATCTGAAAGAAAAACCGACGCGCATAGGAGTAAAGTAAAATACCATTACAGAGGCTGGGAGAAAAGAAGCCCCGGCGGAGCGCTCCGCCGGGACTTCTTTCTTGTTCAGGAATTTCGTTATGCCTGCTTGGCCAGGGCGGCCCGGACCGTCTCCAGAGGGACGATGGCGGGGATGCCGCCCCGCTTCTCCGTGGAGAGGCTGGAGGCCATGGAGGCAAAGGCGGCGATGTCCATGAGGTCCGCATCGGTGAGGTCCTCCGGCTCCTTGCCGATCTCCAAAAAGCGGCTGACGGCGCTGCCGCCGAAGATATCCCCGGCGCCGGTGGTATCGATGGTGTTGGCCGGGGGGCAGGGGGCGTGGACGGCGTATTTGCCGTTGGTGAGGTAGCAGCCCTTGGGTCCTAAGGTCACCATGGCCAGTTTCACGCCGAATTCCTCCAGCAGACGGCGTCCTCCCTCCTCCTCTCCGCAGCCCCAGAGAAACTCCACCTCGTTGTCACTGATCTTCACCACGTCCGCCTGATGGAGCCCCCAGAGAATCTGCTCCCTGGCAGCCGTTTCACTCTCCCACAGGGGGAGGCGGAGGTTGGGGTCGAAGGTGATGGTCTTGCTCCGCTCTTTGGCGTAGGCCACCGCCTTCTGGGTGGCGGTGCGGACCGGCTCGCCGGTGAGGCTGAGCGTGCCGAAGTGGAACAGGCGGCTCTCGTCGATGAGGGAGAGGTCCAGCTCCTCGAAGGTGAGGCAGGTGTCAGCCCCGGGCTTTCGGGCGAAGCTGAAGGACCGGTCCCCCTCCGGGGAGAAGGTGACGAAGGCCAGGGTGGTAAAGACGGAGGGGTCCGTCACGATGCCCCGGGTCTCGATGCCGGCGGCGGAGAGAGTGTTCAGAAGGAGATGGCCGAAGGCGTCGTCTCCCACCTTGCCCAGGAAGGCGGTGCGCTGGCCATAGGCGGTGAGGGCGGCCAGAAAATTCCCCGGCGCGCCGCCGGGATTGGCTTCCATCACGGGGTAACCGGCGTCGTTGCTGCCCTTGGTGGCAAAGTCGATGAGCAGCTCGCCGATGGCGGTAACATCGTAAGGCATACTGAGACCTCCTGTGGGTTGTTTGCACCATTATAGAGGAGGCGGAGGGGAAAAGCAAGAAACAAACGTCTGTTTTTCCTGTCCGTGTGAGACTTTCTTATGCCTGCCGGACCAGCAGATAGAGCCGGTGGCATACATGGAGAATGGCCATCATGCACAGCATCCCTCCGGCAATGGCCCCCGCCAGGAGGAGGGTATTCATGCCCTGGGTGGTGAAGGCCTCCCACTGGGCGCTGACGGCGTACTGCATGGTGGTGTAGAGAGAGCCGCCGGGGATCAGGGGGATGGAGGCGGATACCAGGAACACGGTGGCGGGGGATTTTTTCATCCGGGCCATGATCTCGGCGTAGAGGGTCAGGGCCAGGGAGGCGATGAAGAACCGGGGCACGTCCCAGGCCACCAGAGGGCCGATGAGAAGGTAGACCCCCCAGGCCAGCAATCCCCCCATGGCGGCGGGGAAGAGCCGGTCCCGGCGGATGTTGAAGAGGAGGGCGAAGCCCAGGGAGCCGGCGAAGGCGGTGACGAGCTGAATGAGAATGGTCATGCGTTCACCCCCCGATCACAGAGGCCGCCACAAAGCCGGCGGCGATGGTCATGGACAGCAGCACTGCCTCCAGAAAACGGAGAAGGCCGGAGATGGTGTCCCCGTTGAAGAGATCCCGCAGGGAGTTGGTGAGCATGATGCCGGGGATCAGCAGCATGATGTTGCCGATGTTGATTTTCTCCACCGAGTCTCCGAATCCCCACTGGACCGCCAGGAAGGACAGAAGCCCGCCGAAGCCGGAGCAGAGAAGGGCGGCGAGAAAGCCGTTGAGCTCCAGCCACTTGAGTCCCCGGTCGGCGTATTTGAGGAGGACGCCGATAAGGGCGGAGGCCACGGCGTCCAGCCAGGAGCCGCCGAAGAAGAGGGTGAAGGAGGCGGAGATCAGGGCCCAGATGCCAAGCTGGGCGGGAAAGCTGTGGCCGGGGGTGGTGCGGATGCGCTCCAGAGCCTCCTCCACCTTTTCCATGGGGGGCAGGTGCTGGGCGATGAGCCGGGACAGCTCGTTGAGCCGCTCCAGCCGTCTCAGGTCGAACTGCAGCCCGGAGATCCGCCGGGTCTGGGTGACGGTGCCGAAGGTCTTGCCGGAGATGGTGACCACGATGGAGGAGGTGATGGTGAACACGTCCACCCGCTCCGCGCCGTAGGCGGTGCAGATGCGGCGGATGCTGTCCTCCACCCGGCTCACCTCCGCGCCGGAGCGGAGCATCTGCTCTCCGATGGACAGGGCATTGCTGAGATATTCATTGGCGTAGTCCACCGACTGGCGGTCAGGATGGGGACACATGGCGTACCTCCTGTAGTGTACTGGGGAAGAATCCCGAGAGAGTATAGCACAGGGAAGGGCGGTTTCGCAACCGCTTTTGTTGGAAAAAACGGGGAAAATTTGGGGAAATTCCACCTGGAATTTGGAATATGGTGCGTCTCGATTGGAGGAGTGGGGGAAATTTTGCGGCGCAGGGCGGAATCCTCTTGCAATTTTAAAAAAATGGTGTAGGATATACTGCAGAAAATAATGAAATGAGGCGTATTCATGACAAAAGTAGACGTGATCTCCGGGTTCCTGGGGGCGGGAAAAACCTCCCTGATCAAAAAGCTGCTGGAGGAGGCCCTCAAGGGGGAGCAGATCGTGCTGATCGAAAATGAGTTTGGAGAGATCGGCATCGACGGAGGCTTCCTCAAGGACGCAGGCATCCAGATCAGCGAGATGAACTCCGGCTGCATCTGCTGTTCCCTGGTGGGGGACTTCGGTAAGGCGCTGCACCAGGTGATGGAGCAGTTCCATCCCGACCGCATCCTTATCGAGCCCTCCGGCGTGGGCAAGCTGTCCGATGTGCTGAAGGCGGTGGCCGATGTGGCGGTAAGGGAGCCGGACATGGCCCTCGGCAGCGCCATCACCGTGGCCGACGGCACCAAGTGCAAGGTCTATATGAAGAACTTCGGGGAGTTTTACAACAACCAGGTGGAGCATGCCGGCACCATCGTTCTCAGCCGCACCCAGAAGATGGACGGGGAGAAGCTGGAGGCTGCCGTGGCCATGCTGCGGGAGAAGAACCCCAAGGCCCCCATTATCACCACCCCCTGGGACCAGCTCAGCGGAGAGCAGATTCTCTCCGCCATGGATCGGAAGGGGGAGCTGGAGGAGGAGCTTCTGGAGGAGGCCCGTCACGCCCACGCGCATGCGCACCACCACGACCACGGCCCCGAGTGCACCTGCGGCTGCCACGA